>JBHENH010000070.1:15350-15579 GCA_046262135.1 Pyrinomonadaceae bacterium
TCATAGGCGAGTTCCTCGTTTTATCAACCGATGTCGCGGCCACGCGCCGTCTAGTCGATTCCTACTTGAGTCGCGAAACGCTTTCCTCAGACACCCGATTTAGAAATTCAACACGATGGCAGCCGCGCCAGGTCCTGGGGTCTGTTTACGTCGGGCCCGAGATGATGCAGCGTTATTTGCCTACGGCCGGCGGCAATCCCGCCAGCGACAAGTTGCGAGACTTTCTGTT
>JBHENH010000071.1:0-15534 GCA_046262135.1 Pyrinomonadaceae bacterium
AGCTTAGGCCGCAGAAAGTTGTCAATCATCCCGATGACCAGGGTTCCCCAGAGCACGAGAAGAATACCTTTCACGTAGTGGCCGGTGGCGAAAAGATAGATTGCTGCGGGTACCCACACAACGAATGCCCCGAGCATCGGGATCATCGCCATAAAAATCATTACCACGCACCAGACGATCGCAGAAGGTATTCCCAGAACCCAAAAAGCTAAGCCGCCGAGCGTGCCCTGAATAATGGCAATGGTCAAAACTCCATAAACGCTCGCGCCGACCACATCGCGTGTCCTTGCCAGAATAGCATCGGCTTGGGTCTCGTCGACTGGTAACGCGTCTCTTATCACACCAAAAATTCGATCACCGTCGCGAAAGAGGTAGTACATAGTAAACACGACGAAAAACATCTGCACGATTATGCCTATAGCGCCACCAAGAAAACCGAGCGTTTGACCTGCGAGGGAACCAGTCATCCCTTTTAACCATGCGAGCAGTTGCTCTTGCGAACGAAGCTGTTCAACATCAACAAAACGGCTAAGCCACTGCAGCGGTCGTCCGATTAGAGGCGAATTCGGATCGAGGAAGCCGGCCAGATTTGCCTGCAGGCTTTGCATTGCCCCGGAAAATTCCCTGACGACCGCAATCGTTACAAGGACGACCGGCACCATGATTGTGAGGACTACAAGAATGCAGGACACCAACGCGCTTAGTGCGGGCCGATTGGTTTTCCGAACCAGTCGCTGGTGAACCGGATAGAAGACGATTACCAGGACCGCGGCCCACGCGAGTACGCCGGCGAAAGGCTTCACCATAAGCCAGCAGAGATATAGAGCGATGGCCGTCACGACGAGCAACAACCACCATTGAGTCCGCTTTGTTTGATTTCTCATAGTGACGTCAAAGTGTTGTTTGTTATTCAGGCCGCATTCTACGCGCTTTGTCGCGCACTGCTCAACAAAGACCGATCTGCGGGCGAAGGTGCCCGCCGTCCCGAGCAGGACGTTGTTCGTAAATTCCAATGACGGACTACGGATTGGCCCGTTCGCAACTCACGGCCTTGTAGTTTATTCTCGGCGTGGTTCGCCTAATTTTCGAGCACCGCCCCCGGTGAGGAATAGCTTGAGTTCCGCACACCAAAATGTTTCGCAACGCCTGTGGTACGCGCTCGACGTCGACATTGAACCGAAAGCGCGCGAGGCAGTTGAGTATGCGTTGATGGAGGCCGGGTCGTTGGGAACGGAGACTAACGAGGCGGAGGAGCAGGCTTCGAAAGTAATTGCCTACTTTAATGATTTACCAAACCGCGCAGCTGTACACGCAGAATTGGCAGATGCATTGCGCCTTTACAATTTGCCTTCCTCCTCGGTCAGGGGGTTGAAAATTCGCGAGTTTGCCGATGAAGACTGGATGGGACAATGGAAGAAAAGCTGGCAACCGGTCGAGACGGGCCGGTTCATAGTGGCGCCTCCGTGGACCAATATCGAGGATACACATGACCGTATCGTGATTCATATCGAGCCGGGGATGGCCTTCGGAACCGGCACTCATGAGACCACTCGATTGTGCTTGGCGGCGATCGAAAAATATTTTCGTGGCTCCAGTTTTCTCGATCTAGGGACCGGAACCGGAATCCTTGCGATAGCTGCGGCAAAATTGTTTCCTGATGCATGCATTGAAGCTTATGACACCGATCCCGCGGCCATTGCTATAGCGCGCGAGAATGCACGGCTCAATGATGTTGAGGAACAGATCTCGTTTCGAGTTGGATCACTTGACCAGACAACAGCATCCGCGGATATCGTTTGCGCAAATCTAACGGCCGATGTCATCGCTTCACTATTGCCCGCGCTCTTGTCAGTAACATGCGGACATTTGATCCTTTCAGGGATTTTGAATACGCAGGCAGAAACTGTTAGAGCTCGGCTACTGGAATTTGGAGTGACGGCTCCATTCGAAACGATCGAAGAGGGTGAGTGGGTTGCGATGGTTATCTAAATGGTGATCGTTTCTAATTTTAACGGGGTCCACACGATTAACAAGATGGATTGAAACAAGCGATCCGGGTCCTTTACCGCCGATTGGTCCTGTTAGCCTCCCTTGTTTGAATCCTGTCGATCCTATTAATCCTGTCTAACATCAACCTATGACTCGCCGTAGATTCTATGCGCCGCCAAGCGCATTTGACGCCACCGAGAATCGTTTGACGCTCGCCTCTGACGAAGCGCATCACTTGCGTGAGGTTCTTCGCTTAAAGGCCGGTGAGGAAGTTGACGTGTTTGACGGAGAGGGAAAGCAGTTTCACTGCCGGATAGAGGAAAGCGGGCGAGAGGTTGCGTTCCTCACTGTCATTGCCCAGTCTGAGCCTGCACGTCGGGAGTCGCCGTTGAAGCTAACCATGGGAGTGGCACTCCTCAAAGGCGAGAAATTTGATCTGGTGGTGCAAAAGGTAACGGAGTTAGGAGTAACTCGCATTGTACCGGTGGTAACAAAACTCGCTGACATCCGTTTGCGTGACGAGTCGGACGCTGCTAAGCGCGTGGCAAGATGGCAGCGAATCGCACTCGAGGGTGCGAAACAATGCGGGCGAGCATTCGTGCCCGAGGTCTCAAACCCGGTGAGTTTAGAATCTTTAATCGAACAACAACGACTTGAGGTCGAGCATTGCGTGATGTTTTCTGAGCGCGACGGCCAATCACTATTGCGGACAAGAGAACAGCTGCCGCCGATGCCTACTTCCCTGGCATCGCTCGTGGGCTCCGAAGGCGGCTGGACGAAGGACGAAATCGAAAGGGCGCGCGCGGCCGGATGGATAGTCACCACGCTCGGCGGTCGCACGCTAAGGGCGGAAACCGCAGCAATAACTGTGGCGGCTTTGCTACAACATCTATACGGGGATCTAGCCTAAAAATCTGAGAGCGTCGAAGCCAAACAGCCCCGTATTCCTGATCTAAGTGCGCAAACCACAGCTGCTGTACGAATTCCAGGGTATCGATGCGACCGCTGCTGCGGTCGGGTGGTGGCTGACTTGCACGGAAGGTGCTCAATGCCTGATAATCCTAATTGATGATTGTCCTGATTCATATAAAAACGTCACTTGATCTTTTGAGGAGAGCATAACGAGTGAAGGCGGAATTACAGCAATTAGTCGCTTTACAAAAACTTGATACAAGCATAAGAAAACTACAAGCAGAACTAGAAGCCATACCCCAAAGGCGCGCCGAGATCGAAAGGGAATTCGATCAGCGCGCCTTTGAAATTCGAGCTCTGGAAAGCGCCAGGGATGAAGCCAGGCACACACGTTCGAGACTGGAGACAGAAATAGCCGAACAAAGGGTACGCGCAGAACGCGCTGAACGAAATTTGATGTCGTCAAAGAAACAGGACGAATACACGGCCGCAATACGCGAGGCCGATGCCGCCCGCAAACAAATCTCTGCACTGGAAACCCAAACTCTCGAACAGATGGAAGCCCTGGAAAAGGCTGAGGCCGCGCTTAAAGAACGAGCCGAAGAGATTGCTTCACTAAACTCAGATCGAGATACGCGGTTACGCGCTTTCGACGAGGAGACTCAACAACAGGCGGAAAAGATCGCCATGAATCGTGCGGAGCGGGAACGACTTGTAACAGCGTTACCAAAATCAATGGGAGCTTTGTACGTCCGTATTAGTGCGCGCATACGCGATGGAGTGGCCGTTGCCGAAGCACGCAATGGAGCGTGCATGGCCTGCTTCATGGCACTCCGGCCTCAGGCGATGGCCCAGGTGAGGCGCGGCGAAGAAGTAGTGACATGTGATAACTGTAACCGCATCCTTTACTACTCTCCATCCGATTCAACCACTAGTAACTCTGCAGCAGTCCAACCTAAAGTCGCCCACACTTAAATTTTCCGAGCCTAACCGCTGGGTTGTGTCGCATACGCGTGAATCCAGGTTGCCGGTTAACTGTATTCCGTTAGTTAGACTTGATTAATGAGACGCGGTTATAGTGTTTCCGCGTTCGCACGGTTGCATTCCCTGGCCTGAAACGTCTGTAGGTGGCTCTCGCTTAGAGATCCGTCCTGACTTTGGTCTACGAGCATGTAATGAGGAACCTGTCTGAATCATGAAAATATTGGTGACTGGTGGTGCGGGTTACATTGGCAGTGTGGTCGCCGAAGAGTTGGCGAAAGACGGGCACGAGCCGGTCATCTATGACAGTCTTTATAAGGGCCACCGTGAGGCCATTCTCCCGGACGTTGACTTTGTCAGGGCCGATCTCGCCGACAGTAAAATGCTGCGCAAAACTTTTGAGACTCACCGGCTTGACGCTGTGATTCACATGGCGGCCGATTCACAAGTGGGAGAGTCCACCGTACATCCGGCAAAGTATTATCGTAACAACGTTGCGGCTGGATTGATTTTGCTCGACGCAATGCGGGAGTTCGAAGTAAGTCGCATCGTATTTTCGTCCAGTGCCGCCACTTATGGCGAACCGGAGAAGCAGCCGATAGATGAAACGGCCCCTACCAGGCCGACCAATCCCTACGGCGAAACGAAGCTGGCCTTTGAACGCGCAATGCACTGGTACACGGAGGCCTATGCTCTTCGATATGCGTCCCTACGCTACTTTAATGCTGCCGGCGCCAGTGAAAAATTTGGGGAGCACCATGAACCCGAGACTCATATCATTCCGATTGCCTTGCAAGTTGCCGCCGGCAAGCGCGAATCCGTGGAGGTTTATGGAGACGATTATCCGACGCCGGACGGAACGTGTGTGCGAGATTACATCCATGTCATTGATCTGGCGCGAGCTCATATTCTGGCGCTGAATGTGCTGGATGAAGGGAGCCGCATATACAATCTTGGCTGCGGCGGAGACGGCTATAGCGTTAACCAGGTATTGGAAACGGCGCGTAAAGTAACGAAGAAGAAAATTCCAGCTCGCGTTGGTCCACGACGGCCCGGCGACCCACCGGCGTTGATCGCCAGCTCCGACAAGATCAAACGCGAACTTAAGTGGAAACCTCAATTCCAGGATTTGCGAGTGATTATTGAATCGGCCTGGCGCTGGATGCAGAACCATCCGGATGGCTACACCGAATAATCGATTAGGCGTACGCGCGTCGGAATTCTTCTTACAAAGTCGCTACGCAAGTTCGTGATGAGAACCAGGGGGTTAGACCAGTAATGGCGAATGCGAAAACCGGCTCGAAAAAACAGTCGCGCGTAAAACACACGCCCGAACGCAAAGGCCGCGGCGCAATTTCTGTCGAAGAGTTTCTCCGGCTGAAACAGCCTAAAGGCGACATGGTTGTCGAGGTTGAAGGTCAGCCTGTGTCTGTGACCAGTCTGGATCGTATCTATTGGCCGGACCAAAAGATCACGAAATTTGATCTTATTACCTACTACCTCACGATCGGTCCTCGCATAGTGCCCTTCCTCACAAATCGTCCCGCCATACTACAGCGCTGGCCACGCGGCATTGCGGCACCGATGTTCTTCCAACAGGACCTTGAGAGTGCCCCTTCGTTCGTGCAAACGGTTCGTCTGACAAATCAGGTCGGCCGACAATTGGATTACGCAGTTTATACCAACACCGCTTCGCTGCTGCATTTTGTAAATCTGGGAACCATTGAGCAGCATCCATGGCATTCGACCACTGCGAAACTCGATAATCCTGACTGGATTGCTATCGATCTTGATCCGAAGAAGGCACCCTGGGAAAACGTCCTTGAGGCGGCACTGGTCTGCAAAGCAGTGTGCGATGAAATTGGTCTCAATGCCTTCCCCAAGACTTCAGGCTCATCGGGGATTCACATCTACCTGCCGTTAAAGCCTACGAATCAATACGAAAGGGTGGCGGAATTTTCGAAACTGCTGGCTGGTGAGGTAGCCCAACGGGCGCCGAAAATCGCCACTGTAGAGCGGGCCATTGCCAAGCGAAAGCGAGATCAGGTGTATGTTGACTGGATGCAGAATGCGCGGGGAAAAAGCCTTGCGGCCGTTTTCACTGCGAGGGCGAAACCGCAAGCTACCGTATCCATGCCCTTATCGTGGAAACAAATTGAGCAGGGCGTGAAGATTTCCGACTTTACAATCAAAAACGTTCCCGCCCTGCTCAAACAAAACCCTGATGCGTGGTCTGACTTCTTCGATAAGAGACAAAAGCTAAAGCTTAGTTGAAGCTCGCACTGATATTACGGTTTGATCTTCACGCCTGCCGAAAACCGCAAACCATCCTCGCGCTTATGGCTAAAGAAGACAGGCAGGTAATCGACTTGTGCCGCGCGAATATCGACATGGTTTCCAGCCCTGATGTCCAGGCCTCCCCCCAAAGCCATAGCAAACGCTGTCTCGTTCGTGTCAGGACACGTAAAATCATCGTTGCGAAAATCCGCATGATACCGGGTCGCACCAAACAACGCGTGGACGAATGGAAGGAATGGCGAGGAGTTGCGCCAGTTGTAACGGGGACCGAAAAGCAGCGTGTAACGTGAAAGTCTGGCGTTAAATGTTCGGCCGCTCAGGCGGTCAACGAAATCCTCATCTGCGAAGGTCGCCGCAAAATTCGTCACCAGGCCTACATTCTTATGAACATTGGCGACAGCTTCAGCAGTGACGCCATTAAAGGGTCGCCGCTCGGAAACGAAATCTACGCGAGAAGTGGCTCCAGAGGCTGATACGGATCTACCTCTAGCGTCTAAACGATCGGCACCATTATTGGCACGCTCGTGAGCGTAACCAATGAAAAATTCCCAGTTTGAATAGTCGCTTTGGGCAAAACCGGCTGGGGCACAGACCAGTATGATTGCGAGCAACAAAAGCAGCTTACGCATAGGCGAAGTCCTCCTTGGCGATTCCCATCAACACATTGTGGTGATAAGAAAAATAGGAATCCGCACGCATTTCCAATTTTTCCCGTTGATTACCCGTTTATTTCGAATGGGGGAATCTTTTATCATGGAGTTCAAAGGCCACGCAAGAGCTAAAGCAATAACGAAAATAGTCGCGCTGCTGGCTGCAGCCGCTCTTATGGCCCTTGCTGGCTTTGAGACGCGAGCACAACAAGCAGGAACCAGCCTGCCTATTCGTTCAAATACTCCTTCGAGACCGCGGTCAACTGCTGGATCGACTGATGTGCAACAACTTTTATCAGCGGCCCAGGCATCCCTGGCGCAGGGACGCTTTGAAGAAGCTGTTCGTGCCTATAACCGTGTCATCGCGCTGTCCGGCAACCAACCTAAAATCGCAAGCTTCGCGAATTTCAAAATCGGCAACGCATACATGATTCAAAGAAAATTTGAGAATGCAGTGATTGCTTATCAAAGAGCGGCCGCGCTCCATCCAGTTGAAGCTGAAATTTATAATAACCTTGGTGAGTCACTCGGCGAGCTCAAACAATTTTCGCGTGCACTTGAAGCTTTTAGTAAGGCGGTTTCGTTGGATCCTCGACTGCTTAAAGCCAGATATAACCAGGCCGTCACCTACGATCGAATGGGCAACTTTCGGTATTCAGAATTCGTGTTTCGAAGCCTCATCAAAAGTAACCCGCAATATCCACTTGCCTATGATGGTCTGGCCGTAACGCTTTCTAAAGCCGGGCGAGCTAAAGAGGCAATTGCGTTTCATGAGAAAGCCATTGCGCTCGACCCTGCCGATACTTCCTATTATTACAATTCTGCTATCAGCTACCTGATGATGGGAAACACCGCCAAAGCACTCGAGCAACAGGAGAAGCTTAAGAAGATTGATCCCGCCGTCGCCGATCGACTCGCCAGTCTCATCGTGAAGCACCAGATGTAGATGAATTAATTTCCGCGCCGCCATCTGGCGCAGAGGTCGCGAGCAGCTTCGGCCCACGTCGGAAACTGAAAGGTAATGCCGGACTGAAGTAGCCGCGTCGGTATGACCCGACGGCTTTTAAGGATTAGTTCAGTTTCGCTTCTTAGCAGAAACGCCCCCAGTTCCAACATCCAACCTGATGCGGGAAGACCGATGGATGTTCCCCAAGCTTGCCGTAGTTCGCGCATGAAATCTGAATTCGGCAGAGGATTTGGCGCCGCCAGAATGACTGGTCCCTCAAGTTCGTCATGTTGGATTAACCACCTCGCGGCGCGCGCGAAATCCTGATCGTGGATCCACGATATATACTGTTTTCCATCGGCAGAACGACCACCTAATCCCAACCGCACGAGTCGCAGCAGAGCATCAAATGGACCACCTCGATCCGGACTCATCACTATCGCCGAACGCATCAGCACCTTGCGAGTTTTCGGCGTTACCGCTTCCTTTACTTCGTGTTCCCATTTCGTAACGATTTCGATGCTAAAACGCCACGTATCCGGCGCGTTCGGTTCCGATCCACCTATGATTCCGGTTGATTCATCGTTCGGAGCGTCGTAGCGATGCGCGTAAAGCGTTGCCGTGCTTGCCTGTAGCCAGACGCGGGGTGGATGTTTGGCCTGAGCAATTGCCTGGCCTACAACTCGAGTTGATTTCACACGTGAGTCTATGAGGATACGGCGGTTCGCGGGAGTGTAGCGACAGTTCACACTTTGTCCCGCAAGATTAATAACGACGTCTGCTTGATCCAACTGCTCAACCCAATCACCAAGCGTTTCGCCATCCCATTGCACTATGCGCCACGCAGCGTTTGCCGGGTTGCGACTCAGAACAGTGACCTCGTGTCCGTCGTTATGAAACGCACTGGCCAAAATCGTCCCGACCTGACCCTTGCCGCCTGGGATAAGTATTTTCATAGATTGGTCTTTTACCCTAGGCACGCCTACGGAGCCCTGCAGCGAATGCCGCATTCATGCGGCTGGCCCGGGAGGGCCATTTAGGCCAGCCGTTTTACGGCTGGTTCAGCCGACCAGGCTCTTCTGAGGCCGTTTCAACGGCCTTCTCGGATTCGCTAGGCCCGTCGGTTTTGGCGCTAAAGCGGGTTGAGTAAGCACGCTAAAGCGCGCTATCACAATGGAGGCGCCGCGCTTAACCAGCGCTAAAAGCGCTGGCCTAATCGCCCCTGCGGGCTGGCCCGATGAATCGGGCATTCAAACCAAACTCACTTACATCCACACTAATGAGACTTAGCCAGCCAGCGCTAAAAGCTCCGGCCTAACGGCCCTGCGGGCTAGCCCGATGAATCGGGCATTCAAACCAAACGCACCTACTTTCAAACAACACTAATAATGTCCATCAGACTTTTTCGTTTTCCCTTTCCGCCTTCCCCTTTTACCCCTCCTTTCCTCCACTCCCTTTAACGACGCGAGCGGCCAGAGCTTGTGCTCAACTTTCGCCAATCCCGCCTCTGTCACAGCACGCAAAACTTCCTCAGAAGATTTGTAAGCAGGGGCGGCTTCGTCCAGCGGAACGTGTCCATCAACGTTCACAAGTATTCCGGCCGACGCGTATTCATCATCAATTTGTCTCTGCGATAAAGTGCGCGACGCTTGGGACCGCGAAAGCTTACGACCTGCCCCATGGTTCACTGAAAATCCACTTTTAACTGCCCCGGCAAGTGGACGTAGAATGTAGCTAAAATCCTTGTTGCTGCCTGGAATAAGCACAGGATGCCCTGTATGTTCCCAGAAAGTATTTTTTAGAAACGGGTGTCCGGCGGGAAATGCGCGCGTCGCGCCTTTACGATGAACCCAGACATCACCGAATTCAGGATGAGATTCCCGCTGCACCAGGTTGTGACTAATCTCATAGATCAAATCAAGATCGGCGCTGAATACTTCGCGAAAGGCCTCCGCGACTGCTTCAAAAATTATTAGCCGGTTGAGAATGGCGTAGTTGCCGCCCGCCGCCACCGCATTTAGATAGTCGCTGTAATACCGCGAGTCAGGCGTGAAGTATCCGAGGTCAATATCAGTGACGGCGTCGGGTCGTTCCTGACGTGCCAACTCAAAATAATTTGTAGCCAGTCCGTGACCGAAACCGCGGCTTCCAGTGTGCACTTGCACGAATAGAGCGCCGGTCATTTCCGAACGTTGCAACTCAATGAAGTGGTTGCCGCCGCCCAGACTCCCCAGCTGCTCCATTCCGCGTTCAGGTCTTCCTTTTCCGCCTTTGGGGATGGTCCAATCGTCCGATACCGGAATACGATGTCTCTCGGCGCGGCTCCTATCGAAGGAAGCGCCGTACTTTTCTGTGTAGTATTCAGCGCCACCACGCACCAGGTTGTTGAATTCTGTTTCCGAAAGCCGGCCCAGCTGATGGCTTTTTCCTCCTGCGCCCATTGCCACCCGCTGCATCACTGCGCGGTTGAATTCCAGTTTCTTCGATGGGGTGGCTGTATCGGCCCGGACATCGGATTGAGCGCTCATCATTCCGCAGCCGATGTCGTAGCCGACTGGGCCCATCGCCACGGCCCCGGTTTCTACGTCTGTCAAAATTACGCAACCAACCGGTACTCCGTAGCCATAGTGGACATCGGGCGTGATCGCTACCAACTTAACCCCGGGAAAACGTGTAGCGTTCACGATCTGCCTGTAGAGAGTGTCTTCAGCAGCGCTCAACAATGACGGTGTTAAAAAAAGTCGGACCGGTACGTCACGTATGTCTTCGGTTTCCAGGCGGAAATAGCCGTCGCCGGTAGCCACGGCGAACGACTTCCAATTATCTGCGTTTTTTAGTGACTTCAAACTTCTGCGGTTGTGACGGTCACTATCGTCTCTCGCTGTTTCCAACATAAAATTAAACCGAAGAGGAACATCATTGCGCCCACAATGGCAGGCCCAAGGTGAAATAGATCGTTGTAACCCACTAGCGGGTGCACACCGATCGCGGTAGCAAACCCAACCATTCCGGCAAGGAATAATATTTGCCACAAACTTCTTGAAGGCGTTGCACACCAAACACAAAAGAGCACAGTGACACCTGCAGTTCCAATTGCGCCGCCAAACCCGGCGCGGTCATGAGCAATCAATGGTATCAATCGCGAGCTAATGCTTTGCAGATCGGTTCTAGCCAAACCCATAAAGGTCAGATCCTGTGGAACAAAAACTCGGGTCATACCAAAGGTCATCACTGTCAGCCCCCCGACGATCATGCCGGCAGCGGTCGCCAGCAGCAACGCACGACCAATCCCAAACGACGAGCGCCAACTGACTTTCACTCCGGGCATGAAGAGTGTCGAAAAACCACGGGGTCGTTGCAGGCGCCTCCATGATCGAGCCAATCCAAAAATGAAACATGGCAACAGGAATAACGTGGCTACGCCGTGCCACGTGTCCAGATAGCCATAACCCAGGTAGGCCAGAAAACTGCCAAAGCCAGAAATACCACTAACGACGAAGAGCCACCACGCCCAGGCTTTCCGCTCGCGTAGAGGAAATTCAGCCAGCCACATGTAAAGCGCACCGATCGCTATCAACGCCCCGCCAAAGGCGACGCGATCATGAAACATGAAATAGACGACTCGACAACTCTTAAATCCGCAAAGTTGTTCCGCCGTCATTCCCAGATACTGAACGTCGTGAGGTAGAAAATGCTTGCTGGCGGAAAGGAATAAGGCGAAGGCCCCGGAAAGAACTAGTGACAAGCCGCTGAACAGAAGAAGAGGTCTGCCGTCGCCGAGCAACGCCTGCAGTAATCCTCTGTCGTCGGTCTTCTGTTCCATCGTCGAGCCGGGCCTTTCTTATTCGTAGCTGCCAGGGATGATTTTCGCTATCTCATTTGCGATCTGCTCTACGGAGTCATTGGCGGCTAGCTTCAGGCGCAATTCCGCCCGAGCATAATGCGGGTGTCGCGCGGCGTACAGGAGTTCAGCCCGATCTCTATCGGCGGCAAGCGGACGTTCGCCTGTTTTAGTCTGAATTCTTTCCCAGCAAACTTCGAAGGGTACGTCCAACCAAACGGTAATTCCATTGTACTTGCTTATGAGATCCTGATTTCCCTGCACTGGCCAGGCGCCGCCGCCGAGGGCGATGACACGCGCTGCACCATTCCGCAGGACCTCTTCGAGGATGCGCGTTTCTATCTCACGAAACGACTGTTCACCATCATTCTCGATGATCTCTTTGGGACTGCGGCCAATGTTTAGCGTAATCTGGTGGTCCAGATCAACGAAGGCGCACTTCAACTTACGCGCCAGACTTTCGGCAATAATGGTCTTTCCCGATCCCATGAATCCGGCGATGATGATTGGTCTGGTAGGGGTCATGAGGATGTTTGAGCCGCTCCGATCACCGGACAACAAGCGAATCCAGTAAATCGAAAAATTCTGGAAAAGAAACTGCGACGCATTCCTCGCCTGCAATTTCCGATTCTCCATCGGCGATCAATGCAGCAATCGAGAACGCCATCGCAATGCGGTGGTCTCCGTGCGCATGTAGCCTTCCTCCACGCAACTGGACTGGGCCGGCGACGGCGAGACCATCATCATATTCCGTAACCTCAGCCCCCATCGTTCTCAAATTCTTTACAGTCGCGGAGATCCGATCACTCTCTTTGAATCGCAGTTCCCCGGCGTCACGAATCTCGATGCCTCCCGAAATCTGAGTACCCACCACTGCCAACAGAGGCAACTCATCAATCAACTTCGGTATTAAGGTTCCGTTTACGAGGTGAGATTCTTTCTGCGCCTCAAACTCGTGATTCACTCTGCCTGACACACGAATAGTACCGACCGCTTCGTTGCATTCTTCGTGAAGCCCGCTACTCTCGGCTTTAAGACCGATGGACTGGAGTGTTGACAAAAACTGCGTCCTGGTCGCATTCAGACCAACGCCATTCATTTCTAATGTCGAGCCTGGAATTAGAGCAGCTGCGGTCGCAAAAAACGCGGCCGAGGAAATGTCGCCCGGAATGCTAACTTCGCGCGCGTCGAAAGTTACCGGACCAGCGAGCGCCACGCAATTGAATCCGGCTGAAGAAGTGGTAATTTCGAGTGGCACACCAAACCACGACAACATCAGCTCTGTGTGATCGCGTGTCGTCCCCAGTGTCTCGGTAATTTCTGTTCGACCGCGTGCTTGCAAGGCGGCAAGTAAGACGCAGGATTTAACTTGAGCGCTGGCGACGGGCAACTCATATTCAATCCCTTTCAATAAGGCTGTTCCTTCAACCGTCAGCGGTGGCTTTCCATCTTCTGCGATGATATGTGCCCCCATTCTTACCAGGGGCTCGATAATTCGTTGCATAGGACGGGCCCGTAACGACTCGTCGCCCGTCAGCGTGGTCGAGAAGCTCTGCCCGGCAAGAATTCCAGCCAGCATGCGAATTGTCGAACCGCTGTTGCCGCAATTAAGTGAATGGTAAGGCCCACGAAGACCATTGTTGCCGGCTCCCTCGATACTGACTTCGTTTCCGTCTCGCTGTATGGCAATGCCAAGCTCCACGAGGCAGGAAAGTGTCGTCGCGCAATCCTGGCTGGTGGAGAAATTTGATATGCGCGAGGTCCCTTTCGCCATTGCGGCGATCAACGCCGCACGATGGGAAATTGATTTGTCTCCGGGAAGATGGATTCTTCCGTTTATTCGTCGCGCAGGTCTTATTCGCATTAACTAATCTTACCTTGCGGCGCGTCCTGCCGCCGAAGGATTGATGCGGCTGACAAGAAGGATGAGACGGTCCTTAAGAGCTGTAATTATCTGAATGCTAATAGATTTCCGTCTCCTTGCACTTCTTGACACGCAGCGGGCGCGCATGTTAAACCCTCGGTCTTCCGTATAGCTTTTGGTTTTCACATAACAGCCGAGACCCACAGACGATGGCTCTTGGAGCGGCCACTCCTTCAATTGTGACCCTAGAGACGACTGAACTTACATTCGCCAGCCGTGTCGAGGCTATTGATGAAGCCACCGCTGCCGTTTCCGAGTTTCTAAGTCGTGCAGGTGTCGGTGAGGATGTTGCTTTTGGAATCGACATGGCTGTGCGTGAAGCTGTAACCAACGCTGTAATTCACGGAAACAAACTCGATGAATCAAAGTTTGTTGAGCTCAGCTTGAAAAGTCTTCCTGGAGCTATTGAAGTCAGCGTGCACGATCAAGGCAGCGGGTTCAATCCAAATGACATTCCAGACCCTACCCGGGAAGACAACATCTTAAAGACCTCCGGCCGTGGCATTTTTTTCATGCGTAACTTCATGGATGAAGTTGACTGGACCGTAAATGCAGATGGAACCACGGCACGTATGATCAAAAAACTATGATCTTGTGGCCGCCGAGCCCGAACGCGCTAAACCATTGCCCCCTTTTTCTGCGCTGAAATACGAAATCTAACCTGGAGTCGCAACTGTTCAAAGGAGACTGAAATGGCAGAGCTAAATATCTCAGAACGAATGGTGGGTGATCTCACCGTCCTGGACATGGATGGAAAAATCACTATCGGTGAGGGCAGCGTCGCCCTCCGCACCGCCATTCGTCGCCTGCTCGAAGAGGGCAAGAAAAAGATCCTCCTGAATCTAGGGCGCGTTGGCTACATCGATTCGAGCGGCATCGGCGAGTTGGTTTCCAGTTATACAGCCATCAATAAAGATGGAGGCCAGTTGAAACTGCTCAATCTGACGCAGAAACTTCAGGACCTTTTGACGATCACTAAGTTGCTCACCGTTTTCGACGTCTACGATAGTGAAGAAGAAGCCCTCAAGAGCTTCAAGTGATATATCTTCGCCGCCTGACGGCAGGATTAATTTGCATGCGCTTGAAAAACTATCGATAACATAGCGTCACTGAAGTTTGACTGAATATCGCAGGAGATAAAAATGGCAGAACTCGAAGTCAAAGAACGACAGGCCGGAGACGTAACGATACTGGACATGAACGGCTCGGTTAGAATGGGAGAAGGCGCTATCTCGCTTCGTAACTCCATTCGGGGTCTGGTTGATCGCGACAAAAAGAAGATTCTCCTTAATCTTAGTGGAGTCAAAAATATTGACTCCAGCGGCATCGGCGAGCTGATCGCAAACTATACGACCATCAGCCGCGACCATGGGCAACTGAAACTTTTAAACCTGACTGATAAAATTCGGGACCTGCTGGTTATAACCAAGCTGCTAACCGTATTTGACGCTTATGACAATGAAGCGGAGGCGTTGAATAGTTTTAAATAGCTGGAGGCGCCTGCCTGTCGGGTTCCGAAGAGCATTTCAGCGGCCCCTCATATTGACAAGGCACGAATGCCTGTCCGACAAAATGTTTCGCGCCACATTTCGCCGTTTGCTCGCGTTGGACGATCCACCTGAGCGAACGGCGCTTGCTTTTTCCATTGGCGTCTTCATTGCTTTTTCACCATTCCTGGGCCTTCATACAATCGCCGCAACGTTGATTGCCTTTATCTTCCGCTTTAACAAAGTGGCCGTATACGCCGGCACTTTTATCAACAATCCTTTTCTCACGCTCGTGCCCATAATCGTCTTTTCCTATGCCATCGGCGCGTTTCTTCTCGGCCGGCCGCTGCGCATCCCCCCGGAAGGTATCGAACTTTTAAAGGATCCTCACCTGTTGACGGAAGACTATTACCGCAGATTGTTTCGTGAGAGCTGGTCCATTGTCTGGCCTTTTACAATTGGCGGAATGACACTTTCTGTCGTTTGTTCGCTTATTGCTTATCCAG
>JBHENH010000072.1:0-252 GCA_046262135.1 Pyrinomonadaceae bacterium
ACCGACAGTTTATTGATCACATTCAAATTACCAATGCGGAGGCGCTCGGTGTTGAGGGTCGCGGCGCTTACTATGAAAAGGCCGGCTCCCTGCGGGACATGATTCAAAGCCATGTGTTCCAAATCACCTCTTTAATCGCTATGGAACCGCCCGCGTCGCTATCTGCCAACAGCGTCCGCGACGAGAAGTTTAAGGCGTTGCAGGCCGTGCGTCCGCTGCCAGCGAATCGGATCGACGAATCCGCAGTGCGCG
>JBHENH010000072.1:262-14936 GCA_046262135.1 Pyrinomonadaceae bacterium
GCATAGGCTCTTTACGGATTCGGATTCGCCACTTCAACCTAACGTGCTGGTAATCCGCATCCAGCCGAATGAGGGCATCACACTCCGCTTTGGCGCGAAACTTCCAGGGCAGGCAATGCGGGTGCGTTGGGTGAATATGGATTTTCGTTATGGTTCTTCCTTTGGCGTTAAGCCGCCCGAAGCGTATGAACGCTTGTTGCTCGATTGCATGTTGGGTGATTCCACGCTATATGCCCGTCGCGACATGGTCGAACGCGGCTGGGAAATTGTGGCGCCCATATTGGAAGCATGGAAAGAGCCGGCGACCGATTTTCCCAATCACGAGGCCGGCTCCTGGGGACCAAAGACGGCGTTTGAATTGATCGAACGTGACGGACGAAAATGGCGAAAACTCTAAGCAGAAGTCAGAACCGGGATTGGAGGTGAGGCCACGAATGCGAGTAACCACGAACTATCATCAAGTAATTGCTTACTGGCTCCTGACCCCTGAATTCTGACTTCTGACTTCTGACTTCTGAATTCTGAATTCTGAATTCTGAATTCTGACTTCGGACCTCCGGATTCTATGGAAATTCATCTCGATAAAACTCTCGACGTGGCCGTTGTCGAACGGCAACTTGCGGAGCTGTGGAAAAAGACGTCTGGCGAGCGCGAGCCTGACAGTGAAGAGGCGCTGTTGCGAGCACGTGTGGCCAATCTTCTCGTGTTTGTTGCAAGTGATGCTTCACTCGATCAAGCACAACAGATGATGCGGGAGCTTACCGCAATTCATCCAAGCCGAGTCTTAATGATGCTGGGTGACAGAGACGCAGCCGATCGCGATATCGATATGTATGTGGCCTCGTTTTGCCACAGCGATAAACGCGCCGGTACGAGACGATTAAGTTGCGAGGAAGTAATCTTGAAAGCCCAGGGAAAGTTTGTTGCTGAGCTGCCGAGCGCTGCGTTGCCGCTGGCTGTTCCGGACCTCTCTACTTTTCTTTGGTGGCGGGATGCGTTGCGCGTCTCTGATAAAGTTTTCGAGATTCTTGTACGGCGCACTGATCGGTTAGTAATCGATTCTGCGGAGTTTACAGACCCTGCATTCGAGTTACTGGAAACGAATAAACTGTTCACACAAGAAACCTGGAAGCCGCTCGGAATAAGCGACATTAACTGGGCGCGGCTTACGTTGTGGCGCGCGCTGCTCGCAGATTTTTATGACGTACCGGCCTATCAACAGTGGCTTCAGAAGATCGATCATGTGAAGATCGACTATGTCAGATCCGAGTTAGCGCCGGCAGCGGTCGTGCCTCACGCATTTCTGTTTGCCGGATGGCTCGGGAGCCGGTTGGGATGGACCCTGGCCAGCGACGTCGCGTCGCGTCACGAAGATGAAACCATTTCCTTCAAGCTTTCCAGCAGGCGCGGCGCAACTATTACACTGGAACTTAACCGCGTTGAAACAGGCGAGCGCAAACCCGGAAGGCTGGCGAACGTTGAATTACGATGCAGTGTTAAAGATTCCGCGGCTTTCATCGTCACCCGCAGCGCCGATAATCTTCATGTGCTCGCAGAAGCCACAGTAGGCCAGCACACTCATCGGGGCCGCGTCTTGCCCGTGAGAAATCGCAGCGCTGCGCACCTGCTCGGCCGTGAGATGGAGATACTTTGCAACGACGATGTCTACGAAGAAGCGGTTCGAATGGCTCAACAGCTGGTTGAGGCGATGAAGTAATAAGTCAGTTCAACAGACGCCTCAATGGTTTTTTGTCCAGCGGTACTGCCCGCGGGATGTCGCCATCGTCGATGGGGTTTTGCGCGTTTTGTGATTGGATCTTCGGCGGCGTACCACGCAAACCAGGCGGAAGTCTTGGGGTGGGAATTTTGACAGTGGCAATAGGTTCAGTGCGGCGGAGAATTGCTCCACCTCCTCCGGCTACCCAGATGTTAAATCCTCCACGATAAGCTACGGACAAGAGGGATGAACTTGTGATCGTCGGTTGAATCTGCCAGGTCGCTCCCGCATCTTTGCTGTGAACAATCCGTCCCTGCTCGCCCGCTACCAGCACATCGTCGCGTCCATTCACAGCCACCGCAAACAGATTTGACCCGATCCCGCTTTCCAAATCTTTCCAGGTGGCGCCGCCGTCATCGGTGCGCAGAATTATTCCGCGCTCACCGACGGCGTAACCTCGCTGCGCGTCGGCAAAGGCGAGGGCATAGATCCACTCCTTCAAATTCTTGTCCACACGTGTCCACGTTTCGCCGGCATCTTCCGTGCGCAGGATTGTTCCATTCGAGCCCACGGCTACACCATGTTGTGGATCGGTAAAGCTCACATCTTCGAGCCAACTGAAAGTGTTTGCACGCTGGACGCGCCAGGTTTGTCCACCATCATCCGTGTGTAGAATGATTCCCCGCGCACCCACAATCCAACCGTGATCGGCAGAAACGAAGTAAACGCTAAAGAGATCTTCTGGTGCTTCTATTGAAACCGGCGTCCAACTCACCCCGCCGTTGACGGTACGAAGGATCGTTCCATTGTCCCCGACAGCGATTCCCATTTTTTGGTTGACTAAGCGAATCGAATTCAATCGATGTGACGTACCCGATGGACGAACTGTCCAGTTCTTGCCGCCTGAACTAGTGAAAAGGATTCTGCCTCGCGCGCCGACCGCCCACCCGTGAGAGTTATCGAGGAAGAAAATATGCGACAGGTCTTCACGCCCACCTTCCGTTAGACGGCGCCAGGAAAGTCCACCATCATCTGTCCGCACTACCAGACCATCGGCGCCCGCGGCCCACCCCACTGACTCATCCGCGAAAAACAGAGTCGTCAATTTTGGGCTGGTGCGGACATTCACGGGGAGCCAGATCGTCCCTCCATCACCGGTTGTGAGCACCACACCGCTGTTTCCAGAAGCCCAGCCGTGATGCTTATCTGTGAAAAAGACGGAAAAGAGGTCCGTAGTGGTTAATGAATTCAATGGTTGCCAAGTCGCCCCTGCATCTTCGGTTTGAAGTATGGTCCCTTGATATCCGACTACCACGGCGTGTTTCGACGAAACGATCGCTATGCTCGTCAACAGCACATTAGTAAGGCCGCGATGCGATTTCCATTCAGCCCCACCGTTGTTTGTAACGAGCACCGCGCCGCGCGAACCTACCGCGATGCCGTTCTTCACATCAAAAAACGCCACCGAAAATAAATGCGCTGTTGTGTGAGACGTCTGCGCCTTCCAGGTCAACCCTCCGTCGGTAGTCGTTATAATGGCTCCAAAAGTTCCGGTGGCCCAACCGTGAAGTGGATCTTCAGGAGCAAAGGTAAGAGAAAACAGGTGGTCTCGAGTGCTGCTGACTCTCGGTTCCCACTTGTTGCCGCTGTTCGAAGTTGTGAGAATTAGTCCGCTTGCACCTGAAATGACGGCGTGTGATTTGTCCTTAATATACAGTCCATAAAGCGTCGTAGTTATCGGCGAGACCTGTTCTTCCCACTCAAAGCCACCATTGTTGGTGCGAAGAATTGTGCCGTTACTGCCAACTGCCCAGCCGTGTTTCTTATCGGCCGCGAACTTGATTGAAGTAATAGTATTCCCCTGTGGAAGTGGGTTTTGCCATTCCCACGCGGGTTGCGACTGCGCCAGTGCTATCGCGGGGAGTGCCAGAATAACCCACACAAATCTCAACCAACCGGCCCTATATGAACCGTCGGCCAGCGAGGAAAATACTATTTGGCGGAGTGGAGGGACGAGAGCCATTATTGATCTTGCGGACGAGGTTTAAGGTCTGGGGAAACCTGACGTAACGGAAGGCAGAATTATAGAGATCCTGGCTTGTGAAAGCGAATCATGGGCGACGATCGTGAGGATTCCAATTTCTATCATCATGCTGCCGGGGCTTCACACCTAAGCATTGAAACTTAATTTTGAGTCTTGCTGTGCGTAACGAGTGGTTCGTTAAGACGCTATTCAACGTCCAGATTAAGGGGATCTGCATCTCCGACTCTATCAACGGCGTCTCGCAAAACATCTTCTTCAACTCGACCCTGAGCAGCGATTTTTCGAGCGGCACGATCAACAGCCTCCTGAATCAAATGTCCGTCGTGCCCGCGTATCCATTCCCACTTGACGTCATGTCTAGTCACTGCTTTATCGAGCCGCGCCCACCAGTCGTGATTTGTCTTGCGCCGAAAGCGGCCACCCATTGTTTCGACCACATAGCGCGAGTCTGTAAAAAGATGAACGCGGCACGGTTCAAGTAATGCTTCTAATCCGAGCGCTGCCGCGGCCACTTCCGCTTGTTGATTGGTCGCATGGCCCAAATAAGTGCCCACTGCGCGCCACACGCCCTGATAACCCAGCAACGCGACCGCGGCCGCGCGCGTCGATACCTGTCCATTGCCCAGACTGGATCCGTCGCAAAATATTATTACCTTCTTCAAAATTCAGGCCCGTTTCCTTTTGCGGTCATCGGCAGTCTCACAGGCTATCGAACGTGAGCTTCGTATCGGCATTCTTCCACGCGGCCTCGAACTGCTGTTGGACCAGCCGAGCTTCGTGAGCCTTCTTCTGCGCTTTCAAGCTTTCCATCACACCAAATAGCGAGCGTCCGTTTCGCTTGTTTCTATCAAGGTCGGCACGAAACACTTTCTCGGCGCCGGCATAATCGCCGCTGCTCATGAGCGCTTTCCCAAGCCAGATTCGTACAGGTAAAAACCAGGCAGGTGGTTCGTCGTAGGCAAGCGAATCTTCCAGCTCAACCGCTTTACGCAGAAGATCAATTCCTTTGCTCATATCATTCTTGCGCATCGCGATTTTTGCAGCGAGCACAAGATCGGAAATAGTAATGACGTCGGCCGCGCTATTGAGTCCAAAACTCATTCCCGCCGGAATTACCTTTTGCGTCTCAACTAACGCCTGATATTCCCTCTCAGCATCAGATATTCGCCCCTTCGCTTCATACGCCATTCCGCGAGAAAAATGCCAGATCGCCTTCAGGCCAATTCGGGTAGTATCCGGTTGCGGCAGCTTCTCGATATCATCCCAGCGATGAAACTGAACCCTCACAAGTGGCGACACTGCCATGAATCCTTCCAGCATTGGCATTTGCTTCAGATTGGGACCCACGTGTTTTTCCAATTGGTTCGCAGCACTGAGCGCATCGCCGAAGCGTCCGCGAAGAGCCTCTGCAATCGCCAGAAAGTGAAGATTGTGGGTGTAATACATCAAGGGGTAGACGCCCTCAGCTCCGCTCGCTCGAATATACGCTTCGTCTGCCCTCGCGGCGTCCTGATTACTAACGGCGGCGCCTTCGTAATCGCCGGTGCGATGGTAGATGTGAGCAGGCATGTGGACCAGATGGCCCGCTGCCGGAACCAGCGATGGAAGTTTTGATGCGTAAGCGAGCGCGCGCTCGGGGTTATTTGATGCTTCAATCGCGTGGATATAGTAATGAATGGCGCCGATGTGGTTGGGATCACGGCGTAATACTGACTCCAGCACCGCCACAATCTCTTCGGTTCCCTCGGCAGGTTTTCCGTCAGCGCTCCAAAGTTGCCAGGGCCGCAGGTTCATGGCCGACTCCGCATAAAGCGTAGCGGCATCGAGATCGTCCGGATATCGTTTGACTAATTCTCCCATGGCATTCTTGTAATCAACGGCGAGCTTCTTCAGGTGCGCTTGCGCGTCGATTGAATATCGTTTGACGAGTGCTTCAATGTACGCACGCTCATTTTCCGGCGCGTCAGCAGCCAGCGTTAGAGCTTTCTGGGCAGCCTCATAGGCAGCCTTCTGCCGTTCGGCATCAACATTAAGGTTAATATTTGGCCCCAGCGCGAGAGCAATGCCCCAGTGGGCCATAGCTAGTTTGGGATCAATCTCGGCAGCGCGTTTGAAGGAGCGGATTGCCTCGTCGTGGTTGAACGCAAAGACGTATGTCAGCCCTTGATCGAAATACCTCTGGGCCGCGGCGTTACTTGTAGAAACCGCATGATGATGCGATCCCATCCCGGTCGCATAGGTCCCAGACTTCTCTTTAGGTTCTTTCTTTTGGTCATGTCCCGCGTGTTGCGCATTGACTGCTGTGAACAAGCTGAGCGATACGGTCAAAAGGACCATGATACGAGTCAATTTATCGATCTTGGTGGCGTAGACTTTTGCAGATTTCATAAACATCAGTTTGAGTTGAAACTTCGTGGTTGCACACTTGACTCATAACCCAGTCTCGCACGAGACTAGTCGCCTCTTGCCAATCAGTAAGGCAAAACCCGCATCACGTATCGTAGGCGCGACCCGGCAAGCCGTCTCGCTGGCGCGCCGGCAACCCGGTCGAGCCGTGCTCATGTTGAGAATGGCATATCAATGCGGCAACACCGCAATATCAACGCGTGTTCGGGGCGAGAATTCGCATGATCTATAGCTGAACGCGTTACCGGCATCCGTTTACCATTTTGAGAGTTGGCCTTTACGATTTCATGCGTGGGGCATTAATCGTTAACCTTCAACACGGCTAGAAACGCCTCCTGCGGAATTTCGACGCGGCCAACTTTCTTCATGCGCTTCTTTCCTTCTTTTTGCTTCTCCAGGAGCTTGCGCTTCCTTGAAATGTCGCCGCCGTAGCATTTTGCAATAACATTTTTACCCAACGCCTTCACGGTTTCTCGCGCTATCACTTTCATACCAATCGCTGCCTGGATCGGCACTTCAAAAAGCTGGCGCGGTATTAACTCTTTCATTTTTGTCGCCAGAGCTCGGCCTTTGGCGGCGGCTGTGTCGCGATGTAAAACCAACGACAACGCGTCGACAGGTTCACCTGCAACCAAAACATCCAGTTTCACCAGATCACTTTCCCAGTAACCGGCAAAATGATAATCAAGTGAGGCGTAACCTCGCGAAGTCGATTTCAGGCGATCGTAAAAATCCAACACGATCTCGTTTAGGGGTAGTTCATAGGTGAGCATCACACGATTGGCTGCAATGTACTCAAACCCTTTTTGCACCCCTCGCTTTTCTTCCAGCAATTTGAGTATTCCGCCGAGGTGTTCTTCGGGAGTCAGAATTGTGGCACGAATCACCGGCTCCTCAATTTTTACTATGCGACCGGGATCCGGCATCTTCGCCGGCGAATCAATCTCGGTGATCTTTCCATCAGTTGTGGTAACCACATAACGCACACCGGGCGCCGTGGTAATTAAATCAAGATTGAATTCCCGCTCTAAGCGCTCCTGCACGATCTCCATGTGCAACAAACCAAGAAAGCCGCAGCGAAAGCCAAACCCGAGAGCGGTGGACGACTCAGGCTCGTAAAAGAAGGAAGCGTCGTTCAGACGGAGCTTGTCCAGCGCATCGCGCAACTCCTCATACTGATTCGTATCCACCGGATATAGACCGGCGAAAACCATTGGCTTGATTTCCTGAAAACCGGGAAACGGTTCCTTCGTAGGACGAGCTGCTTCGGTAACGGTATCGCCGATTTGTACATCCGCAACCGCTTTTATGGAAGCAGTCAGAAAGCCGACTTCGCCCACACCCAGTTCATCGATCGGCGTAGGACGCGGCCGATTTACCCCCAAAGTTTCCACCTGATAATCGCGTCCGGCATTGAAGAAACGAATCTTCATTCCCGTTCGAATCGTGCCCTCGATGACGCGAAACAGAACTATAACGCCCCGATAGGAGTCGTACCATGAATCAAAGATCAGCGCCTTCAAGGGAGCGTCCGGATCACCTTTCGGTGATGGAACGTCCCGCACAATTGCTTCCAACACTTCCGCTACGCCTTCGCCGGTTTTTGCGCTGGTGAGAATCGCGTTGTGTGTTTCCAAACCTATGAAGTGCTCGATCTGTTCAATCGCTTTTTCGGGTTCGGCGCCGGGTAAATCGATCTTGTTTATTACCGGTATCAATTCAAGGTTGTTTTCAATGGCCAGATAGGTATTGGCTAACGTTTGCGCCTCTACGCCCTGTGAAGCGTCGACTATAAGCAAGGCCCCTTCACAAGCGGACAGGGAGCGTGAAACCTCGTAAGAGAAATCAACGTGACCGGGCGTATCGATCAAATTCAAAATGTACGACTGTCCGTCCTGGGCCGTGTAATCGAGACGCACGGCGTGGGCTTTGATCGTTATGCCGCGCTCACGCTCGAGGTCCATGTCGTCCAGGACCTGTGCAGACATATCCCGACCCGTCACTGCACCCGTCAACTCGAGAAGGCGATCTGCGAGTGTAGACTTACCGTGATCGATATGAGCGATAATTGAGAAATTACGAATGAAAGCGGGATTCATTAAGAGTCCAGGGTCTAAAGTCCAATGTCCAAAGTCCTGCGGTCCGACGTTGGACTTTGGACCTTAGACACCGGACTATGCCTTAACATAACAAAAGGCGCGCGAAACCGCTACGCACGCCTATAAAGCACTGTCTCTAATTAACGTTATTTTATACTCAGTCCTGCAAGAAGGTTGTTAAGCGCGGCGAGTTGCGGCTCCGACTCATACGTTTCAATGAAGCAAAGTGCATAACCCTGTTGCAGCCGACAAAAGTATTTCTGATGAAATCGTAACCGCTCGTTTAGGCTCAAAACGTCAAGCGCCACGAAAGGGACGCCATTAACCATTTCGGATCTGATATCTTTCTCCACCGTGACCTTGACCTTAGAGTAGTTAGCCAGAATCGTCTTCAAATTCGTCAGGTAGCGTACAGGTGTGTACGAGGGATAGTTTGGTATTCGCTCGATCGCCACCATCAAGCTTGCGCGATTTTCGGGTACGACGGGCGTTTTCAAAAGTGTCAGCAGAATCGCAGTGTTTGAGACGGACTGGTCGAGTTGCGCTTGTTTCTGAGCATCGTCAGCTTTGATCAGCTGCCTGCCCCGTTCCATAATCGCTTTCTTAACGCTGTCGTCTTGTACTTCCCAACCCTCAGGTATCGTCAAGCGTAATCCAAAATAGCTGTTGCTGTAACTTGAATGCTCGAGCTTTTCGGATTCGATCACTTCAACAAGGCCGGGCACCCTCGATTCTGCGGAAGGCTTGGCATCCTGGGCGAAACCGGTGATACAACCCAGGATTAACAGGAAAAGGATTGAATTCGCTCTTGTTAGTGTTTTCATAGTTGCAAGTCCAGTTACAATTCAGATTCGCAAAACCGTTGCCCTAATCGTCGATATGCGCGTTCACGTAAGAACGAGCGGCTTCAGGAGAACTCAGCGATCGAATAAATTGGAGGTTCTTCATGGCCCACGCCGGATGGTCCTTGAGAAACTGTTGATACTCGTCAGAAACGCTGGCCCCATTGATAAACCCAAGCTTGCGCAAAACCTTCTCCATTAACGCCGAGTCCTTCGTCATCCCAGCTGCTTGAACTAATTTATGCTTTCCGTCCTCCGACATCGTGGACGAGGAGGTTGATGAGTTGGAGTTGTCATTGGAGTTTGAGCTGTCGTTAGCGTTGGTGCTGAAATTGACATTCGAGTTGTCATTGCTATTTGAGTTACTAAGACGCGGCAGGGCGAGGTAGCCGGCCGCCGACAGCCCGATTACGATAATCACGATTAGTACTAAACCCAGGCAACCCGTAACACCGCACCCCACAGCAATTTTTTGATTTCTCGTCATTGTTTCCTCGCGTTTTCTGACAGGTTTTTTAGGTACTAGAACAGGGAACGTTAGCGATGAGCCTTCATCCAGGTGATGCAAGACTGCAGATGATAGCGCATGTTTGCAACGGTGTCGTGATGTAGATCTCCGTGACCGGGCAAAACCCATTCAAAGTCGTAATTCGCAAGCTTTGCCATAGACTCGGTCTGTTTCGCCCAGGAGTACCAGGCCACACTGCGAAAGGCGGTCAAGGTTTCGCGTGTCGGCGACCACGCCAGATGATCTCCCGTAAAAAGAAATTTTTGCCGGTAAAGAAAAACCATGTGCCCTCGCGTGTGACCAGGCGTCGGGATCGCAACAATGTCGTTGTCGAGCGATACCTCATCTTCGCCGGCGATGATTCGCCCTACACCTAACCGGGCCGCCCCGTCGTCAGCATGCATGATCCGTTCACACCCAAAACGTTTTGCAAATAGTTTATGGTCCGCTATGTCATCCTTGTGAGTTAGAAGCATGCGCCGTACGCCACCCATTTTTGCTACGCGCTTCACCAGCTGAGTTGCAAAGCGCGGCGAATCTATCAACAGGTTGCCACCTTCGCTTTCCGGCCGGGTGACTAGATAACTCCAACCGCCGAAACTTGATTCAGAAGTAAACCCACAAAAGTAAACATTCTCCGCAATCAATAATGGAAAGGCATCGATTGCGCGCCGCACGGCATGATTTCTGGTCGTGGTGCCGATTGATCC
This sequence comes from Pyrinomonadaceae bacterium, assembly GCA_046262135.1. Taxonomy (GTDB): domain Bacteria; phylum Acidobacteriota; class Blastocatellia; order Pyrinomonadales; family Pyrinomonadaceae; genus PSRF01. The sequence goes on from JBHENH010000072.1 coordinate 10,589, forward strand.
AGTCGGGCAAGCAATCAAAGCCATAAGCGCCAGTCGCGTGTCGATTTCGTTTTCAGGTTGGTGGTGGACGCTACACTGCTCACCGTGATCGCGGAAGATGGCCGGCGCTAGCTGGCTACATGTGTCGCAGTCGATGCAGCTTGCATCCACGAAGAAGTCTCCGGGAACATTTTCGGGCAGCCGCCTCTGAAGGTTCGCCATTTACAAAGCCTCTCTTGATAAGGAGCAATTAGATAATGGCGTAAGCGCGATGTTGATTCAAGTTACGTGCTGGTGGGTTTTGACTTCACACGGTATGGGCGCTTGCGCCACAGTTCAATCAGGGGCAGACGGCAGGAGCAGGTGCAGGTCGCACGAGCAGGTGGGAGCACGAAACGGCAGCAAGGGGCTTTGCATTATTTCGTTACTGTTCTTCACGGGGCGTTGCTTACATTTCGCCCTTCCCTAAGCTTAACTTGGTGATGTGGACAAAGAATCAAATAGATGAATGACGAGGACATCAACCGCGCGTTTTATCGATTGAAGGTCGTGAGAACCATGAAGGCTTCATGCGGGTTCAGAGACTTGAATGTCTATAAACTGGCTTTCGAGTTAGCGATGAAAATATTTGACGAATCCAAACATTTCCCCTCAGAAGAAAAATACTCTCTCACGGATCAGATTCGTCGAGCCTCTCGCAGTGTTGCTGCGAATATTGGTGAAGGATACCGAAAGAAACAATATCAACGAATGTTTGCAGCAAGATGGCGGATGCGAATGGTGAAGGTACTGAAACCCTGGTGTGGATTGACTTCGCGTATTCGTGTGGGTACTTGTCGGAAGTTCAGCAACTTGAATTGCGCAAGGGTTATGAAGAGGTCGGTAGAATGTTGGGAGACATGATAGCCCACCCAGAGCGATTCAACTGAGAACTTCTTCGTGCTCCTGCCTCCTGCTCCTGCCTCCTGCCTCCGCTCATCCTTCTACAGCCCAAATTCACTGATCAATCGGTGGAGATACGAACGGCTGATGCCGAGTCTCCTCGACGCGGCAACTTTATTTCCACCCTCCGTTTCCAGCGCATCTGCGATCAGACGCTTTTTCAGCGCGACCACTGCGCCTTCGAAAGTCTTCTCGCTGGGTATTCCGGGTGCAGGTAAAACTTTTAGCATTCTTTCCGGCAGAAATCCGAGGCCAAGTGTGGCATCCTGATCCAATAGGACCAATCGCTCCATCATGTTTTCAAGCTCGCGAACATTTCCGGGCCAGTCGTATTCATGCAGAGCATCGATCAAAGCAGGGGATAACTGCGGTGTCGGTCTCCCATGCTTTTCAGCGGCCTTCGCGGCGAAGTGCGCGGCCAGCCCCGGTATGTCTTCTCTCCGCTCACGCAAGGGGGGTAACACAAGCGGAACAACATTGAGCCGGTAAAACAGATCGCGCCGAAACTTTTCACCTTCGACTTCCATCTCCAAATCGCGATTGCTGGCAGCGATGAGGCGAATATCGACAGTTAGGGTCTTGGTGCCTCCGACGCGTTCAAAAGCGCGCTCCTGCAAAACACGCAGCAGCTTCACCTGAACGTTCGGCGTCAAATCGACAATTTCATCGAGAAACAGAGTTCCGCCGTCGGCCAATTCGAATCTTCCCATCCTGGCGTGGGTGGCTGACGTGAAGGCGCCTTTCTCGTGACCGAATAACTCCGATTCGATTAAAGACTCTGGTAACGCGGCGCAGCTGACAGCGATAAAAGGTCCATGAGCTCGTTGGCTTTCCTCGTGAATCGCTCGCGCCAGCATTTCTTTTCCGGTGCCATTTTCGCCGACAATCAAAACGGTCGCACAAGTGTCGGAGACTGCTTTTGCTTGCTTCAGAGTTTTCTCAAGCGATTGGCTTGAACCAATCAAACGACCAAAGCCGGTCGCTCCTACAATCTTTTCACGAAGCCGTGCATTTTCGCTCTCGAGTCGCCTCAGGCGAGCCGCCTGGTTGATAATATGCAGGACTTCGTCCGCATCGAGTGGTTTTTCAAAATAGCCATACGCGCCCCGCTTAACAGCTTCCAGGGCCGCGCGTTTGGAGTTGGTTCCTGTAATCACAACCACTTGAACTGGGGGCCTGGTATCCCGCGCAGCTTCAATGATCGCCAGGCCTTCAGTAATTTCTTCTACGTGAGGAGGCAAATGCAGATCGCTCACAACTACATCGATCTGTTCTTTTTGCAAAAGCTTGAGAGCCTCGCTGCGAGAAGAGCATTCCAACACGCGATACTCTGAACTGAGGGTCCAGAACAAACCGCGACGTACGGACTCATCATCGTCCACGATGAGAACCACATCCTTGATCCGATTTCCGTCGAGTTGATTAATTTTGCCCATCGCGGTTCGTCACAGGAATAACGCGCTCACCGGAAGCGAGCACGTCTAAACGGATTCCGGACGTCTGGGCAGACTAACTGTGAGATTGGTTGTACGGCGTCGTTTCGCCGCGTCCGTCGAATGCAACCGATGGTAGCACGACCCTAAATGTTGTTCCAGCACCTTCCCGCGAATCCACTTCAATAGATCCACCGTTTGCTCTCACGACTTCGCGACAGGTGTAAAGGCCCAGACCCACGCCTCGCCTTTTCGTTGTCGCAAAAGGACGAAATAGTTTGTCATTGATAAATCGTTGACTCATCCCTTGCCCGGTATCGCTAACGCTGAAGAACGGTTTGTCGTCCTTTGTGTGACCGGCCTCGACAGATAACGTCCCTCTCTTATCGCCCATTGCCTCGAGAGCATTTATGATCAGGTTCTCAACCACTTTGTTCATGCGTTCCACATCAACGAGCGCAAAGAGTGATTCCGGAAGGTCTATCTTCGTCTCATGCATTACGCGCGCGGGCTCGGCAGTTACTGAGATTACCTCCTTCAACATCGGAACCAGGTCCACCGGCTTCGGCCTCTTATGCTCACCGCTCAGAGTCGTTACCGGATTACTCAGTCGTGCTACTAGCCCCCTTAGATTGTCAGTCGCGCTCGTTAGAGACTTCATCGCGTCGGCCCGAAAGTCTTTGTTGTCAAAATGGCGCTCCATGTTTGTCACGGTAAGCGACAAAGCCTCGATCGCGTTTTTAAGATCGTGTGTGAGCATTGCGGATAGCCGAACGAATGACTGGAACTGTCGTGTTTCCGCTTCGCGCGCCAGTTGCTCGCGAAGTTGTGCCGTCATCAAACCTACGTTGTCGACAAGGGGACGTAGATCGTCGCTCGACTGCATTTCAATTTTGTGCCCCAGATTGCCGGCAGCGAGGGTCGCCATGCTTTCAGTTATGCGCTCGATGCGCTGGGCATTGCGATCCGCGTACTGACTCAGAAGCCAACCGCTGGCCAGGCCGAGTAAGATGGAAAGCCCAATCAGGATCCATCCCTCGCGCCGGGAAACGCGTGTTGCCAGCGAATAGTTGCGGGCAACCGCCAGGAAAACGCCGAACGATTCAACCGGACCATAGGCGGCCAGCCATTGGTCGCCGCCCGGAGACTCGAAAAACTTCCAACCCCATTGGCCGGAGATCATGGCTTCGGCGACCGGTGTGAAGTAAGGAATCGCAGTGCTTACGGGTTGGTGCTTAATTGCATGGTTGGTGTGATGAAGGACGCGTCCAGATGCGTCCAGTATTATGATCTTGCGCTGTCCCTCACTGGGACGAGCGCCCGCCAGGGCTTCCGGTAGGTTCCACTTACGCGTGGCCTCAGACGTAAGCGAGTCTAACTTTATATCTGCTACCAGCGTGGCCGCGGCGTTGACGCCTTTGCCGGCGGTGTAGACCGGAACACTGCATCGCAAGGTTTCCCCCAACGAAGGATGCGCCACGACTGAACAAAACACATCGCCGGCTTCGGCGGTCCATACGCGTTCGTCGGGTTGAATCTTGTTGAGAACCCAATCTCTCGTCTGTAAAACGATCGAATCATCACTTTTGCTTGAATGTAATTCGTCTACGAACATCGGTAACCGGTCTGGACCGAAAACCACGAGGCTTACGAAGTACTTCCGGTTTGTGCCCAATGCAGTCGTTAATTCTTCTTTGGTGCGGAACGTCTGTGCCTCAGTCGTAGCATGATTGCGTCGGGATGTGGGCGAGGTTTGACCGGTCGCCGTCGTGAGGACGTTAGCTTGATCTTTGGCGAGGGTTAAGTAAGCGAGCATCTCGCGCGAGCCAGAGACGGCTATTAGATCCCTTTCACGGTCCCGCTTAATTCCTTCCAGTTCGAGCTTCACGCTAGCCAGTTCGGTCGCTAGATCGTCGCGTATAAATTTGTTGGTGATTTTCAAACCGTTACGAAAACTAATGAGGCTAAGCGCCAGCAAAGGTAGGGTGCAGCAC
>JBHENH010000073.1:0-14903 GCA_046262135.1 Pyrinomonadaceae bacterium
CCTGATGGCCGTGTCGGCGCCTTATGGCTCGACGGTCGTAATCTTAAAGACGTGAAAGGTGAAGTTGATGAACATACTGCACTGCCCGTGAGTATGACCTTGCGTTATGCTGCCATTGACGCGAAAGGGAAACTTTCCGACGAGACTCAACTGGATGACCGGGTATGTGAATGCTGCCAAACCTCTGCTGCGGTCACGGCCGAAGGCGCTATCGCGGTTTATCGTGACCGCTCGGAAGAGGAGATACGCGATATCCATTTTGTTACGAAGCGACAAGGTAGCTGGAGCGCTCCACGTCCTGTGTATTCCGATAACTGGGAGATCAGCGGTTGCCCGGTGAATGGTCCTTCGGTGGCTGCCGACGGTCGACGCGTGGCGATCGCATGGTATACGGGAGCCAACGAGTTGCCCCGTGTGAAGGCCGCGTTTTCCAATGATGCGGGCGCGACCTTCAGTCAGCCCATCCAAGTGGATGATGGCGAAACATTGGGAAGGGTTGACGTGTTGCTGCTGCCTGACGGATCCGCTCTTGTTTGCTGGCTTTCCGGAACAGCGGAAGGTGGGGCAGTCAAAGTAAGACGTGTACAGCCCGACGGGTCGCTCAGCATACCGGCAGTTCTCGCCAAGACTGATATCTCGCGCTCCAGCGGTTTCCCTCGCATGGCCCGTTTAGGCGACGAGGTACATTTCGCATGGACTGAATTCGGAAAACCCTCATACGTGCGGACCGCAACTGCAAACATCAGCTCTCACTAAATACTTAGGCACGACGGCTTGGTCGGTAGTGTGTCCGTTTGAAGTTCAGCCGCGGATGAAGGCGGATGAAGACTACCGCTTGATGTCATTTACCTTGTTTCCGTGTGCTAAACGGGCAATTACTTTAATGCGGCACGATGGTTGCCGCCGTTCACATGACAAAGCCATGCGAAGGCGGATGTACCGCTTTTCAGTAGCGCTTTGTTAAACAAGTGGATGGAGGTAGGACAATGCACTATGAAATAAGTACCCGGAAGCGCACCGTTTCGACGCTTGCGATGGGCGTGGCGCTTCTGGTCACTATGGGGCTTACGAGTCAAGCTCAGCATGGTAACAAGGCTATAAAGACCGAACAAAAGTTGGAGAAGAGCCAGCTCAAACAGGAGCAAAAAGGAGACCGCGTCGCATTAAAAACTCGTCAGCGCGACGAGCGCGAAGCTCTGAAAGAATCCTGGAGTTCCACGCAGAAGCCTGGCAAATCTTGGAAAAACGACAATTGGCGACAGCGTCACCGGAACAGTGATCACTCCGATCGCCAACGGTGCGTTAGCCGCTGTAATAGAGCCCACACAAACGCCGTGCGCGCCTGCCGAGGTACAACGGGTCCTGACCGGCGGGCTTGCCAGAGGGCTGCTAACCAGGCACACCGTTCATGTATGAGAAGCTGCCCAAGGTAGATGTCAACTATTGCAGGCAACGAAGGCGTCTGAAGACAAACAACATTCTCAGTTAGTTTGAGAAAAAAGGGCGAGTGAAGCGGCGAGTGAAGATCTCGCCGCTTTCTTATTGTAATGAGCCAATCAACGCAAGTTTGCGACAGATCATCAAAAACGACACTATCTCTGGCAAATCACAAATTTCCCGTCCCGACCACGCCCGAACGAGTCTGGTCAGCTTACCGCGTAGACATACGGGATGGTCAAATTGTTGTTGACACAGGGGCCGGTCCGTAATAATGTGCGCGACAAATCTAGCCTCGGAATCTTGACAATATAGGACGGACCTTTACTTTCCTTCCTTCCACAACGAAAGGAGATTTCCGCCGTGGGTCGAATCTTTGCACTCCTTTATGGGGTCATCTGCTACATTATTTTCTTCGTAACATTTCTTTATGCCATCGGGTTCGTTGGCAATGTTTTTGTTCCGAAGTCCATCGACACCGGCATCTCGAGCCCGCCTCTTAGTTCTGCCCTAATCGTCGACGCCCTTCTGCTGAGCTTGTTTGCAATTCAACACAGCGTCATGGCGCGTCAATGGTTCAAACGCGCATGGACCAGAATTGTGCCTAAACCGGTGGAGCGCAGCACGTATGTTCTGGTGGCCAGCCTGACGTTGCTGCTGCTGTTCTGGCAATGGCAACCCATGAATTTGATCATTTGGGACGTGCGCAACCCCACGGGACGGATGTTCTTGCAAGCACTGTTTTGGATGGGATGGGGGATCGTCCTGGTCTCGACTTACCTGGTGGATCACTTTGCGCTGTTTGGATTAAAGCAGGTTTACAACTATTTCAAAGGCCGAACCGAAGCCGAGATACCCTTCAAGTCACCGGCGCTATATAAGATGGTCCGACACCCTCTCTATCTTGGCTTCGTCATCGCTTTCTGGAGCACGCCGCGCATGACGTTCGGTCATCTCTTCTTCTCGATCATGACAACGGCTTACATCGTTGTTGCTATACAGTTTGAAGAACGAGACTTGATTCACTTCTACGGAGACCAATACCGGGACTATCGACAGCGCGTGTCGATGTTGATACCGATGCCAAGAAGAAGGTAGCTGATCGCCCTCTCGTCGGCGCAATTGGCGTAACCTGTGGATTCGGTTTGCATTCCGCGGTTAAAGCTACGGCTTTCAGCCGTTTCTACTCCTGCGCCTCCAGCGAATCCAAATAGTCGTCATACCGGCTTCGTTCTTCTGAGCCCTGAAGTCTGAACACAATAAGATACTTGCCATCCTCTCGCGAGTAACGAACTAAAGTTGCCGAAAGTCTGACATAGCCGACCGGGAGCGCTAACGTCATTTGCACCTGTTTTCCGATGCTGGAAGCGTCTACGCCGTAGGTTTCATTTGAGGGCATTAACACCGAAACGGCTTCTCGGCTAAGTTCCTTAGTTTGGCCCAAAAGGGCCTGTTCTCGGAACTCGTCATGACCTGCGCGCGGCAGTACGCTGCAAGCAATCCACACCTCAAACCGAGGGTCAGAACGTCTATCTTTGATAGGTGGAACAGTCAAAAGGGGAGACTCCTGACGGAAGTAGACGGGAGGCTTATATCACTAATTCGGTTGGGCCACAATAAGGCTTAACGATGCGTGTTGGTAGCGTTGGAGTGTAGGTTCGAAGACCGGCAGTTAGTCCCCCGTCCGTTAGACCGGGATAGATTCGATTATTGTTTCTAAGCGCCGCAGGTGCGACACGATTTGTACCAGCTCTGCTGGAACCTGAACGACTTCTTACTGGAAACGCGGGCGCTCCCGTCTCTAGGTTGCATATAAACCTGTTTACAGCAATCGCGCTCAAATGCGATCCGCTTAACGGACTACCAGAGTGCCGCGAAACATGTCCATACCGCAGGTCAATTTGAATCGCCCAGACCTGGTGGGAGTAAACGAGACCACGACGGGGACATTCAAAGGCAACCGACGGTTGATCCGGTAGGCGGGAATTACTATCTCAGTGCCGCACCCTTCATCAACTTTGCGAATAAAAATCAGGCGCGCCGGCACGCCCTTGCGCAGTTTGAGGTTCGCCGGTTCATACCCCTCCGCATTCACCACTATCGTTCGTCTTTGTAACCTGCTGGAATTCCGCTTCGAGACACTGGTCTTCGGGACCGGTTTCGATTGATCCGCTAAAAGTGGCCTGATTTTCTGATCAAACTCTTCAGGAAAAATAACCCCCTCGATGAGAGCACGCACGTTGCCGTCGGAATCGAAAATAACAGTAATAGGCAACGTATCGCTTTGAGTGAATAGCAGCTTGGTTTCTCGCGTTCCGAGTGCGACAGGGTAATTCACCCCAAACTTGCGTGTGAATCTTCGCACTTCCGGAAGTGTTTGCGGCGGATAGGTAATGCCAACCACTTGTAGTCCTCGATTCTTGTACTCGCGCTGCCATCGGATTAGATGAGGAATTTCCGCCCGGCATGGAGGACACCAAGTCGCCCAAAAATTAACCAGTACTACCTTTCCCTTGTACTGGTCCATGCCGATTGTGCCTCCATGCAAATCCTTCAACACGGGCAACGTCGCAGTCGCAGCAGGCTGAGCAAATACTCTGCCAGCTAAGACCAGGAGGAATGAGGCGATCAGGATCGTCTGTGTAATTCTGGTTCTCAAAATAAATACCTTACCCCGAACAGGAGGCTGCGATCGTTGCGCAGCACCAAAGGTCCCGCATTACGGATAACCGGGAATTGGATACTTCCTTCTATTACGAATTGCGGGGCCGCAGCATACTGCAGGCCGGGCGCAAGGTAGTATTCAGTCGAATTACTTCCCGGTACAGACGCTGAGGCCAGGCGGCCAATTTTCCGATGAACGAATGTGGTTTCGAGAATAACGAATAGCTCTCCGCCAGGAGCTACATACTTGCGCGGCAGCAATACATACTCTGTATCGGTACTCACACGCAGCTCATGGCCCATGCGAAAACCGGCCCGCTCCGAACGCAAAATAGCTTCGGCGTTGCCACCGAAAATAAACCTACCGCCAGCTTGCGAGAAGGCGACGTCGAAATGCGGGGACAGGCCCCCGCTGATGGGCGTAAGTTGTTGCCGCACGAACGCCGGCGCATTTATCTGAGCGGCACCGGAAGCATCTTTCTTACCAGTCGGAAGTTCCAAACCAAATCGCGCGGATGCCTGGCGGTCACCGTAGGTTTTCACTTTGCGAAAGAATCGATATTTGGACCACAAGGTGATGTTTCCCAAGCCCACTCCCGATCCCGAGTTGAGATTGTCCTGAAATGTAGTACGCGAGATCGGCACTTCAATTTCCAACTGTACCCGGGGTGATGGAGTGTAGGAAATACTCAAATCGAATGTTTGCCGAGCGAGATTCAGATCGCCGAGGTGTTGATTGATGAAATAGAGACGCGGCGTGACCGCGCCACCTTTGTAGACTGTCAGGCCCGGCGAAGTTACACGAATCGGTGCAGCCGGCTTTAATGCCGTTTTAGGAAACTCTACGACCTCGCTTGAGCTCGTTCTGCGCAGGAATTCGGAAGCAATAAATTTCGTCCTCGAGAACGCGGCGTGGGAGGATCGCGGAACTCGAACCAGCGGAGTTTCTGCGGTCTTCGCGACAACAGTCCTTTTGACTTGGCGCGGGTTTACTATCTCGCGGCTGTGCAGTCCCACACCGGTGGTTGTCCAACCACCGGTAATCTCAACGCTGCTACCCGCATCGAGTCCCGCCAGTTTTTGGACCAGGTCAGATCCTTCAAGTTCAAAGCGTTGTTGCGAGCGCTCCGCAATTAGAAATACGGTTTTTCCTTCTCGCTCGAGCGTTCCTGCGACGGTTATATCCGCTGCGGCAAGCGTATATCCGGCTTTCTTGAGAGTTGCCTTTAGTGCGGCGAAACCAACAGGTTTGTCAGGCAACGGTGTAAACACTCCCAGCCCCTTTTTAATATCAGTAACTTTAACTTCTTTGAGTTTTGGTGCGTAGTCTAGACGGCTCACGGCCTTCTGGATATTGAACACTCAATTCCCGCACAAGTAGCCCGCGATATGCATCTGGATCTGCTTCACCTGCGCTTCAGAGTGCACCGCACTGCCTAATAACAAAACTAATGCGAGCAATGCCAAACAACTATTGCGTTTCATTTCTCCTCCAGTGATCTTGCAGCAATAAAACCCGGCGTGTGCGCATTTCAAAAACGACCAAACCGCACACGAGTAGAAGAGTGTACCTTCAAATAGAGACACTTCGGCCCGTAGCAACTAGATCAGGAGTGCGAGATACAGAAGGTAGGCGGGTTTTCCTTGCTTTGAGCTTGATTGCTCGTACCGCGCACGCAGCGGCTGTTGATGTGTTGGCGGACACAGTGTCATGAACGCGGCAGGATCCGACGCCGTTCCGGATTGAGAAAAGTTTTGGCCAGAATTTCGGTTGTGGGAGGCCGGATTGCTGCAGTTCATTGCGCAACAAAGCCGCGACGCGGCAACCTGCGGCGAGTCGTCCAGATCCAGGGCCTTCTTGCAGCAATCCATCATGGCGGATTCGCCGGTATCCGAATGCGCGGGCATCCCGGCTGCGACTGTACATGCGACAGCAATAAGGACGATTAGAGCGGTAAGCTTTCCAAACACTTCAAGCCTAAATCTAAGTCTGCGCCTTTACTAAGTCAAACTTTTAGAGTTCGTTTGCCTATGCGGGCGACGTCGCGGGAGTCTGCTTTTTCAACAAGCGACGGAGTTTCATTCGCGCCTTGTGGAGTTGCGATTTCGAGGTCCCCACTGCCACCCCGAGGATCTTCGCGATCTCTTCGTGCTCATGACCTTCAATGTCGTGAAGCACGAACACGGAACGATAGCCTGGCGGCAATTGTTTGAGCGCATTGTCCAGACTAATGCGGTCTAACACGGGCATCTTATTAGGATCTTCAGTACCGCGCACAATCTGTATAGGTGTCTCACCCTCTTCCGTCGTACGCTCCATCTTGACGCTGGTTTTTCTAAAGTGCATCAGCACTTGATTGACTGTCAGACGGTGCAGCCACGTCGTGAAGGCGGACTCGCCTCGAAAACTACCTATCTTTCGAAACAACTGAATGAAAGCTTCTTGAGCGAGATCTTCGGCCTCTGCGATGTTCTTCGTCATCCTGAGACACACAGAATAAACGCGCCGATTATGTCGCTCGTATAATTGTTCAAACGCTCCCATATCACCATTTCCCGCAGCGGTCGCGAGAGCATAGTCTGAAAGCGGCGCGATCTCCGGCTCAGTTTCGACCTGAGTTTCCGTAGCCGGCCAGAGAGGAAAGACGTCGGTGTTGATCATGGCTTCAGATAGAGCAAATAAAGGGCCATTTCAGTCAGCAAAAATGGGGCGTTAATCACGCCCCAGTTTCCAAATATCGACCGGCTATCAACGAAAAAGGGGCAAGCGAACCCAAACCGTGTACTACCTATTCCCATTGCCGGAGATCCTGGTCAAGCATCCTGTGACGTGCTTCATTCCCCTGGCTAGCCGCGACTGCGCTGAATCTCGTGCTCTGCCGCCCTGGTGATGCAGTACATGTCGTTTGGCTCGCAACCCTCCACTTCCACCTGAATAGTGGCATGCGCGATGCCGAACCTATGTTCCAACTCCTCCGCCACTGACCTCAGCACGTTTTCACCGCTGCGTACGCTTTGCTCGTTGACCATGACATGGCAGCTACAACAGACCATGCCGGAACCGACAGTCCAAACATGGAGATCATGCACAGCCAGAACACCGTGCACACCCGCGATAGTCTGCTCAACTTTGCTCATATTCATCCCCTCCGGAATCGCCTCGAGGAGAATATTTACCGATTCCTTAAGAATTCCCCATGAACTCCACAAGATGAGAACGCCAATCATCATAGAAACAATGGGGTCCGCAACTGAAGCTCCAGTGACAGCTACGATTACTCCAGCGAGGACAACGCCTGCAGCCGAGATGGCGTCACCCAGCATGTGCATATAAGCGCTGCGCACGTTCAGGTCCTTCTTCGCAGCGCTCTTCAGCCAAAAACTAATCACGGTGTTCATCAGGATGGCCAATAAGGCCACCACGATCATTGGTGTACTGTGGACTGGTTCTGGTTGGCGCAGCCTGTTGCTCGCCTCCCAAAAGATCAAGAGTGCGATCACAACAAGCGAAACGGCGTTGACCAAAGCCGCCAGAATTCCGACACGGTGATAACCGAACGTGCGTTGGGCCGTTGAGGGTCGCCGGGCGATCCAGATGCCGTACCAGGAGAATACGAGGGCGAGGGCGTCGGCCAGGTTGTGGCCGGCGTCCGACATCAATGCCAGCGAATGGGCGAAGTAACCTGTGAGGCCCTCCGCTAACACGAAGAGGAGCGTGATGACAATTGAAAGCAACAAACGCCGTCCGGTTAAGATCGAACTGTTGCCGTGGTTATGTCCCACTCTTTTCTCCAGAACTCATCAACACTGGCTACGATGTTTTATCCAGCTTCGTCACGAACTCTTTGCGGGTCTCGAACGACAACAAGTTGAAGACATCTTTCCTGGGTGGTGTTAATTTGGAGTGCGGTGACCTGTCATCGCTTTTGCCTGTGGGGCGGGCCCGCCGCCTTGCTGCGGTGGATGAAGTCGTCCCTCAACATTAAGAGACCACCGTTTCTAATGTTGTCTTAAGAAAGTACTTGTGTAAATGCGCGTGCGGTTAAGGTCCGCCCCTTTGATTTTGTATATTCACGAAGAGGTGTTCGCCAACCTCCGCCATAATAAACGACTTCACGCCTTCGCTTCCCGTGAGACTTAACCAGATCGCGCCGCCCTCCCGTTCAATCTGTAAACCAAAGTCAAAAAATGGACAGCACCGCCGTTCAAGGGCGATGAACTGTGCTGCCGAGAGTAATACTTCCGACTCGTTCGGCAAGCGGAAACGGTAGCCGTTCGGCAATTCTTCGATGCTACGCACGGCCCGAAACAGTTTGCCGGTGGTTTCCGAGTGTGCACCTCGTTCCTCCGGCTCTATAGCAGACATGTCACAAGCAAACGGCGATTCCTTCGGTGTCATAGTCGGTTGGACCACTTTCAGAAATCAGATGATTGTTGATCGGCGCGTTGAGCGACTGCTTTTAAGATTCAGGCTCTCCGCTTTGTTCCCGTCCCTGGCCTTTCGAGCTCCTCAGAAGATCTGTTGTTCTCTCCGTTATACTGGGAACGTACTCTGTTGCGCTGCTTTGCGCTAGGCGCTTAGGCGGTTGCGAACGTTTAAGAACGTCAGGTTGTCGAGACGAAGGTGCGTCAGGCCTCTTTCTGGGCGCAGAAAGATATGGAAAGACCGTAAGAACATTCCCGCCAACGAAAGCAAAATCCCGACGATAGTAACAATGTAGTCATGCATGAGTTTTTTGCCGATGACTCCGATCGCAGCGCCAACAAACATTATTATAAATCCCAGAGTAACCATCTGTTCGTTGCTTGATTTTCATCAGCAAGGGCGATCGCCTGGCCTTCTTTTAAATTAGGAATCGTGGAGTGGGCGTCAAGTGGTTGAGTAGTCGCCTCCAGGCTTGTCCCACAGGTCCGACAAAACTTTTGTCCGGAAATGTATGCAAACCGCAGTTAGGACAGTTCATCGGTTGCCTCAATATAGCAGGATGCCGACCCAGGATATACGAAGACCTCTTCCCTTCGGTTCGGCTGTAGCTCTCGGAAGCGCGGGGCGGATCACGCGAGGGAGTAGTTTAATCGTACTCCCCTTTGTTGTAACTTTTCTCGTCTCACGGGTAAGATCGTGGAAGTACCAAATATTAAACTTCATCCGGCTCGTCCGTGTCCGAAACACTGTGAATCTAAGGAGCATTTCGTCATGAAGCCTTTCTTCCGAAACAACGGGCTTTCAGTAGTACTTTGCGTGTTCTTTTTTGCGTTCTTTTGGGCCCAGTCCGTCATTGGTCACCAGGATTACAACAATGAACAGCAAGATCACGGGCAACCAACCGTGACGTATCTCGAGTACCTATCGGGCAACCACTTTCTGGAAGCAACAATGGAGAACTGGGAGAGCGAATTTCTGCAAATGTTCTTCTTTATTATCCTGACGGCGTTTCTCTATCAAAAAGGATCGGCGGAATCGAAAGACCCCGATAGAGAAGAAGAAGTTGACAAGGATCCGACAGAGTCGCGACGCAGGAAAAACGTGCCCTGGCCGGTCCGCAAAGGTGGTTGGATCCTAAAGATTTATGAGCATTCTTTGTCGCTTGCTTTTCTGCTGCTTTTCCTTGGATCCTTTTTCCTTCACGCGCTGGGCGGCGCAGGCGAGTATAATGACAATCAAAAAGAACACGGACGGCCCGAAAGAGTCAGTGCCTTAGAATATATGACGACGTCGCGTTTCTGGTTTGAGTCTTTCCAGAATTGGCAAAGCGAGTTTTTGGCCGTCGGGTCAATGGTGATGTTGACAATCTTTCTCAGAGAGAAGGGGTCCAAAGAATCCAAGCCCGTCGATATGCCTCACAACGAAACAGGCGGTTCGTGATAACGACTGCCACCAACCAAGCCGTGATGAAATTGTGACACGAAATGCCAAAAAGGCGTTGACCTGAGAGTCCAATTAACCGACACTGGGCGACGACGAGTTAGACACCTCAACCATCGGCGCCGACCCGTTCCACCTCCTCCTTAACGTCGCTGATGAAGGGTCTTTAGCGATGTCTAACGATCGTAACGAAGCCGCGGTGATAAGTTGCGTCCCACAGCAAACTATGAAACCGAATCCTCAGCCTGCGCACCTATTCAGGTTCAGGCAGATCAAGCGCTTTTCCCCTTCTGCCGTTTCCATCAGCTACCGCCTGCAGTCACCGGTCTGCACACGAATGTTTGTGTTCCTCGCCTCCACGTGTGCGTCTTATCAGTCCGTGCAAACCTCGTCGCCCCAGTTGGCAACCAATGCCACTCCACTAACCGAGCAACCCACTTCAGCGGTCAGGCCATCATGTAACAACGTGGGTTAACGGGCCCAAACGAAACGCTATGACAAAACCTCATGCACTGGTGATCGATGACGAGCCGGACATTACCGCTATGTTGGCGTTCGTATTGACTCAAGAAGGCTGGGACGTTACCGAAGCAGCTTCGGCTGAAGAAGCATTCGAGGTCCTCCAAACAAAGAATTGGGGAGTAGTATTTTCTGATGTAATCATGGGTGGCGATGATGGATTTAGCGTACTTCGTCGCTTTAAGCAGGAGATGCCCACCACTCCTGTTGTGCTCATGACGGGTCACGCTAGCGCGTCAGCGGCTCTCGATGCCACATCTTTTGGAGCTTATGACTATCTACTGAAGCCGGTCGATATAGACGAACTGAAATCGCTTTCACTGGTGCTCAAAGAGCAGCTTCTGAATTCTACCTCAGAGCCAGTATCTCCCATCCCAGCACCAACAAAGTTTCAACCTGAACTAAGGCTTCTTGGACATAGTGAGCCTTTTATTAACATCATGAAGCATATCGGCCGAATCGCTAACACCGATCTACCCGTACTGTTGAGTGGTGAGTCGGGAACCGGGAGAGAAGTAATCGCGTCTTCAATACACAGTCGCAGCACGCGCCGGGACTATCCATTCGTACCTATTCACTGCGCCGCAATGTCGCCTGAGCAAATTGAGTTCGAGTTGTTTGGACATCTTAAGGGCGCGTTCGCCCGGGCTGACCATGATCGCATGGGACTCTGGGAAACCGCCGATAAGGGAACAATTTTTCTCGATGAAGTGACCGAGACCACGCCGGCACTTCAGCTCAAAATACTAATATCGTTGCAAGAAGGCGAAATTCGCCGCGTGGGTTCAAATGAAAGTCGACGAGTGGACGTACGCGTTATTGCCGCAAGTGACCGCAACATTGAAGAAGAGGTCACAGCAGGTCGCTTTCGCGAAGACTTGTTCTATCTGTTGAATGCGACATCGATACGCATACCGCCGTTGCGCGAGCGTGGCGACGACATCGTTCTCCTTGCCAAAAGTTGTGCTGAGCATGTTTCCTCGTGGGGTGCGCAAATAAAATTCTCGGATGAGGCGCTGAAGGCATTACAGCGGTATCCCTGGCCTGGCAACATCCGAGAATTAGAGAATGCAATGATTGTGGCAACCGCTGTCTGCGACGGAACGATCCGCCTCAGGCACCTGCCTGAATATCTGCAGAAATATTCGGGACCTGAAGCGACTCGTAAAAATGAAGCAGAACGGTCTGCGGTAGCTGACGCTGACGAGGAATGCGAACCGCTCTCTGTGATGGAAGGGCGCCACGTGGCAAAAGTTTTGGCGCACACCGGTGGAAACAAACAAGCGGCAGCCCGGCTCCTCAACGTGGATCGAAAGACGCTTGATCGAATGATAAAAAGACATAAAATTGGCATTGGTAGCACCCACTCAAAAACGAAATAATGTCTATGGATGTAGTAGGGGTTAGTGGTTGGCGTTTCGATGGCTGTCGCAGTGATCGGGTGGATGTTCATTTTGAATCGGGGGCTGACAAATAGATGCGTACTATAGACGGAGCGCGGCGGCTTTAGAGAGGACACTACCACGTGGTTCCGCGATTAGTCTTCAGACGGTTTCGGCAAGTAGCTTCTGAATCAATCTCTCGGCCTCTTCATAGTTCCCTTCACCAACGTGCATCCATCGTATTCGTCCTTGCTTATCTAAAATGAAAGTAGTTGGCCACGCCTGGACCTTGTAAGCGGCCCACGTTTGGTAGTCGTTATCCGTAACTACCGGGTAAAGAATCCCCAGTGAAGCAACTTCGCCGCGGAGGTTTTCGACTTTTCTTTCCTCATCAAACTCCGGCGAGTGCACTCCGATAACAACAAAGCCCTTCTCGCGATAGCGATCATCCCAACGTTTGATGAACGGCAAGGTGTTACGACAGTTGTAGCAGCCGAAAGTCCAGAACTCGACTAGCACCACGCGACCCCGCAAATCTTTAAGCTTCAGCGGTTCTGAGTTTATCCAGTCACCGGTGGCGAGCTCTGGAGCATCCGCAGCAGCAGATGCCGAGCTTTCATATGCAGGGTAGAGCCCGAAGGGACCCAGCAAACGTTTTGCTAGACCTGTAGCGGCTACCGACGTTCCGACAACCAAGACACCCACGACAATTCCAATCAACATATTCTGTCGTCTGTCCATACGGTTACCTCAGCTTTCTGGACCTTACTCTCGACGCCCTTGATTATTCGATGCCTGGCGGTTGCCTGAGAAGTCCTGGCATACGCCGAGACTGCTGCGGCTAGCTGCCGGCTGAGGCTTTGGGCTTCACGGCACTTAGTTTGCTCCTCGAAATCTGCAAATCATCTTTTCGTAAGAATTCTTTATTTTGCCGTTCATGACGCGTTAGGAAGAGAACACTGAAGTTTCGAGCTTGTACCGGAAAGCTACAGAACGTTTCAACGCGTCGGGAGTAAATCATGGAAAGCAAAGCGAGAATATTCGGGCACTCGATCCATCCCATACTGATTGTATTTCCCCTGGGGTTGCTGGCGACCGCCGTCATTTTTGACGTCATATATTTGATCACCGGGAATCCGATGTGGGTCAACGTCTCCTTCTGGATGATTATTGCCGGCGTGATTGGGGGTTTGGTGGCTGCCTTGTTTGGACTAATAGACTATCTCGCGATTCCAACGAATACGCGCGCTAAGAAAATAGGACTGATACACGGCCTGACAAATGTGGTTGTAACCGCCCTCTTCCTCGGAAGCTGGTTGCTCCGGTACGACACTCGGGACGCGCCATCCACGTTAGCGCTCATACTTTCGTTTCTAGGGGCAGGGTTCTCTACAATTGGAGGATGGTTAGGTGGCGAGTTGGTTGAGCGACTCGGTGTAGGGGTACATGACGGAGCCAACCTGAACGCTCCCAGCTCGTTGTCGAAAGCAAAAGTATAAATTGATTTCTCAACCATTGCGGAACGACCTACGATGCAACTAAGAAAACTTTCCGATCAAACCGTGGTTATCACTGGTGCTACGAGCGGCATCGGTTTGGTAACGGCCCGCAAAGCAGCTGCGAAGGGCGCTCGCGTCGTACTGGCATCACGAAGTGAAGACGCGCTTCGTGCGTTAGCAAATGAACTAACCGGGGCGGGACATCAAGCAGCCTTTGCTGTAGCCGATGTCGGTAAGTTTGAAGCTGTCGAACGGGTGGCGTTGGTAGCCAAACAAAAGTTCGGCGGCTTCGACACGT
Source organism: Pyrinomonadaceae bacterium (assembly GCA_046262135.1). Lineage (GTDB taxonomy): Bacteria > Acidobacteriota > Blastocatellia > Pyrinomonadales > Pyrinomonadaceae > PSRF01. The sequence continues at coordinate 13,666 of JBHENH010000073.1, forward strand.
GGGTGAATAACGCAGGCGTTTCGATCTATGGAAACCTCATTGACACCCCTCTTCATGATCACCGGCAGCTCTTTGAAACCAACTATTGGGGAGTCGTGCACGGCTCTCTCGTGGCCGCCCAGCATCTCAAGGGACGTGGCGGCGCGATCATCAATATTGGTAGCGCACTATCTGATCGCGCTATTCCTGTCCAAGGCGCTTACTCTGCTTCAAAACATGCTGTCAAAGGCTTCACTGATGCGTTTCGGATGGAGCTGGAGGAAGACGGAGTGCCGATTTCGGTGACGCTAATCAAACCTTCAGCTATCAATACACCTTACAAGGAACATGCGAAAAACTATCTGCCCGTTGAGCCCAATAATCCACCGCCGGTATATGCGCCCGATGTCGTAGCCGATGCCATACTCCATTGCGCTGAGAATCCAGTGCGAGACCTGTTTGTCGGAGGTGGCGGCAAAGGGTTGTCGGTAATGGCTCAATATGCGCCCAGGCTGTCGGACAAGTTAATGGAAACTGCATTCTTTGACTTGCAACAGACAAATAAGCCCGCAAATCCGGCAATTCACCGCAGTCTATATGAGCCTTCCGGCTTTTCCACTGAACGCGGAAACTATGAAGGTCACGTTGCGGAGAGCAGTGTTTATACGACGGCTAGTTTGCATCCCTGGCTTGTGGGAGGTTTGTTGGGGGCAGGCCTTGCGCTCGCGTACCTAGTCAGAAGCTCAAACGGCAATCCGAGGCGTGTAGATCGACCGTCCATTTTTCAGGATTGATTACGGTCATTAAGCCAAATGCCCTTGCGCACTTATAGAATTCCGTGTAAAATTCCTAACAATTGCTAGTTCCTTTCAACCTCTAAACAACTTTCAAAATGGGAAGACGCAATCTTCCTGAGACGCCTCGCTCCAAACCTATGACCCGACGAAGGGGTAGGATCCTCTGTACTGAGGATCACCCAGATACCCGCGATTTAATGACACTCGTGCTTGGTAGATCCGGTTTCGAGGTGGTGTGTATTGGTGAAGGTGACGAAGCGATAGCGCTTGCGAAGGCGAAAGCGTTCGATCTTTACTTATTGGACACCTGGACGCCTGGGACCGACGGTCTAAGCCTTTGCGCAAAGTTGAGACAATTCGACACTTCCACTCCAATACTCTTCTACTCGGGAGCTGGATACGAATCTGACCTAAAACGCGCCTTCGATTCAGGCGCTCAGGGATACCTGGTCAAGCCCGTTG
>JBHENH010000074.1:0-6039 GCA_046262135.1 Pyrinomonadaceae bacterium
GACTGAGGAAGGACGATTTTGAGCGGGAAGTATTTCGCGGTGTTGGTATCAAGCAATCGCTATCAGCTTACGCGGGCGAGTTCGTCACTCAAATCTCGCAGCGTTCCGCCTGCGCGGTTCTCCACCGGCTGGAGCAGCGACTCGCTGTTTGGCTGCTGCTCGTCGCCGACCGGCTCGATACGGACGTGATTCAGATTACGCAGGAGCGCATCGCCCAGCACCTCGGCGTGCGGCGTGCCAGCATTACCACCGTGGCCGTTCAGATGCAGACTGCGGGCGTGATCAGTTACCAGCGCGGGAATTTGCGCATCAGTGACCGTCAGGCGCTGGAGGCAATGGCCTGCGAATGTTACAACGCACTCGTTGTAGACAGCCGCCAAACCACCTATCGATAACTCTCCTTTTCCCCGTCACCGAGTGCGGTACAGTACAGACCAGAAAGCCAAACCCTGATAAAAGCATAGCAGGCTGCGCGTTTCCGGAGCAGCCTTCATGCGGTGAAGGGATTAATGGAAAACTCTGACGGGCGACTACCGACGGTCCTAATCGTCGAGGACATAGATTGGGTACGCGCCGGTATGACGAGGGCGGTCGAGCGTCTGGGCTACCGCACCGTGCAAGCGACGGATGTCGCGGAGGCGTTTGCGGTCGCGGAACGAGAATCAATCGACCTTATCGTTACCGAAGAGCAAGTGCCCACGTTCGACGTCCTCATGACTCGGCTCCGCGGACACTCCGCTTTAAGCAACGTCCCCGTTGTAATCGTCAATCCGGATGCTGAAGAGGGCGCGCGCCACAGCGATGCCTACCTGCTCGCTGACTACGCCGATATCTCCTCGTTCCTCGCTGGCGTGCGCCGCTAAGCCGACTGGCGGGAACTCTCCGCCATGTTTACGTCGTCAAAATCAATGACCTACTCTTGTTTTTCATGCGCCGGGTCGGGCAGTCAGTAAGGGTCGAAGATCTTATGGGGTCAGAATCAGAAAAGCGGAAAGTCAACGGCCACTGAAAGAGTAGGTTGGCTTCTTGAGGTAACACTCTGTTGACCTCGAAAAGTGGGCTCGAGGTTGCCGCTTGTGGAGAAACGAGACCTGCTTTACCAGTTTAATGGTTCCTTTGAGACATACGAGGAACTCATGATCAAGTATCGCGAACTACTTTTGGGCATTGCGTCACTAAAATTTCTCGCAGGCTCTTGCTATACGCAACTAACGGATATCGAACAAGAGATGAATGGCCTGCTAACTTTTAATCGACGGCCAAAAGTTAATCCGGAACGCAATGCTGAGATTCACAGGAAGCCTTCAAAACTAAATAGGCACAGATGACCGTCCGTCCCGCACCCAAAAGCAGATTGAGACTGAAGCGAATTGGAGGATTCCTAAGACATCGGCGAAATGGTGGAGCAGAGGAGGGTCGAACTCCTGGCCTCCGCATTCGAATTACATAACCGGCAAAACGCTAAGCCAAGGAAAACCACAATGAACAACAAGACGATGCTCGGGAACGTCCCGGTGGATTTGCTGTATCAGGCGCTGGAAACCGAAAAGGGCGGCGTCCAGATTTATTCGACCGCGCTACGCTGCGCTTCGAATGAAGAACTCAGAGAAGAATGGAACAAATATCTGGACCAAACAAAAAATCATGTGCAGGTCGTGACTGACATTTTGAGAGGGCTCGGTCTCGATCCTGACGTGGAAACTCCGGGCCGAGCCGTCGTCCGTTATATCGGTACTTCTCTCGTAAAGGCGATGGAACTGGCGCTACGATCGACCGACCCTCAAGCCGCGCAAATTGTTGCTGCGGAGTGCGTGGTACTTGCGGAAACCAAAGATCACCTCAATTGGGAACTAATCGGAGAATTGGCAAAGAACTCCGAGAGCGAGGCCGCAACGCTCTTACAGCCGGCCCACGATGAGGTTGAAGAAGAAGAGGATGAACATCTGTACCACACTCAGGGATGGACTCGGGAACTATGGATCCAGGCACTCGGAATGCCTGCAGTGATTCCGCCGCCAGAAGAAACGCAAGACGTGAAAACCGCCACTCAGGCTGCGCGCGCCAAGCAAAGCAGGAAGAGCACAAAGTCGAAGACGGCGGGAGCCAAGTGACGCATTCACACTCGACGTAACTCAAACAACTACTTCAACAACCACGCTGCCAAACTGGATGGTGCGAGAACCGAATATGTGTGCCGCAAAAAAAACAAAAGCGCGAACTAACCGAACTGTAAAGGCAAGGGATCGCGATGTCGAACTATCAACCCATGCGGGATACGGAATCGACAATGCGAAACTTGATGAGTTGTCTCCGAACCTTGAAGACTCTGGCGGTGAATACCTAACAACGAACCAAGGTGTTCGCGTAAACGATAATCAGAACTCGCTTAAGGCCGGCGACCGCGGTCCCAGTTTGTTGGAAGACTTTATCCTTCGCGAAAAGATCACCCACTTCGATCACGAGCGAATACCTGAGAGAGTAGTACATGCGCGCGGTTCGGCCGCTCACGGCTATTTCCAAGTCTATGAACCGATGGCCGAATACACTAAAGCGGCTTTCCTTCAGCATCCATCGGTCCAAACGCCTGTGTTCGTTCGCTTCTCTACGGTCGCGGGTTCGCGAGGGTCGACGGACCTTGCGCGCGACGTGCGAGGTTTCGCCGTCAAGTTTTACACGCCTGAAGGTAATTACGATTTAGTCGGGAACAACATCCCGGTGTTTTTCATTCAGGACGCGATCAAGTTTCCCGATCTCATTCATGCCGTGAAGCCCGAACCGCACAATGAAATGCCGCAAGCCGCATCAGCGCACGATACATTTTGGGACTTTATTTCGCTGATGCCGGAATCAATGCACATGATCATGTGGGTAATGTCGGATCGTGCAATACCTCGTAGCTTTCGAATGATGGAGGGTTTCGGCGTCCACACTTTCCGTTTTATTAATGCCAGGGGTAAAGCGCGCTTTGTGAAGTTTCACTGGAAGCCGCTGCTGGGATTGCACGCAGTCGTTTGGGACGAAGCGCAGAAAATCTCGGGGAAAGATCCGGATTTTCATCGGCGTGATCTTTGGGAATCTATTGAAGAAGGTAACTTTCCCCAGTGGGAGCTGGGCGTACAAATCGTCGAAGAAAAAGATGAGCATGCCTTTGAATTTGACTTGCTCGATCCCACCAAGATTATCCCTGAAGAACTAGTTCCGGTTCAGCGCATTGGTAGGTTAACGCTCAATCGCAACCCGCAAAACTTTTTTGCGGAGACCGAACAGGTTGCATTTCATACCGGCAATATTGTTCCAGGAATCGACTTCACCAATGATCCGCTCCTTCAAGGACGGTTGTTTTCTTATCTTGATACACAACTGCTGCGGCTGGGCGGACCAAACTTTCATGAGATACCAATCAACCGGCCGGTCGCACCACTGCACAATAATCAACGCGACGGATTTATGCGGCAGACTATTAACAAAGGCCAGGTGAGCTATGAACCCAATAGTCTGAAAGGCGGATGTCCATTCCAGGCCGGCATGGACATGAGTGGTTTTACCAGCTATGCGGAAAGAATTGACGCGCAGAAGGTTCGCGCTCGAAGTCCGAGCTTCTTCGATCATTTCAGCCAGGCGACGCTTTTCTTCAATAGTCAAACCGAGGTCGAACAGGACCATATCATTCGCGCCCTTCGCTTCGAGCTTGGCAAAGTGGAAACGCCACCGATAAGGGAACGGATGCTGGGTCTGCTCGCGCAAGTCGATGCCACGCTCGCAAACCGAGTCGCTAAAGGACTCGGTCTCGCGGTTCCGAAGAAACTTGATAAGCCGTTGAACATGAGTCTGCCGGCGGATGCCGATCCCAGGAAATTGCAGCCAAAGCGCGTGACCCAATCGATCGAAGCGTCCGCGGCGTTAAGCATGGTGGAGAATCCTAATTTTCCTGAGAAAACAATTAAGACGCGAAAGATTGCTTTTCTGGTAGCTGATGGTTTCGACGATGTTGATGTTATGGAAATGAAGAAAGCTTTGTTGACTGCAGGCGCGAAAGTTATGACCGTCGCTCCTCATCTAGGTGTCATAACGGGCGCGAGCGGCGAAATAATAAACGCGGATTGTAGTTTCCTGACGGGTCCATCAGTTTTGTTCGACGCCGTTTATGTGCCCGCAGGAGAGGCAAGTCTCGAAGCATTGAAAAAAGAAAAAGAGGCCACCGTGTTTCTGGATGAGGCGTACAAGCATTGTAAGACGATAGGAGCGAATGGCACGGCTTTGGCGCTACTGCAAAGCGCGGGTGTGATGCAATCCACCGAGCCGGACCCGGAATCCGATTCAGCTAAACCTATCGACGGGGGTGTCGTTGTCGGTCGTGGTGAAGACGTACGAAAACTAGCAGTGAATTTCATCGAAGCCGTTTCGCAACACCGCCACTGGGCGCGCGAAGCGCTCTTTATGTAAAACCTGGCGGGATGGACCGAAAGATCAGTACGGGAGCGGAAGTGTGGGTCCCTTTGTGCGACCAATTATTCTGATCATAGCCTCGCTGAGGGAGACTGGACTACATGATTGGTGGCCAACAGCGCAAAGGGTGTGAGCCACGAGCCTCTGATAACATCGGCTTTGCCCCAAAAGTGGGAAACAGGAATACAGGTGGGATGTAGGATTAAGAGTCTAGTTCTTAACCTGCGAAGCAGGTTAAGACAGCATCCGGTTTTCACGCGACTGCTACGGTCATCCGTATTGAGACTTTTGAGGCAAAGCCGATAACATCCACAGCTGCAGGTTTTGACTGTATACTGGTTGAATTATTCAGGATTCGCATATACTGCCTCAAATGGCTTCATCGTTTTCCAGCTCGTTTTGTTCGCGACCACTCGCGTTGCTGTTGCCCGTAGCCTTGCTGTGGGCCTTCGCTGGTTGCGTATTGTCATGTTCGACAGCCGATGCGAAAGCTTTCGATTATCACTCCTTAATTTCAGCAGAGCGTTTTGTCGATGCGAGCCATTGTGAGGGCTGCCCATTAATAAACTGCCCTTCGTGTGGGGTTCCGCGAAAGCAGTCTTACCGCTCGCAACCGGGTGAAGGCACGCAAGTTGCTTTTGCTCCTTTCGCCCATGTGAACAGTTACGAGCTTCACTCCAAGCTCTCGCGGGCCATAGTGCCTCACGCTTCCGATCCTTCACTTGAACGCCTCAGCATCCTTCGTATTTAACAAACTGCAACTAACAATAGCGATAAGTATTGATTGCCCTCCGTTCAGATGGAAACGTGAGCTTGAAGTCTCTTTTGTTCTAAAGTCGGGAGATTCTAAAGATGAAGCGAATATTTGTAGTTGCGGTACTTTGCCTCAGCGCCTTCGTGCAGGCGAATGCACAAAGTTCGGTGAAACTGGACGGGCAAGTCGTCTGCTGCGCTGACTGCTGGGCCCAGGCTGACCGTACCAAAGTCGAATTCGGCACGGCGGAAGATTTATTAAAATCGCAGTCATGCGTTGCCAATGGCGACCCGACATTAATCGCGGTGCGCGAAGGCGACAAGTTCACGCTTTATCAGTTGGAGCCAGCAAAGTTTCGACTTCCCGGGAAGAACTGGCTTGAGTTTATCGGCAAGCGTGTCGCAGTGAGGGGTACCGTGCAGAAAAAGAAGAACATGAGTGTGTTTCGGGTTGATGCTCTGGAAGTACTTGCGCCTAGTCTCGCGGAACAGGAAGCCGCGAATGTGATTGGCAAGGAAGTTGACCTGACGCTTAAAGACCCGTTTGGAACTTCGCAGGGGTTGAGTTCGCTCAAAGGTCGCATCGTAATCTTGAACTTCTGGGCAACCTACTGCATACCCTGCCGTAAAGAGATGCCTGACCTTGCTGCAATTCAAAATGAGTATGCCGCGCTGGGTGTGCAAGTTGTAGGGGTGTCAACAGACGAAGCTGGAGATCGCGCTAAGGTTTTACAATTTGTAAAAGAAACGAAAGTTAACTTCCCGATTTGGATGGGCGCAACTACAGCAGACATGATGCGCTTTGGACTCGGCGGGGCGTTACCCGGCACGGTGGTGATC
>JBHENH010000074.1:6049-14704 GCA_046262135.1 Pyrinomonadaceae bacterium
GAAGAGACGGACGCATCGCGAAAATCATCTCCGGCATCGTTAATCAATCCGACCTGAAAAAGCAGATCGACGCGATGCTTGCCTCTGCCGAAAAGACAGCGGCGACTGAGCGAAAGCAGGAGCGCGCGCAAGTGGCTGCGGTAAAACGAAAATCGAGTGAGGCATCATCAGTTCCCAGTTGACCGCTTTGACCGGGCGAGGGCCGCGCCGTGAGCGGGGCAGGACAAGAAGACAGAAATAAATGGACGTATGGCGTGCGCGTCATGGCTAACCAGATCGACCGCGCGACATGGCGCAATACACTTACCTACAGATTTCACCCACGCTTTACTGCCGGGGTTGAATACAACCCGCTCGCTGGAAAAGTTTCGCCGTTGACGAACGTCGTTGCGATAACAGAGACGCATAAACGTCCTGCGTTGATTCTGGGAACCAGCTCTGACCGAATAGGAACGCCATCTGGCCAATCGTTCTATGCGACATTCAGTAAGAATCTAAAGCATCAAATAGGCTTGCCAGTTGCGCCTTACGTCGGCGTCGCGTACGGGACGTTTGACGATCGCGCGAGGTTGATTGGAGGGTTGAGCATTACCCTTAACGACAGTTTGTCTTCGACAATACTCTTCGATGGAGTACGCGTGCATCCGACTTTGAATTACACGCGCGGGCGACACCAGTTCGGTGTCATCTTTGAACGCGGACGCAATCCGGGCGCGAGTTACAGTATTTCTTTTTAGAGGGTTGCTTCACAATGGCACAACTACCAGGAACTCCGATGTTCGGGTAACTATGTGAGGATGATTGAAGACCGTAAGCGAGTCGCCGTCGAGGCGGTGAAGTGTACTTTGGGAAAAGTTGGTCACATATTGGCCACTTGGCCAAAACAGCCACCGTTCCCGGCGGCTGTAAAGGGTTGAAAATAATTGGTGGAGCAGAGGAGGGTCGAACTCCTGGCCTCCGCATTGCGAATGGGATTTATGGTCCACTGCATCCTTTCACATGCAGTGACATGCAGTGGCATAACTAACAATTCTTCAAGCGGTTGCAGCCGTCACGGGAGCATTTTCAGTTGCATTCTTTGACATCGATTTTCATCGATTTGCAGAGAGTCGAGTGACGAATCGGTGACATTTTTTTGGATCATTTTTTTCGAGGGATTTCTCCTTGGCCTCCGCACTCCCGCTGCAAGTTACGCTAGTCGTGGCCACTTGTCACCGATTCGTCACCAGACAGATATGGATTCTGGCATTCGCTTGTGAGTCGGATTAAGTTTTGCGCCTTGAGTTTTGATGACGATGAACATGATTGTCTATACCCTATTGAACGTTTCTGTCACACGAATGGGTCGAGATTTGTAATTGGCTTTGCCTCACGGCGAGAGCCGGTGAGTGGGTCGTGCTTTAGTTTGAAATTCGTCTTGTTACATCGTGCCATACGTAGCCTGATCTTTCGGGAGCCAGATCTCCTCAGAATCTTTGAGCGGGTCAAAAGGTATCAAACGGACAAAATGAATAGCATTCTCTCCGCCTGGCCCTTTCTCTACATACAGCGAAAACTTACGTGATACTTGAGGCGCATAGCTCGCCGACGCAAGGATGGTTAGGTAGTAAGGCCCTTCGCCAAAATGGTCTTGAATGTGAGGCGCGCGGCAATGACAGAATATCAAGCCGTGCGGCTGATTAGGCTTCTCATGCGCATCTGGCCTCATGGCTATATCCACATATTGTTCTTCACCAGGATCCAAAGAGAAGCTTTCCGCGTACGGTGGAGCCCAGTTATCTTTTCTTCGAAAGGGAACGCCGTTGAATGAACGGTGCGCGTATATGAAATCCTTTAAAGTTACGGACACGCCATGAATCGTGTCGGTTGGGCTGGTGTTAAGAACTCCGATACGAACAATTCTGTAGTATTCTCGATACTTCCCGTACAAGCCATAATGTGTGCAGTCTTCATAGGGCGATTCGTGCCTGAAGACTAATTCCAGTTTTGGTTCAAACTTTTCTTTGTAGTATTCGGTGGTCTCATGTTCGTGTAGCCACGCTTTGTAGCATGCCACAAACAGAAGCAAGATAATGGCTCCCCAAAAGATGACGTTGGGAACCGATGCGCCGCGCCATCGCTCCCAGAGGCTAAGCAGAACTATCAGTAAGCATCCTCCCACTAGCGTGTACCAGTGGACAAAGACCGCCTTGATAAACAGCCAACCCTTAGCCATGTAGCGGAGAGTATTTCGTACCCTTGCGTTAGGTCAATGATCGCTTTGGTGAAACGAACCGGGAGAATTGAAGAAATCGAAATTAGGCACAACCCGCCGCGAAAAAGAGGCCTCACTTTTTCAGTAAAGTTTGAGGCCCGGGTTTAATTCGCGCCACTTGGGAGCGTTTTAGTGGCGCGATTACACTAATCGCGCCAGAAAGCTCGTCTATTCGCGCCAAAAAGGGTTGCGTTCCGCTTTGATTTCTGACAGAAATAATAGGCAGTTTTTCTGACAAAACTCGGAGCAGCAATGCCGTGCAAACTATTGACAGCAAGCTAAAAAGCCGTATTTACGGCCACGGGAGGGGTTCGGTTTTTACTCCGAATGACTTTTTAGATCTTGGCGGTCGGGACGCCGTGGACAAAGCATTGTCGCGTCTGGCCAAGCGAGGTGAGGTTCGGCGCTTGGCACGTGGACTCTACGAGTATCCGCGAGAACACCCTGAACTAGGAACGTTATCACCTGACATTGAAAAGGTGGCGAAGGCATTGGCGGGCAAAGACCGGATTCGTTTGCAACCGGCAGGTGCTTACGCAACAAATCTTTTGGGACTTTCTGAGCAAGTGCCAGCCAAGGCAATTTTTCTGACAGATGGCCCGTCGCGTACCGTGAAGATCGGCAAGCAGGAAATCCAATTGCGCCGCACCACACCGCGCAATATGGCGGCAGCTGGACGATTGAGTGGGTTACTGATGCAGGCATTTCGGCATCTGGGCAAGGAGCACATCACACCGCAGCGCATGACTCACTTGAAACGCACGTTGCCAATCAAAGAGCGTCAGCAGTTATTGAAAGACCTGCCTCTCGCGCCGACGTGGATGCATCCGTTGTTTCGTGAACTTGCTGAGAGCGGATCATGAAACTGGAATTCTTCAATCGTACCGCAGAAGATCAAGCGACCATCATCCGAGAAGTGGCGGCTCAACGCGGCATCTCAGCCGTCATGGTTGAGAAAGACTTCTGGGTTTCGTGGACGCTTGCGGTATTGTTTGCGCATCCAGAGTTTGCTGAGCAGTTAGTCTTCAAAGGAGGCACTTCCTTATCGAAAGTTTTTGGCGTCATCGAGAGATTTTCAGAGGACATCGATTTATCCGTTAGCCCGGAATTTGTCGGTATCAGTGAACAGTGGGTTGAGGAAGCGGACAGCCGCAACAAACGAGCGGAGCGAATGGAGAAGTTGGAAGCGGCGTGCACTGAGAGAGTACGCGAACGCTTCGCCCCCGAGTTGGAACGCATCGCGGAAGAATCACTGGGGAAACCTGTTGGCGGCAAAAGGTGGATGGGGTTTCAAGTTGATGACGATACTCATTCACCCGTAGTGCTCTTTCACTATCCATCTAGCGAACCGACTGGCTTCGAATATCTTCGTCGCTCGGTCAAGATGGAGTTTGGATCTTTGACTGACCAACGGCCTGCGGGCAAACACACAATAAGGCCTTGGATTGCGGAAGAATTCCCAGACGTGCTCGCTGATTTTCAATGTGAACTCATGGCTCTGGAACTTGAACGAACCTTTTGGGAAAAGGCGACAATCCTGCACGCGGAGTATCATCGCGAAGCCGCCAAACCGCTCCGCGACCGTTTCTCTCGGCATTATTCTGACGTGGCGGCGATGGCAAAACACGCCGACATTGCTCCTGCGTTGAGTAATGATGAGTTACGCCAACGTGTAGCTGACTGGAAGAGTCGCTTCTTCGCGGCGAGTTGGGCGCGTTACGACTTGGCGAAACCGGGAACGTTCCATCTTGTGCCACCAGACTCTCGAATGGATGAATTGGAAAAGGATTATCTCGCGATGCAGCCTATGTTCCTGAATCAGCCGCCGCCATTTGCAACAGTTGTGAAAGCACTGTCGGATTCGGAGAGCAAAATCAACCACCAATCTTCCAAAGAGCTCGTCTGAGTTCCTTAAGATAATTCACGCAGCCAAAGGGCGTGCATCTACGTAACGACTCTCTAATGATCACACTTGGTTCTTCTGATTTTCAGCTATTCTTGACTTCGTACGATGCCCTCGACCCAGCGAGCGGAAGTGTTGACGTTCTTGGTTTTCAACTCGGCTATATTGCATTGGCCGACAAGATCCTGCCGGGCTTCACGACTACTACGGTCGCCCCCCGGTATGTCTCAATGCTTTGTGCGGCACTTCGCTTGGCCCAGGACAAGTATCCGGATTCGACTACAACACCCGTTCAACTCCGACTGAAACGACTAGAAGTCGTCAAGAGTTATGAACGTGCTGGGGCTTTGGCCTGTGGGCTCGCAGCAGCCGAAGAGCGGATCGGACGGCAAGCTGTCGAGGGCCTTCGTGGTATCACATATGTTCGTCGGCGACTTAGTGAGTTATCAAATCGTGAGAAATACATCCGAACGAATACATTAAACCTCACCGTCAATCAGGTTCGTTACGGCGGGATCGGCGCGTACTCGGCATTTCTAGAAGACTGTGATGAAAAACTCATGCGTTCCATCCGCAAGCTGGCTGGTGATGCTCAGGTGTTTCTTATTTCACCTGATGGAGCGCTGAACCTGGTACCGTTTGGCGCCCTGCGCGATGAACAGAATCGTTATCTTGTTGAGAACTATTCATTCATTTATCTAACAAGTGGTCGTGATTTGTTGCGGGTTCGAAGTTCAGAGGCGGGACCGCGGGGGACCTGTAGTAGTTGCTGATCCACGCTTCGATCTTGACGTTGACAGAAACGCTCCAACATCTCCGAAATCATCCAGCCAAAGCGAACCCATTCAGGGCCCGTTTGATTTCAGCAAAGCAAGGTTTACGCCACTACCGGGTACCGCAGGAGAAGCGCAAGCGCTGAGCACACTTCTTCCCACCGCCAAGGTGCTCACAAGTGAGCGCGCTACAAAGGAAGCGATCCAAAAATTAGCAGGGCCTAGCATTCTCCATATCGCTACCCACGGCTTCTTTCTCCAGGATGCGCAAGTTCAACTGCTGCCGAATCTGGCCTGAGCCGCCAGCTAGTACAAGGGAGCGACAAGGCTACCCAGCCCCTTCTGAACAGTATCCAGAACCCACTCATGCGTTCGGGCCTAGCGTTCGCGGGAGCCAACAATAGGCGTAACATCGCTACCGACGACAACGGAATTCTTACCGCCTACGAAGCCGCCGGCTTAGACCTTTGGGGCACAAAGCTTGTGGTGCTTTCAGCATGTGATACCGGCGTGGGTGAAGTAAAAGTTGGTGAAGGTGTCTACGGTCTCCGCCGAGCAATAGTGATAGCCGGTGCTGAAGGCCAGATAACAAGTCTGTGGCAGGTTGATGACGCTGCTACGCGTGATTTAATGGTTGATTACTACACGCGTTTGCAAAAAGGTGAAGGGCGCGGCGAAGCCCTTCGCAATGGTCAGCTCAGCATGCTCAAGAGCCCGAACCGCAACCATCCATACTACTGGGCCAGCTTCATTCAGTTAGGTGATTGGAGACCATTGACGCAGCCCGTGATTCCGGCGAAGAACTAGCGTTGATAACAGCGCTGGCGAAATGCACGCAGCCGATCCCACCCTTTTGTTAGTGCGATTGATATTAGGTAAATGAAAACAAAAACCTCTCTAGGGTAAGTTAGCGGCTGCGCGCGCTCACGCGCACCCCTGCTTGCGGTGGGTTTGTTGTTCCTGGTCGGGTTCCACGGCTGGAATTTCTGAGTCCCCCGTCTCTTAGGTGGCTATCGCTATGCTCCCCGCGCCCGTCAGGTGGAGCGTTTCGTGAGCCGCCGGACGACCGGGTGGGGAGACGAAGGAAGGGTAGCTGGGGGCGGTGATGATTCGGTAGCCCGCCAGACCGTCGGCGCATCGATCGCGCCCCCAGGATGCGGAATCGTGTCGGGTAGCTTGGCACGCTTGAGCATCGCTGCATTGATCGAGCGTACGCTGACCCGCTCTTCACCAGCAAATGCCTTCCAGCGCCGTGTTATTGACTCTCCTGGTGGCAGCCACACCTCCACTGTTCGCATGAATTCTTGCGTTACCTTACGAGCCGCCGGCATTTGGTCGTAATCGCCACTCACCAAGATCGCGTGGTCATAAACCTGCTTATCGGCGTCACCGACAAGAGCAAGTGCGATATTCACATCCGTCTCTTTCTCTTTACGCTTCGTGTAACGGAGAGAGGGATCGCCGGAGTAAGGGCCACTGTGGAATCCTCGTACGACTTCTAGCAATGGAATACTTTCCACGGCGCGTAGCCACAACGCTTGACGCGCCTTCTCGACTTCGCCCCTCTCGAAGCCGTCAACTAGAGCGGTGAAATACTTGATGCGCGACAATACTCCCCTGCCATCTATGATCTCGCGCGCCAACCGACTGAAGTCGCACCAGGCGAGGTGCAGTTGGTTGCTGGGCAGTTCGTTCTTGATGGCGTAATAGAAGTTGTAGCCATCGATATACATTGCCCATTTCGGTTCACTAGTCATCTAATGCCTCGGGAGATCGAGAGCTTTCCGCGCCAGTGTGGCTACCTAATTCTAACTGGGTTGCACCCCCCTCGCGTTCCAACACAAGTCGCTTAAATATAGCACGCAGCGCTAACTCCGGAGGATGTGCATGAGCAACAAAACGGTAATGCTTTGGCACATCAGGTCAAGAACCTGACGGCCTCCTTCAGGCAACATCTCGACCTGGTGAGCTAGCCACTCGAATGGCCGACTGCGGAGCGGACGCCTTCACACTTGCTGCGATCTTCGGCTGGTCCGACGTTCGAATGGCTTTGCGCTACACGCACGCTACCAATGAGGCGAAGCGCCGAGCAGTTGAAAATTTGGTCAAAGACAAAATTCAAAACGTTCTCCCGTAGCTGAGGAGGTAAACCCCAACCGCCTGGCCGTTTCTGGATGAACCGTAGAAGGCTTCGACCAGGTATCCGGAAGATATCGCCTCGCTAAACGCCCAACGCGTTGCTTCTCGCCAAACTACCGCCAATGCCGGGCTCTCACGCTGTAATGAGTTAATGTCGGCCGGGATTTCTATCGAGAGATGTTTCTGCCTGGTGACTTCGGATGATAGGCACCTCTGAGGCACGTTGTTTGGGCCAACTCGCACGAGGCGTGAGATCCCGTCAAGATCAAGGTCGGAAGTTCTGCTCTGGTCTTTGCTTTGTAGCCGTTCACGTACGCGCTGACTGTCCAACTGCCAGGTCACCCAAAGACGATCGGTGCCATTACCGATCTGATGCAAAAAGCTGGACGTCGCTTCACCATAGAAGTTGATCTTGTAAGCATCCGCGACGACCCCGAGCTTTGCGAAGTTGAAGTGCGCGTTCAGACTCTGAAGGGGGTCGAATGTCCATGTCATCCTGTTGATACCCTGGGCGAGAACGCGCTCCCGTTGCGCCGCTTTGAGTCGAAAGCCAAGGTTGAAGTTGCGATGGGATGGCGTGACCGCAAGCATGTGTGAATGATGGACCATGTGCTCGTTCTCACGCCCAACGAAACTATATGCAAAGCCGATGAGTGCCGACCCGTCAAACGCGCCGATTAGGATCGCACCAATCTCCCGCGTTGCGGCAAAAATGGTGAGAGGGACGATGTCCAGATCATCACATTCCCACACCCGCTTCTGGAGCGACTCGACCTCTTGCATCTCCGAGAGAAGTTCTATATCCCGGATAACAATGCTCGAACTTTCAGTTGCACTGGACACGTGACAACCTCACGGCGAATCTCCATTGGACCCTTTTGGCTCTCGGTACCAACGTGGCCCAGATGCGTATTCTCTATCGGTCGGCCTGAGCCGGGTAAGTGCGCGCTTGGGATCGATATGAGAACAAGCTACATGGATGGCGTTTATCACAGCCGTCGGGGCGACATACGAATTAAGAAATGATGGGCTGACGACGGAAGCAACCACATGAATGTCACAGTAGCGTGCTATTGGCGTGGTATCGCTGTCAGTAATCCCGAACGTCGGGACACCCTGTTTTCTGGCGTGCAATACGGCTTCGACCGTATCCCTCAAACATTGGCCAAAGCTGATAGCCACCAGCACATCTTTCGGGTTCAGGACTTTAACTTTATGTTGCAGATTGCCAGTGGTTCCCAGCGGCGCCTCAGCATCGAACCCAAGAGCTGACAATCCGTAGGCCAGGTAAAGCGCCGGCGAAGCGGCGAAGTCTAACCCGACAACGAGCACACGACGCGAGCGCTTAATCAGCTTGGCTAATTCTATTATGCGCTGTCTATCCAGATCCGTTTTCAGTGTGCTTAGGTTGTCGAGCGCCTTTTCCAAAGCGTGGTCGATGTGATCAGCGACGCTGCGCTTCTCCCGGGTCGCAGCCTTCAAGACTGCGTAAGGTGTTATCCGCGACACGAAGTGCTGTCTGAGATCCGCTGCGAAGTCAGCATAACTTTGGTAACCCAGCACCTGAGTGGCACGCAGTATCGTCG
>JBHENH010000075.1:0-394 GCA_046262135.1 Pyrinomonadaceae bacterium
GTGTTTCATACAGCTTGACGAAGTAGCGTGCGAACGTGGCCGAGAATAACGAGCTCCGCTCCGGGCTGGTCCGGTAATCACCTGTTCTACCCCATCTGTCGCGGTCGCTTCGACAGTAATACCCTTCCCTTACGTCATAGAGGGCACACTCCATCCAGTCACGAAATGTGATTGGGCCCTCGCGGCAGATGCGTTGTTGAAGACGCTCAGCGAGGGACGCGATGTGTGGGGCAAGCTCGACCATTTACGCACAGGGCGAACAGGTTCTGGTATGAGAGGAATGCATTTGGCGGTTAGCGTCTGAGAAAAAGTTTATTTTTGGCGCAGACCGGCGTAGGAACCGAATGCGATTAGCGTTCCCTAGAATCTTTTGGATCGAGGAGGCGCGTTGTAT
>JBHENH010000075.1:416-14303 GCA_046262135.1 Pyrinomonadaceae bacterium
CGCTGGTTGGCGAGCTGAATTCGCGAGCTGCTGGTTAGCCGACGGCGCGTAAGCACCTGTCTGGCCACTCTGGATCTGCGGAATTGCATCTTCTTCCATCAAGACGGCGTAGAGGATGCGCAGCAGGCCTCTACGAAACAAAATATTGCGGTGACTGGTATAAGTATTTCCGGGCTCCCTAAAAAATTGACTGTAATAATTGACACTAGCGGCACAAGTAGGAGCGTACTGAGCATTAACATGGCTCCTTGCCGGATGCCTTTGCTTCGCGCGGAGAGCTGGCGGTTCCCGGTTGGACGTAGCGGGCGGGCAGCGAACCACCGGACAGCAGTACAGCCGTCACCCCTTCGAGAAGAAACCCACATTTGGAGCAGAACCTCGTTGCGTCTGAGATCTGCTGTTGTCCGCATCGGGGACAATACATTTATGAACCTCAAGTTTCTCCGGAATTAAGTGGCTAAATAATAAACCCGTGTGGGCTGATACGGGAAAGAATCTTAAGAGCGACAACTGCTTGAGCTTGATAATCTGTCGCGTGCAGCAATGTATCGAGTAGCAAGTCAATTAGAGGGCGAGTCTCGCCTGTTGGCAGCGCCACCTGTTTTGTCAAACACGTATCGTCAACGAAGCTGCCGAACGCTGTTTTTCGAGTTTTTTCAACTTCAATGAGATGCTCAGAAACCTTAGCAGGGGTCGAGAGATGTTCCGGCAACGTCCACTCAAATGGATCGTCCCAGAGATTCGAAGTAATGCCGCCGAAGGTCTGCTCGATCGCCGCCGCACATCGCAAAACGCTTTCTCCAACCGACCGCAGGGAACCTATTCCTGTGGAAGGCGGAACCGAATACAAAATCTCGTCGGCCGTGCTCTCAATTACTGCGCGAGAACTAACATGCAAACGCGCAAACTCTCGGTCAAAACTGTCGATAATCTGACGGTTCCCGCGGGTCTGCGCATTTACGCTGTCATCCATTGATACTGGCGGCTTCCAGGGCAGAATTTATCAGCGCTGTTTTGAAGTGCGGCCAGTTTCTTCCAGGACGGTGCCGAAGTTCCGACCGCCGAATTGAAATCCTGTATACACGTGACCTTTGGCCCCTACTCGAGATCCGCGCGACGGGACACCACGGCGGGTAACGACCCATAACCTTCCGGTTCCATCATCAATTTCGTAGGCACCATTGCCCAGCACGCCGTAGCTATCGGTGACGTTGCCGACAATACCGACTTCTTTATTTCGATAACGACCAGGGTCGGCGTTTATCTTGGAAATTGTGGTTTGGCTGGGACAGGCTGTGAGCAGCAAGACGGCTGCGAGTGCGAGTGATGCAGGGCCGAACTTTTTTGCTAAATACATTCGCGTCTCCTTTTAAAATTTCAAGTTTATCGAGGGAGAGCGCTGCCGCGTCCAAACCTCGGGGTGGGCCAGACGTTGCGGCATTTAAGAGATGCAGCCCACGGACAAAGCGTTTTCCGCAATCTAAGCCTGTAGCGGCTGCTTATGTTATTTTCCAAACCAACCAATGGGCTTGCCGGACAGATCAACCCACACGCTCTTCACGTGGGTGTACATTTCCAGAGCATGTTTACCCATCTCTCTGCCATATCCCGATTGCTTATAACCGCCGAAGGGAGACGCGGCATTAAACATATTGAAAGTGTTAATCCAAATGACACCCGCCTTTATCTCCTTTGCAAAACGGTGTGCCCGCGTAATGTTGCGAGTCCAAATCCCGGCCGACAAACCATAAATAGTTTCGTTGGCCTGCTTAATTAGTTCTTCCTCATTCTGGAATGCGATGACCGAGACGACAGGCCCAAAAATTTCTTCCTGCGCAACCCGCATCTGATTCTTAACTTCCGAAAAGATGGTCGGTTGAAAGAAGTAGCCGTTCTGAAAAGCGCCCTCAAGTGTCGGACATACACCACCGGCCAGTACGGTTGCGCCTTCCTTTTGGGCGACATCCACATAACCCTTAATTCGATCCAGCTGGTCTCGAGAAACCTGTGGGCCCATGTGGGTAGCTTTGTCCATTGGATCGCCCACAATAATTTTTGCCGATTTCTCTTTCAGGCGCGCCAGAAACTGGTCCTTCACGTCTTCCTGAACAAAAAGACGCGAGCCCGCACAACAGACCTGGCCCTGGTTGAAGAAAATTCCCATCATTGCGCCATTCACAGCCTGCTCGATATCGGCATCGGCGAAGATGATGTTAGGCGCTTTTCCGCCCAGCTCGAGCGAAACCTTTGTGAGGTTGTCAGATGCGGCTTTCGCGATCAGTTTTCCCACTTCGGTAGACCCGGTAAACGCGATCTTGTCGATTCCCGGATGTGCAGCCAGTGCGGCACCCGCAGTCTCACCGAAACCCGGGACGATGTTAACGACGCCCTCCGGAAAGCCGGCCTCCTGAATGAGTCTTCCCAACTCCATTGCGGTCACGGGAGTTTGCTCCGCCGGCTTGAGCACTACAGTATTTCCCGCTGCAAGAGCCGGCGCGAGTTTCCAGGCCGCCATCAATAGTGGAAAATTCCAGGGAATTATCTGACCGCACACTCCGACTGGTTCTCGCAGAGTGTAGTTGAACATATTCCCGGGAACCGGAATGGTTTCGCCTTCGATCTTGGTGGCCCAACCGGCGAAGTACTCAAAATTTTCTGCGACCTGTGGTAGATCGACGTAGACGGATTCCTTAATCGGCTTGCCATTGTCCGCGGTCTCCAGTGCCGCCAACTCTTTGCTGTTTTGTTCGATCAACTGTGACAGCTTATAAAGCATGCGCCCGCGATCGCGAGCGCTAATCCGGGACCACTTCCCTTCAAACGCTCGCCGGGCGGCACTTACGGCCTTATCGATGTCGGCCTTGTCAGCCTCGGCGACCTCAGCGAGCGTTTCGCCGGTTGCGGGATTAGGTGTGGTAAACGTTTTGCCGGATTCAGCCTCGACCCACTGCCCATCGATCAATAACTGGTATTTCCGCGGCGTACTTGTTTCTGCGACTTGCACTGATGACATTTGCTACTCCCTGGAATTCAGTACGTAACAGTAGAAGGGGCATTCGTATCTGGTCCACGCCTCCTCTAAAATGACAAATCTACATGGTCCAGTAATATTCAGAAATCCGTCGTGCCCGCGAGCAATTGCCTGAGCACATACGGGAGGATTCCGCCGTGCTGGTAGTAATCAATTTCAATAGGAGTATCGATACGCAGCACGACCGGAACTTCTTCAGTCTTACCTGAAGCCCTGTGAATTACCAGCTTCAACTCCTTTTGCGGCTTCACTTCATGTTCTAAACCGATCACCTCAAAGACCTCGCTGCCGTCGAGACCCAGCGACGCAGCGTTGGTTCCTTCTTTGAACTGACACGGCAATACACCCATCCCAACCAGGTTGCTGCGATGAATTCTTTCGAAGCTTTGCGCAATAACAGCTTTCACGCCGAGCAACCTGGTGCCCTTCGCAGCCCAATCCCGAGAACTGCCAGTTCCATATTCCTGCCCTGCAATTACGACGAGAGGGATTCTTTCCTGCTGGTACTTTATGGCAGCGTCATAAATGCTGATGCGCTCGCCGCCGGGCTGATGAATCGTTACGCCGCCCTCTACGCCGGGCACCATCAAATTCTTGATGCGAACATTTGCGAAGGTGCCCCGCACCATAATCTCGTGATTGCCGCGACGGGAACCGTAACTGTTGAAGTCCTCGATACTAACGCCCTTCTCCTGAAGATACCGTCCCGCGGGTGAGCTTGCCTTGATTGCTCCCGCCGGGCTGATGTGATCCGTGGTGACAGAATCCCCGAATATAGCCAGTGGACGCGCACCCTTCACGTCACACCATTCTTCCACCGCATTACTAAAACCTTCGAAGTAAGGCGGCTCCTGAATGTAGGTAGATTCTTTGTCCCATTGATAAACATTTCCGGTGCTGGTGGGAATTTCGTTCCAAAGCGGATTCTGTTCAGCGAAATTGCCGTACAGATGTCGATACGTTTCAGGATCGAATGCTGAACGGAGCAGTACGTTGATTTCCTGAAGGCTGGGCCAGATGTCGCGAAGGTAAACGTCCTTGCCGTTGTTGCCTTTGCCAAGCGGGTCGCTGGATAGATCAATGTCAACGCGACCGGCAATGGCGAAGGCGACAACCAGCGGTGGACTCATCAGGAAATTTGCTTTAATGCTCTGATGGACGCGCGCTTCAAAGTTGCGATTACCGGACAGAACACTGGCGGCAATCAAATCATGGTCAGTTAAAACTTGTTCGATGTTTGGATCGAGAGGTCCTGAGTTGCCTATACAAGTGGTGCAACCATAGCCCACGAGATTAAACCCGAGCCGATCCAGGTACTCCTGAAGTCCGGCCTTTTGCAGATACTCAGTTACTACTCTCGACCCGGGCGCCAGCGAATTCTTCACTGACGAACGTACCGTCAATCCGCGTTCCACCGCCTTTTTCGCAAGCAGGCCGGCCGCGAGCATTACGCTGGGGTTGGAAGTGTTTGTGCACGAAGTGATGGCCGCGATTAAGACGTCGCCGTGGCCCAGATCAACTTCAGCGTGGGGAAATTCTTCTGGGTGAACTTCCTCAAGGCGATCGGGCGTAGGGCGATTGTTGACCATTTCGGTCTCGGTCCATACGCTGGTGTTTTGAGGCGTAACGACGCCACCTGAGGCAACCGGGACCGTTTCCGGCCTCTGTTCGCCACCGCCAACGATGGCCGCCTTCGCGATGTCGATTGTGCCGATCCGTGTAAAGTATCGGGCGCCGACTTCCTCCGCCGATTTTCCGTAGCCTCCATCGGCCGCCGGCTTTTGCAAAAGTTCATGAAACTGACTCTTCAACATCGACAGCTCAATACGATCCTGGGGACGCTTCGGTCCGGCTACGCTCGGCAAGATGGAGGCCAGATCGAGATCAAGCAGAACACTGTATTCACACTGGCCCCGTTTCGGGATACCAAACATTTCCTGGGCCTTAAAATAGTTGCGCACTGTGTCAACGTGCTCATCAGTGCGGCCCGTGGCCTTCAAGTAAACGCACGTCTCTTCATCGACCGGAAAGAACCCCATGGTCGCGCCATACTCTGGGGCCATGTTCGCGATGGTCGCTCGATCGGTTACGGTGAGACTAGCAGCCCCATCACCATGGAACTCCACAAATTTCCCCACGACCTTGGCCTTGCGCAACATCTCCGTGACGCGAAGCACGAGGTCAGTTGCAGTTACACCCTCGCGCAAGCTGCCGGTCATGTGAACCCCCACGACGTCCGGTGTTAGAAAATACACGGGTTGGCCCAACATTGCCGCCTCGGCTTCGATACCACCCACACCCCAGCCAACAATACCCAGTCCGTTTATCATGGTGGTGTGTGAATCGGTCCCGACGAGGGTGTCTGGATAGTAATATCCGTTTCGCTCCCAAACGCTCTTCGCGAGAAACTCGAGGTTCACCTGGTGACATATGCCAATGCCGGGAGGGATAACGCCGAACCCGTCAAACGCCTGCGTGCCCCATTTCAAAAACTGGTAACGCGAGTTATTGCGTTTGAATTCCATTCGCATATTCTTTTCAAACGCGTCTTTAGTACTTGAGAAATCAACCTGGACCGAATGGTCTATGACGAGATCAACCGGGACCAGAGGCTCAATGATCTCGGTGTTTTTGCGCAAACGAGCTACAGCTGAGCGCATCGCTGCGAGATCCACTAGAAGAGGCACGCCCGTAAAGTCCTGCAGCAGGACGCGAGCTACCACGAAGGGCACTTCCTCCGTACGTTGCCCGTGCGGCTGCCAGTTGGCCAGTGCACGCACGTCATCTTCAGTGATCTTCTTGCTATCGCAGTTCCGCAGCACGGATTCCAGCACGATCCTGATACTTACCGGGAGCTTTGATACCGGGCCGACGCCTTCCTTTTCCAGTTGCGGCAGCGAAAAAAAACGTCCGGAATGTCCGGCCGATGTGTTGAACGTTTGAAGGGAATTGAATGGGCCTTGTGGCATAGAAATCAGGCGCTCGTTGATATCAGCAAAAGCTGATGTCTGAGCAGTGGATACGCAGGGAAGTTTGGAGTTGTTAACAGACTTCAGTGTAAAGTCCGCGCCGTGTAGCAGTCAAGAAGGCCTTCTAATCGGTAGTGAGTCAGTTTGAAGTAACCCAAATAATTAACATTACACTCGACGCGCGGCCGCCCTCGCCCGGCCCGCAAGGTGGAATATACATTTCTTTTCGGAGCTGGAGCGTTAGGTGACGAATTAGGATACTACCTTTGAAAAGTCCAAATTGACTGACTACTTTTCAGATGGTGCATATTGCTGACCTTGCGCGCGTTTGTTATAGTTCTGCGCACCCCCTACAACTTGAACAGTGCAGCGTCCGCCGCTTGAGCGTGGCAGAACTTTCCTCCGCAATCGCAATGTTTTCGGTCGAGGAGATCCTTCTATGACAAAGAAACAGACTGATGACTTTGAATACTTAAGCAATAACCCCGACTATGTTCCCAATCCAGAAATTGAACAATTCATGGAAGAGGAGATTGCTCGTGCGCCCAAGGATCCTGACCAACTCGCACAACGGCTTCGCAACCATACTGCTGCCTCTCCCAGAGATGCCGGTGGTGACCTGGATGCGTCCTGGGAAGATGTAAATGACAGTGGAGAGGAGTCTGTTGGCGGGGACAATCCTACTCCCGATCAGTCGATGGTCGAGGAGAATGCGAATGCAGTCGGCGTAAGTTTCGAAGACAACGAAGAACTGGATTTCCTTGATAAGATTGAACGAAGAGATCGCGAACGCTACGAACTGAACGAAAGCTCGAAAACGGATGAGGACATGATCTAGGGCGGCTCACGCACGGCGTCGTGACTTCGCTCGCAGGCTGTACGCGTTATGGTGGACTTGAGACGTATTTCGAACGAGGCTGCAACGTTACGGTTTTCACCACAACTCTGTCAGCTGGATGCTCAGTCCCCTCTTCAACCGGCGCACCCATAATGATGTCAGCATTTGCGATTCCATTCACTACTCGTCCAAACACTGTGTAGTCCTCGTCAAATTGTGGCTCGCGCATTAGCGTGATGAAGAACTGGCAGTTCGCAGTATCACGGGCCTGTGCCTCGGTTAGCTCAGGGACCCCTTCAAATCCGGGGGACGCGCCCTTCCTCGCCGCTCCCACAGTTCCACGGTCAAAGGGTATATCGCTGAATTCTCCAGACACATTGGGATACGGAGAATCTCCTGATCCGTCATTCGCCGGATCGTCATCTTTCGACAACGGATCACCGCCCTGGATCAATCCGGATTCAGCATTTACGCGGTGAAAGGTTGTGCCATTGTAAAAGCCTTCCCGGATCAATTTCTTAAAGCGCTCAACCATCCTGGGTGCGATGTTCGGATAAAGCTCAATCACAATATCGCCGTAATCCTGGGACTGGATGACGGCCACCTGCTCGTCAGCCTGCGGTTTAATCCCCTTCTTTACATCCGTCTTACTGGAGATGCCGTCGCTACTGGCAGAATCGTCTACTGCGGTTTTCTGGGAACATGCGGGAAGAAACATCGCAACAAGTGCCAGCTGTGTTAACAACGCTAAGCAGAGTCGATGGCCAGTAAGTGTCATTCTTTTCATAAAGCGCCAATGATTGTGATGTACCGGCGTGGGGCAAACGAGCGTGTCTCAAGACCCATGTTGCTCGAACAAAATCATCCTACATCGCCCGAGAACCAGGAACCATTCGCGGTGGCCAATGGATGCTAACGATCAATTCCGTCCATTCTTTTTCTTTGAATTTCGTAGAGAAAACCCACCAGCTGATGTTTAGTTGAGTGCTTCCATCCATTGGCTACCGAGAACGGTTCTGTAAGGGTTCGCCCAAGCGGCTTGGGATCGCTTGCTGTAACTCAAGCCGAGTTAGGCACGCTCTACTAAAAGTGCTTTCGACTATCGAGCAAAATAGTAACTGGTCCATCATTGACCAATTCCACTTGCATCATGCTGCGAAAGTTGCCGGTTGAAATATTGCTTAGAAGCCTTTTTATTTCGCTCACAAAATATTCGTAGAGCGGTTCCGCGCTTTCTGGCGCCGCGGCATCAATCCAGGAAGGACGCAGACCGCGTCGCACATCACCATAGAGTGTGAATTGAGAGATAACGAGTACTGCCCCGCCGGCGTCCCTTACTGAGAGATTCATTTTGCCCTTCTCGTCATCGAAGATACGCAGGGCCACAATCTTGTCGGCTAGATATTTACAATCGGCCGGTGAGTCGTCGCGAGCTATACCTAATAAAACGACGAGACCTTTTCCGATCTCGCCCGTAACCGTATCGCCGATTGTAACCTTAGCCCGCGTAACACGTTGAATGACCGCACGCATTTACTTTTTCGGAGGTTTACTGGGCCGAATTTCAACACGGCTGGCCAGACTGCGTTCATCGTGATGTAGCAAATCAATCACTACTTGAGCAATATCGGCCGGGGTTAGCTGCCATGACTTCTCATCGCCGGGCGAGTCGCCACCAAACTCTGTATTTACAGAACCCGGCATGATGTAACTAACCTTAATGCCGTGGTGGCGGACTTCCTGCATTAACGCCTCGCTGAAACCGTTGAGGCCAAACTTTGAAGCGTTATACGCGGCCATCAGCGGATGCGCGTTGATGCCGGCCAGCGATGAAATGTTGATGATATAACCGCCGCCGCGCTTCTTCATTATCGGGATGGCTTCATGGCAGCAGTAGAAAACGCCGAAAAGATTTGTCTCGAGGACGGCCCGGAAGTCATCTACCGGCATTTCTTCAACTGACTGGAATATGCCTATGCCCGCATTATTTATGAGAATATCGACGCCGCCAAATTCAGTCGCGGTGAGATCAAACAGGGCTTTTACCTGTTCGTAGTTTCGCACATCTGCGATTACACCTCTCACGCCGACCTGGCCCATGGCTATCAGATCCCTTGTAGCTTCGTCGATTTCGCTACGACTGCGCGCAGTAATGCAGACAATTACACCCTCGCGCACGAGGGATTCGGCTATACCCCGACCGATTCCCTTGCTGCCGCCCGTTACGATCGCGACTTTGCCCTTCAGGTCCATAATTAGCGCTCGGCTGATCGCGACTCCGCCGGAGTGCAGTGCGGAAAGGCTGTGCCTTTCCGTGGACGCATCAATTCTCTCGCGGCTCTGCCGCTGTATTAACCTTCATCAGCGGCGGAGCCGCTACCCTGAGTGTAGCCCGGAAAGGCGCAGCCTTTCCGACATGCACTGCGGCAAAGCCGCCTACAAGAATCCTTACATGGCATCGGCGCCATCACGGCTAACTTCTTCGCAAAGCGGCAGATGTCTGCACAGCGGCAAAGTTGCGCAAGTTCGCGTGGCCAGTCACTTCAACTTCTCGCGCAGTCTCTCATTCACTATCTTCGGATTTGCTTTACCTTGCGAGGCTTTCATTACCTGTCCCACAAAAAAACCGAACAGAGTTTCCTTCCCTGCGCGATAAGTCTCGAGTTGTTGTTGATTCACAGCAATCACCTGATCAATTAATGCATCAATTTCGTCGGAGTCGCTAAGCTGAACTAATCCCTGTTCTTCGATAATCGCAACTGCGCTCTTCCGAGACGCGAACATTTCGATAAGAACATCCTTCCCCTGCTTTCCGCTGACTTTTTCTTCATCGATCAAGCGCACCAGCTCACCAAGGTTAGTTGCAGAAACCGGAGCCGAGCCGGCGGGAACTCCGACATTCTCAAGTTCACGAAGAAACTCGGATCGCACCCAGTTCGCGGCCGAACGTGCGTTTCCCGAAACCTGCGCCACCTTCTCATAATAGTCAGCCAGGGAACGCTCCGAAGTCAGCTGTGACGCATCACTGAATGAAAGGCCGTATTCCTGCATAAACCGGCGGCGACGCGTCTCGGGCAACTCAGGCATTGCTGATCGCACGCGTTCGACAAACTCATCGGAAACTATTAACGGAGGCAGATCCGGTTCGGGGAAATAACGGTAATCGTGCGCCTCTTCTTTCGAACGCATCACGCGAGTTTCGCCCACGCGTTCGTCCCAAAGCCGAGTCTCCTGCTGCAGACGGCCGCCAGATTCAAGCACGCCGATCTGCCGTCGCACCTCATACTCGATTCCTCGCTGCATGAAACGAACTGAATTGAGATTTTTGAGTTCTACTTTTGTTCCGAACTTCTCCTCACCCTTTCGGCGTACCGAGACGTTGGCCTCACAACGCAGATTCCCCTTTTCCATGTCGGCTTCCGAAGCGCCAACCCATTGCAGCGCGCGTCGAACGTGGTTGACGTAGTCATATGCTTCCCACGAAGAACGAAAATCGGGTTCGGTGACAATCTCGGCCAGAGGCGTTCCCGCACGGTTCAGATCGATATAAGAATGGCGATCAATGTCAGGCAGCCCTTCATGAACGTTCTTTCCAGCGTCCTCCTCTAGATGGAGACGCGTGATAGTTACATTCTTGATGCGCCACTCAACGGGATGCCCCGCATCATCTCGCTCGGCGGTCATGATTTCGAGTTGACCGTTTGCCGAGAATGGTTGGTCGTATTGCGAGATTTGATAACCCTTCGGTAGATCCGGATAGAAATAGTTTTTGCGGGCAAAGATTGATTTCTTATTTATCTGTAAACCCAGAGACAAAGCTGCGCGAGCGCCTAGCTCGACAACGCGTCGATTAAGGACCGGAAGAGCACCCGGAAGGCCGAGGCAAACAGGGCAGGTATTTTCGTTAGGTTGATCGCCGAATCGGGTGGAACAACGGCAGAAGATCTTGGACTCAGTGCTCAGTTGCGCATGAATCTCTAGTCCGATGATTGTTTCCCAGGCCCCGGTCATGTGTCAGTTGTCATCGGCACCAAGGATGGGCCAATCACGTTCACTTTTTATGCTATCTGCTCCGGCTGCTGCTCGTGCGTACTGCGTTCAGGGTCTCAGCCATCCCGGATACGCGCCGGCGCGGCGTGCTTCATCTTCCAGTTCCCTCCACCGGGCACTAAGGCCAGCGCGAGCCGCAGTCAACTCATTCAAACGTGTGACGAGTGTGGTGCGTTCGTAAGTGGAATCGTACGGCTGTGTAGATCCATAAGGTCCCACGTTCGGGTAGATCGGGTACGGCGAGCCCCAGGTCGGCCGCGCCTGCGGGAATGGTCCCTGGTTGTAAGGCCCTTGACCGTAATAAGGCCCTTGATTATTCGGCCACCGATTGTATCCACGCCGCCCCCGCCTTCTCCTATCTCCATAGCCGTCGCGGCTCGGAATCTGGTTTGGCGTTCGCGGATCAATATACACGCGTCCGCTACGCCTGTTGCGATAGTTAGGCGGGTAATCATCGATATTCCCAAAGGGACCAAAAGGGTCGTATGTGTCGACCGAATTAAAC
Organism: Pyrinomonadaceae bacterium; assembly: GCA_046262135.1. Classification (GTDB taxonomy): domain Bacteria; phylum Acidobacteriota; class Blastocatellia; order Pyrinomonadales; family Pyrinomonadaceae; genus PSRF01. The sequence goes on from JBHENH010000075.1 coordinate 11,810, forward strand.
ACTCCATTCGAGTCTAGAGATGCAATTTCGTCGAGTCTGGCACGCGTATAACTGATCTCGGCATCCACGGCTGCAATATCGGCCCTCAACGCCGAAGCTCTCGCTCGCCAGTAGCTTTCGGATTCCCTCTCCGCACCTAGCGTCTCTTCCAACTCCCTGCCAATTACCTCGCTCTCAGCTGCGGCGCGTCTTCGAGACTCCTGGATTGAAGGCAATCCAAGTTCTCTTCTTCTACGCTCATACGCCACTTCGCTTTCGCGTCTGCGTTGCATTGACCAGGCAAGGTCACGGTTTGTTATTGTCTTCGTAGCTCGCGCTACAGGCTCGGCCTCGGAGCTTGGCTCCTGCTCAACCGGCGTTACCGTCGCCAGTTGCATGCGCTTTAGAAAACTTCCCGGGCCCTCATTATTGGCTAGTTCAGTGGCGGGAATATTGATGGTTGCAACCTGCAGCGAGATTTGAATTCCCTGCGATACTTCATACGTGAGCGTTGTAGGTGTCAATACAAACGTCGAAGGAATTTCCACCCGTCGCCCACTGCGCATTACAACCGTGTAAGCATTGGCGCTGCTTATGATCAGCAGCATGAGGACGGAAACGGACACTGTTCGACTCATTGCGCGGATCAGGTTTTGGAGACACATCATGGTGACTACTCCTTTAGATTTCTATTCTCCGTCCGCACGTTATCTGGGAATGCACCTAGTATAACATTTGCCGGAAAATCACAACATAGCGTCGCAGAAGGCTGCTTAATTACCCACAAACGGTCAACTCCGACGTTTTTCAACTAAAATCCTTTGCAAACGAACCCAACAGTTGATATACAGTCGCTTCAACCGGCTTATTCCTCGCGAATTTGATGCGGCCGCAGGTTCTCGCTTCGCGGTTGCTGGTGCTCAACCGTTCACAGAGGAGATGAAAGCTGATCATGGCAAAGACTGTTTGCAAGATTCTGGGAATCGTTTTTTTGCTTATTGGCGTGGCGGGTTTCGCCGCTCCCACCCTCATGGGATTCCACCTTGGGCCTGCGCATAACCTCGTGCACATCGTGTCCGGTGCAGCAGCCCTTTACTTTGGGTTTGCCGGATCACTGTCTGCAGCGAAGACGTTTTCTCTGATTTTTGGAATTGTGTATCTGGGACTCGGGATTTTTGGCATGACGATGGGTGTCGGCCCCGACCGGATGTTGGCTATAGGTCCGTTACAACTGGGAACCGCGGATCACGGGCTTAATATTTTGTTAGGCGCAGTGTTTCTCGCGGCCGGCCTGTTTACGAAAAAATCGTAACGCAAACAACTGCAGGTTGGGCGTTGGGCAAAAGTTTCAGGTTGCAAAGGCGAGCTCGATAAGTAGTGCACTGGCACCCAAGAGCTTTGAACCTTGCAACCTGAATTTCTTAAGTTATCTCAATTAATGCAGCGGTTTCTCCGTAGGGACAATGGCGGCAACCGCTGTTACAACAGAAACCACGTCGACGGAGGTACTGGGAGGTAAAGACGCAATTATTGCCTTCCAGGTAGTAATCCTCGCCTTCCACAAGTGGTTTTTCCGCTTCGAAACCCGACTGACCGTTAGGTTGCGGCAAGTGGCCTACCGAGCTCTGGTTGCTGATCATCGATTCCAGACACTTCGGGCAAAAACAATCAAGGGCGCCGCCAGGTGATTCCAATATTCCAGATACCGACTCGCACCAGCAGGCTCCCGCCTCGCCTCCTGCAGCCCCACAGCTAAAGGAAGACTGGCAACCCGCACAGATTTTCCGTTCCGCAGAAATCATCACAGTCAGTTTCGTTTCAGGAAGTTGATTGGGTCAGTTGCTGAAACGCCTTCGTCGCCCCGTTCCAGGGCAACAAGCGAGGATGAAACAGATGAGCGAGTAGTTCAGTCCCATCCACCACTCGTGGGCCAGGCCGAGCAAAGTAGGAGTTTGCATCGACCGCATACACGCACCCATTAACCACAGCGGGAATACCGGCCCAGCCCGGATAAGAAAATAATTGCTGCGACTGTTCAATTGTCTGGTCCAGGTTGAGTCCGCACGGCGTGACAATCAAAATCTCCGGCTCCCATTCCAGCACATCGTCCCAGCCGATGCGCACCGAATCTGCGCCCTCCTGGGCGAGCGCATCTACTCCTCCTGCAATTCTCACCATCTCCGGTACCCAATGACCGCTGCAGTAAATGGGATCAAGCCATTCGGCGCAGAAAACACGAGGCCGGCGTGACAGATTTTGAGTAACTTCTGCTATTGCTTCCAGCCTGCGCCGGCCGTCTCCAATTAACTGTTCCGCCTCTTTGCCGCGACTGGTCGCTTCGCCCAGCTCGCGCACATTATCGAAAATTTGATCTATCGAGTTAGGCGTTAACCAGAGGATTTGCGGCGTCTTTGGAAGCAAACTCAACGCTTGCGATACTTCAGTCCCCGAGGGTGCGCAGACCTGACACAAATTCTGCGTAAGGATCAAATCCGGCGCGAGTTCGCGCAACAGT
>JBHENH010000075.1:14313-14601 GCA_046262135.1 Pyrinomonadaceae bacterium
CCGCGTCAATCTCCCGCTGGGTCATCGTTTCGATCGGCAGTGCACTGCGGACGACGATGGCCTTTCCTTTAATGCCAACCGGGTAGTCACACTCATGCGTGATTCCTACAAGTTGATCAGTTAAGCCCAAAGCGCAGGCTATTTCGGTAGCTGAAGGAAGAAAGGAAACGATTTGTTGTTGGGGTTTCATCATTTCATATGCCAGCAGTAAATCCCCACTCGCTCAGAACCGTTTCGCCACGACAAACTTTACGGACCATTTAAATAACAGGCCGCGGCGATATGACG
>JBHENH010000076.1:0-14385 GCA_046262135.1 Pyrinomonadaceae bacterium
CCCCTCTGGGGCGAAGCAAATAGTCAATACCTCTGTTGCACTTGAAACTTGAATCCACCGATTACCTTTGCAGTCGAATCATCGGAGTTAAGCGGCAGCATCCTGTGCGCGTCGCCATCGATGGGCCAGATGCCGCCGGCAAGACAACACTCGCTCACGAAATTGCGGCCTCACTGCTCACCAGCAACCGGCCTGTTATTCTCGCCTCTATCGACGGCTTCCATAATCCTGCCCGCATTCGACACGAGCGAGGGGCCACTTCTCCGGAAGGCTACTACTACGATTCTTTCAACTACCCGGCGCTCGCTGAGTCGCTCCTGCTTCCGTTAGGACCTGATGGTTCACGCCGTTATAGTTCATCAGTCTTCGACTTTCGAATCGATGCAGAATCGCAGACGTCACCTAAACTCGCCGAGCCGAATGCGATTCTTCTTTTCGACGGAGTTTTCCTGCTGCGCGAGGAACTCAGGAAATACTGGGATTTCACTATCTTCGTGCACGCTACGTTTCAGACGATTCTGCTTCGTGCTGAACGGCGTGATAAACATTTGTTCGGCAGTATTGAAGAAGTGAGGAAGCGTTACGAGCAACGGTACATACCGGGTCAGAACCTTTACTTTGCCGAATGCCTTCCGAAGGAATGCGCGCAGGTTGTTATTGACAACAATGACCCGCGTAATCCGTTGGTCTTGTAACGGAATAATCGTTTCAAAAATTGTGGTTCTGATAAAGACGATTATTTTTACGTTTGTTGTACCGGGTACGGTAACGATTCTCATCCCTTACTGGCTGCTGTCTTCATCTGCCTCAGCACCCATGAACCTTGGCGCAGTTCGTTACGCCGGCCTGGTGGCAGTTGTAATTGGGGTGGCGATTTATTGCTGGTGCGCCTGGAATTTCACCTTTGCTGGAAGTGGAACACCTGCTCCTATCGATCCGCCGAAAGAATTAGTGGTGCGAGGGCTTTACCGTTACGTCCGAAACCCCATGTATATTGCAGTCTTAACAATTCTATTTGGCGAGGCTTTGCTCAAGGCCTCGAGGGAATTGTTTTACTACACAGGTACTGTCTTCGCCTTCTTCTTCCTTTTCGTGTTGCTCTACGAGGAGCCCATGTTGACACAGAAGTTTGGGGATTCGTACAGCCGCTATCGCAAGGAGGTACCCCGTTGGATCCCCTGGAAATCAAAGGACACGCGCTAGCGGATATCGAAACGAAAAGACCGCGATGTTTGCGTTGAGGTACGGCTGCCCCTATTCATCTCTGACTTCGGCCTCGAGCTGGCCACGTTCGCGGTAGAGATTGAGTTTGTTGTGAAGGGTCTTCAGGCTGATCCCCAACAACTCGGCAGCACGCGTCTTATTGTTCTTGGTTTTTTGGAGAGTTCGCACGATCATTTGCCGCTCAACCTCTTCCAGGGGAGTTCCTACAGGCAACGTTATAGTGTCCTCGTCTCGTAGTCGCTCACGCTGCTCTATAGGGTAAGGCGCGAAGTGGTGCCGCTCTATTTGTTCTCCAGAACAAATTATCACTGCCCGCTCGATCACGTTTCGGAGCTCGCGGACATTGCCGGGCCACGCGTGAAACTGCAAAGCGGAAACTGCCGCAGGGCTGAGAAACCGCGCAGGTCTTGAGTGCTTCTCCGCAAGCTTGGTTACTAAATACTGCGCAAGCAGACCCAGATCCTCTTTGCGATTCTTCAGCGGCGGCAAGTGAATACGAAAGACGTTCAACCGGTAAAGCAGATCTTCTCGCAAACTACCTTTTGCTATGGCGTGATTTGGATCCTGGTTGGTTGCTGCCAGGATGCGTACGTCAACGTCGATTTCCTTACGACTTCCCAGCCTGCGGACGGATCGTTCCTCGATGACGCGCAAAAGTTTAGCCTGCAGTAGCGGAGGCATCTCCGCAATTTCATCAAGCAGAAGCGTGCCGCCGTCCGCTAATTCAAAACATCCCGCGCGCATCGACGCCGCTCCGGTGAAAGCCCCTTTTTCGTGTCCGAACAGCTCCGACTCCATCAGGGTTTCGGGAATGGCGGAACAGTTAATACCGATGAAGGGCTTGTCTCGTCTCGGGCTGAGTTGATGAATGGTTCTGGCAAGCAGTTCTTTTCCCGTCCCGGATTCGCCGGTGATGAGAACGGATGCGGAAGAGGGAGCGACCTGTTCGACCAGGGCATATATTTCGCGCATCGCCGCAGAGTTGCCAACCAGCTCACCGAATGCTCCACGGTCCTGGAGCTGGCGACGCAAAAGAGCGTTTTCTCTCCTGGCTTGCGTTAACTCAACCGCACGGCCCAGGACAGCGCGGAGCTCACTTGGATCGAAAGGCTTTTCGAAGTAGTAGTAAGCCCCCTCTTCCTGAACCGCCTGAGTTCCCGCCTGTGATTTTCCGCTCTCAGCGAGCAAGATGACGGGAACCGTCGACTCTTGCGCGCGGATTTCCCGCAGAAGATCGAAGCTATCTTCGGAAGATGGAGAAGTGGTGTCGACTATGACGGTAGGATCGGCTTTGAGGATGAGATCGAAGTCGGGAGGAGTGTTTTCCTCCAGCACCACCTCGTAACCCCAGGAAGCGATTAACTGCTGCAGATCGTCACCGCGATTTCCATCGGGGTCGACAACAAGTATGCGGGCAGATGACGAAGACATTGTCAGTCAGTTTAGCATGAACGGGGATTGTCATTGTTCGGGAGAGGAGCTACCGAAATATTGCGGCCCTGCACATGAGTCAATGCCGAGATTCGTCCGCAAAATAATCTGCAATCGCCGAAGCGAGGGAGGGAATTGTAAACTGTTCCGGTTGAATGTCCACGCTCAAGCCAAATTCCTGCGCCGTCCTGCCTGTTATATCTCCAATACAGGCAACTACAACTCCCGAGAGTGGTCCACTTAAATCCTCTGTATCGAAGAGCTGAGCGAGATTTCTTACCGTTGATGAACTCGTGAAAGCTATACAGTCTGCGCTTCCCGAAAGCAGCGCGGCGATTTTTCCGCGGTCAGCGTTTTGCGGAAGCGACGTGCGATAGACGGGAACGATATCAACGCGCGCGCCTGCGTTATGCAAGGCTTTAGGCAGGTAATCGCGAGCTACTGAGGCACGAGGAATTAAAATGTTCAAGCCTTTTAAGCCCGCCGGCCCGCCGACAAATCTTTCAAGGCCGTCGAACACTCCCTCAGCCTTAAACTCCTGGGGAATTAGATCAACATGAACCCGTAATTCACGCAACTTTTCAGCAGTAGCTTCGCCGATAGCGCAGACCTTGAATTCGTCAATGTTGCTGATTTCTCGTTTGCGGGTTTTGAGTCGCCTAAAAAAGTATTCGACGCCATTAACACTCGTAAAAATAAGCCAATCGTAGCCGTAAAGATGTTCGATCACTTCATCGAGTCGTTCATAATTTTCCAGCTCTCCGATTTCAATTGTCGGACAAACGATTACGGTCGCGCCAAACCGTTCAAGCTCGTTGACAAACTCACTTGCCTGGGACTGAGCACGCGTAATCACAACGGTGCGGCCCGCCAGAGGGTGCTGAGATGGAGACATTTCTTTATGTCGACTGCCCAGGTGCATAACCAGGGAGGTACACGTTCAGGGTCCCAGATCTAGCTTGAGTTTAGAGTACAAAACTTTAGCTTGCCCGTTGGGAAACAGCAGCTTAAAGGCTGGACTCTAAACTCAGCAGTTGATTCGCGCCGCGCTGGAGCAAACGATTGGCGAGCGCGCTGCCAAGCTGCTCCGCTTTGTCCGGTGATCCCGAAATGCGGTCTCTCAAAACCTGATTGCCGTCAGGATCAGCGACCAACCCTTCCAGATTTAAATGGTTTTCGTGGACGCTCGCATATGCAGCAATCGGTAATTGGCATCCGCCGCCAAGCGCACGCAGAAAGGCACGCTCGGCTTCGCACGCTTGTCTGGTTGCGCGATGGTTCAGCGGCGTAGCGCAGCTAATCGTTTCTGAATCATCAGCCCGCGTCTGAATCGCTAACGCCCCTTGTCCCGGAGCGGGCAGCATTTGCTGGGGCCGAAGCAAGACACTAATGCGCTCCTCTAACCCAAGCCTCCGTAAGCCCGCGGCCGCCAGAATCACGGCGTGGTATTCTCCCGAATCAAGTTTCTTCAATCTGGTGTCAACGTTGCCTCTGATGTCCTTAACAATCAGCTCGTCTCGAATATGTCTCAACTGCGCCACCCGCCTCGTGCTTGACGTACCGATGATCGAGTCTTTAGGCAGCGTACTGAGTGATGAAAAGAACTTTAAAAGGTCGCCGCGAATTACCAGGGCATCACGCGCGTCTTCACGTTCGCAAATCGCACTGATTGTTAGACCTTCAGGGTTTATTGTGAGTAAGTCTTTCAATGAGTGAACCGCGAGATCTATACGACGGTCGAGCAAGGCTTCTTCCAACTCTTTTGTAAATACTCCTTTTCCGCCAATAACTGAAAGCGGGTCAGTCTTTACATCGCCAGAGGTCCGGATGATCTCAATCCGGACCTGGAGCGTTGGATAAAGCGTGGCTAGTTGGGCTTTGACCAGGTTGGCCTGCGTCAGAGCCAGCTTTGAACCGCGGGAACCAATTACGATCGGGGTTTTCATGCAGGGTTTTGGCGCTACACTACTCTTCCAGATCGAAGATGTCGCGCCACGCTTGAATGGTGTCAGCGTCGCTGGCTCCATAAGAGCGCCGCATGTGGCTCAAGAGCGGATGAGAGATTTTGTTGACTGTAGAAACCAGCAGAGCTTGGACTGCGTGTTCTTGCTCCGGTGTTAGAGGTCCCAGCCGGTTACGCTGCCGGTCAAGTTCGGATCTGGCGATGTCCTGAAGTTTGTTTCGTAACGCGCCAATAGTTGGCCCGATATCCAGGACGCGCAAGGCCTGCTGAAACTGCATGATTTCCGATTCAACGATTAGCTCTGCCCGCTCGGCTTCTCGCTCACGTTCTCGAATATTAGATGAGATCACAGACTCGAGGTCGTCTATGTCGAAAACGAAAGCGTTTGGAATCTTGCCGATCGCTGGATCAATATTTCGCGGAACACTGATATCAATAAAGAAGGATGGTCGGTTGCGTCTCTTGGCTAAAGCATCACGGACCATCTGTTCGGTGATTACATAGTGGTCTGCCGCAGTCGAGCATAGGATGATGTCTGCCTCCGACAGGTGATTAGATAGCTGCGTAAAACTGACCGTCGTAGCTCCCAGCTCCCGTGCTAAACGTTCCGCCGGCTCTTCCGTCCGATTGGCGAGCAGTACGCGCGACACGCCAGCATTGACAAGGTGCCGGGCAGAAAGTTCCGCCATCTCGCCCGCGCCAACCAACAGCGCGGTATGGCCCTTTAACGAATGAAAGATCTTCTTTCCTAACTCGACCGCCATATAACTTATTGAAACGGCATTAGCGCCAATCCCCGTTTCAGTACGTACGCGTTTAGCCACCCGGAAGGCGTGGTGGACCAGCCGGTTCAATATGCGCCCGGCGGTTCCGGTTTCCAGCGCGATAGAATAGGCCTCACGAACCTGACCGAGCACTTGAGGCTCACCCACTACCATAGAATCAAGCGATGAGGTGACGCGGAAGAGGTGTCGCACCGCCATATCGTCCGTATGTTGATAAAGATGGGTCTCGAAAAAGGATCGGGGGAGGGTATCGGTTTGAGTCAGGAACTCGATAACGCGCTCGGTAGTTTCGTTTAGCCGCCCGTTGGCGGTTTCCGTCAAAACTTCCACCCGGTTACAGGTTGAAACTATTAAGCCTTCTCTAACAACATCGCCATCAACCAGAGCGCGCAGTCCGGCCGCGCACGCATCTTTACTGAACGCGAGGCGCTCACGCACTTCGATGGGAGCAGACTTGTGGTTGAGTCCTAAGAGAACGATGGACATTTTGGTGTTAGCTGGACAACTTCTGTTTGGATACCGGATAAGTACTGTAAAGCAAACCGTTAGTTTGCGACGGTTCGGAAACACTCAAAGCAACGAGTCGACAGCCGTAACGCAAACTAACAGTCTGCGTTACGACGCGCCTGGTCTCAGCCGAAAACGTGGTAACCACCCATTAACCTCGCACCGAAAAACGTAAAAAGGACCAACGCAAAACCAGCCACACCCATCCATGCGGCTTTTCGTCCACGCCAACGAGAGGTTGAACGATAAAGAATTAGGAAGAGGTAAAGCAGCCATGTGAGTGCTGCGAAGATCTCTTTCGGATCATTGTGCCACAATTTGCCGTCGCGTGACGATGCCCAGACCATTCCCGTGGCAATCCCAACCGTCAATAACGTGAGACCGACTGCTGCTGAGCTGGTGGCAATCTCGTTGACTGTCGTCAAAGATGGAAGCCGGTGAAATATGGCACTGAATGTTTTCAGTTTCAGCTCACGCTCCTGCAGGAGATACATGATACTGGCGAGGAAAACCACGAAGAACGCGGCATACGCAGCCAAAAGCAACACCGTATGAACAGGGAAAAGCCACGTGGCAGATAAGCTGCTTGCCTCCGCGGATCCGGGTGTTCCCGTTCGCATTATTATGGCGATGAAGATTAGTAGCGAAACGAGCGGAAGCGTGAAAGTGCCCAGAGCTCGCGCGCGGTACTTATAAACTACAAGGCCATAGCCGGCAACCAATGTCCAGGCGAGAAACGACAATGTCTCGCGGACATAGAACAGCGGATAGTGACCATAGATCGTCCAGTCAGCAATCAGGGCCACGGTATGAAGGACGAAGCCGGCACCCATGGACCATTCAGAAACACGTTGAAGTGTGCGGCGTTTATTGAGAAACGCAAGCACTGCATGGATCGCCGCGACGACATACGCGGCAAGCACGGCTAGCAATAGCGATCGCATCTGATGAAAGGCGCGGAACGATTTGTAATTCTAGTTGATGGGTTAGGACGCGGCAAGGAGGGGGCATTTTTGGGTACCGGTGAAATCAAGACGCTTCTTTGCAGTCGCTGGCAACCGTTAATTCTGCGATACTCATCGTAGTCTTACGTCCTACGTCATTTTCGCCTGGCCGATATTTCAAGTTAACTGGAGAAACCATGCGGGCTAACGTGCCGCGAATCTGCCTGATCTGCTGCATCTGTATTATCTCTGTATTTGTCTCGCTGGCAGCGACTTCTGCCCAACGGCGCCCGCGCGTCCCAACTAATCGACCAGCTGCGGGGCAGGTCCCCACTCCCACGCCCGAAACAAATTCAGAAGCCCCGCCCTATGAACAGTCTCACCAAACTGAAACACTGAAGATTAATACGAGTTTGGTAACCGTTCCTGTCATTGCGGCAAACCTGGACGGTATCTACGTTGCTGACATGCAACAGAATGAGTTGAACATCACAGAAGATGGTGTGAGGCAGGAGGTGGCGTTCTTCGCCTCTGTCAGCGCGCCCTTTCATGTGGTGATGGTTCTCGACACGAGTGCCAGCACACAGACGAAATTGCGCTTGATTCAGCACGCCGCGACAGCTTTTGTTGAACAATTACAGAGCGGGGATCGCGTGAAAGTAATCTCCTTTGACGATCGCGTGCGGGAGTTAAGCGAATTTACCAATGACCGGGCTATTTTGCAGAGGGCGATTTATAGCGCTACGTCAGGCCAGAGTACGAAGCTGTATGACGCCTTTGAGTTGGCGCTCTCTTCAATCAGATCAATTCAGGGACGGAAGGCCATAGTCCTTTTTAGTGATGGAGTAGATTGGCACAGCGACCAGGCATCATTTGCCAGTACGCTTCACTGGCTGGAGGAAGAGGGCGTTATTGTTTATCCGATACGCTACGACACGCGGGAAGAGACAGAGCGAATCGCACGTGCGCAAGCGGAAGAACAAAGTCCTCAACTGCCGACCATCGGCGTTATCCGCACGCCTCCGGCGGGAACCACAGCGCCGACGTTTCCGAGCGATAATCCTGATTCGGTTCCGACCAGCGGGCAGAGTAGCAGGACGGGTCCTTTTGGCCTTCCATTGCCCGCCGAGATATTACGACGACGGCGCGACACTGATCCGAATACCGGCCGCTTACCCCCGCCCGATCGACTTCCGCCATCCAACGACCCGGGCGACAGGCGTGATCGCAGGGACGCACCCGGCACACTCCCGCCCCCGGGATCGTCACGCCGCGGTCAACCGCACCCCGACGATTCAATTACTGCCATGATGGACCAGCTATACCTGACTGCCGATAGCTATTTGAACGAGTTGGCGAATAAGTCGGGCGGGCGAATATTGAGAGCAGATACGCTATCGTCCTTACCCGAGGCATTTGCAAAGATTGCCGCCGAACTCCGAACGCAATACGCAATCGGATACTATCCGACGAATAAAGAGCGTGATGGTCAGTATCGTAAGCTGAAGGTCACGACAACCCGCAAAAACGTGGTTATTCGCGCGCGACCAGGCTATCGCGCACCAAGTGGGGGCTAACACAGTTTGTTAGCCTCGCCTAAATGCAACGAGCAGGGCAATGAAGTCAGTATAACCACGCGGTAATCGGTCGGTTCCTTCACTCATTCAACCAATATCGATTTCCTTTCCAGAAGCCGCCCGCTACCGAGTGGTGGTAATGGGTTGATAGAACCACCCATCGGATTAACCCCCGCATCGTTTGGCCAAATGCGCCACTACAGCCTTCAGCGGTGTCTTGTTAGCTGCTTTGACTCATGGTAGTTTGCTGCTTCCGAATCGTTGACACGAGATCCCGATCAAAATTTGTAAGGTACCAATGCCGGACCGAAACGACGCGTGGCAGCTATTGTGTGAATACACCGAGGGAGATAGTTTGCGGAAGCATGCTTTAGCTGTTGAAGCTGCGATGCGAGCCTGCGCTAAGCGATATGGGACAGCCGATGACAATGACGAAGAGGAATGGGGGCTGGTCGGGCTACTGCATGACTTCGATTATGAGAAGTTTCCTACGGCCGACCAGCATCCTTATACGGGAGCAAATATTCTCTGCGGGCGCGGCTACTCCGAAAGATTCATTCGCGCAATCATGGGCCATGCAACTTACACAGGGGTGCCGCGGGATACGGCAATGGCCCGCGCACTATTCGCTACGGATGAGCTTTGTGGTTTTTTGGTGGCTTGCGCGCTCGTTCGACCGTCTAAGAGCCTTGACGATCTCGAACTTGCCTCAGTTAAGAAAAAGCTGCGCGACAAGGCGTTTGCGAGGTCCGTAAATAGAGAGGATATTCGGCTGGGGATTGAAGAGCTCAATGTCGATCCCGATGAGCACATAAGATTTGTAATCGACGCGTTGCGTACGGTCCAGCACGAGATTGGGCTGAAACCAGTCCGCAGTGAGCAGTAAAGCGGTCGGGGGGGGTTGAGCGTAAATCACTGGGCCGTGACGAGGATTAGAAGGACGGCAAGCGATCGTAGAACCAGGGCATTCGCGTTACGTAATTTTGAGCCCACGGCTGACTGCTCACTGCTCACCTCGTCGCGTAGTCGTGCGTTGTAAGCCGGGTTGCGGAGGAAGAGGTTCTCTTCTGGCCGTGTAGATAGAAGCGAGTACAAATCCGGCGATGGTTAACAGTAACCCGATAATCGCGGTGAGCGCAGCCTGAAGCTTTCGCCGGCGCGCGGTGTGGCGATAGACGAAAAGCGTAGCAAGCCATACAGTCAGTATCGGAAGCAGGAAAGTGGAGAGCACGAGTAGCCCAGGGCTTGTAATCGGGCTCAACGAAGAAAATACGGAAATGATGATTGCTATAGAGGAGCCTGCTCCAACAATCGCGGCGAGCACCGCACACAGCAACACCAGTTTCAGGCGCATTTGATCGTAATCCTTGCGAGTTTTTGTTCGGCCACAGTGGCGCCGATTTTAGAAGCGCTAAGAATAGCACAGCATTCACGGGTGAGAGGGTGGGTCAGCCTTTCCGATCAGCTCTTTGCGGGCTGGAATGGGAAAAGATCATATGGTTACCAAAAGCGCGTTAATCTATCTTTCTCGCCAGGAGGGATTAAAGGACTTTGCTGCTCGCTTTCGCCCATTCAAGAAATTGACAACCCGTTTTGTTGCTGGCGAAACAATTGACGAAGCAGTAAAAGCAATCCGGGAGTTAAATGCCGAAGGATGCAGCGCTTCATTCGATCACCTCAACGAGTCGGTGGCCAATCCGATGGAAGCGGAAGGAGAAGTCAAGGAGTATCTTCGGATTCTAAGTCGCATTGACGACACAGGTATTAATTCGAATGTTTCGATTAAGCTCACGCAGTTTGGTCTGGAACTTGATCCGGAGCTTGCTTACAAGAACGCTCGGGCAGTAGTTGAAGATGCTGCGAGGCGGGGAAATTTCGTGCGCGTGGATATGGAAGCGTCCAATGTCACGCAGCAAACGATCGATATCTTCAAGCGTTTACGCGCCGAATATGGCTTGAACGATGTGGGCATCGTGTTGCAATCATATCTCCGTCGCACATACGACGACGCGCAGGCGTTGCTAAAGCTACCGGCGAGAATTCGCATATGTAAGGGGGCCTATAACGAGCCACCGGAAGTCGCGTTTCCTGATAAGAAAGACGTGGATAGCAATTACGTTCGTGTAGTGCAGTTATTACTTTCAAGTGGCGTATATCACGGGATAGCCACGCATGATCCAAAGATGATCGATTCCACGATCGGTTTTTCGGAACGTGAAGGGATTCGCAAAGAGGCGTTCGAGTTTCAAATGCTGTATGGGGTGAGGCGAGATCTGCAACGGCAACTCGCAAGAGATGGCTACAACATGAGGGTTTATGTCCCCTACGGAAAACACTGGTATCCTTATTTCATGCGGCGTCTGGCGGAAAGGCCGGCCAACATCTGGTTCGTTTTAAAGAACCTGCTCAAAGGCTAGCTTGATGGAAAATCTACTCTGGATACTTTGGGGCGTTCTGGGCGCAGTTTTGATCGTCGCCGAGGTTTTTACGTCAGGATTTGTATTATTGTGGTTTGGTATAGGCGCGCTGGTTGCGGGGTTCGCCGCGATGGTGGGCATTGACAGCATTGCGGTTCAGTTTCTTATTTTCGCATTCGTTTCCGTCGGACTTACAGCCGCCTCACGAACGATCTTTGTCAACTATTTTTCTCGAGAGAAAACTGGAGGCTCGCTTCGCACCGGCGTCGATTCACTACCAGGAAAAATCGGCACAGTAGTTTCTTCCAGTCGCGGTGCAATGCAGGAGGGAGCAGTCAAGGTCTTTGGTTCGACCTGGACAGCTTATCCGGCGTTAGGTGAGGCTCCACTGGAAGCTGGCGAGCGCGTGCAAGTGGAAAGCGTCGAAGGTTCGTCAATCTATGTGCGCCGCGTAGATGAGACGAGGGACTGGAGAAACCCGCCCCTAACGGAGTAGAAGCGTGATCTCAACGGGGATCCGTATCAGGATCGTAAGTGTCGTCCAACGTCTTGTCTTCTTCTTCGATAGGTGGGAGTTCAATCGTGATCCGGTCGCCCGCCGGCTCTTCCAATCCATCTCCCGTGAACCGCGCAAGAATAACCGTAATATTGTCCTCGCCACCACGATTGTTAGCTTCGGCAATTAACTCGTCACACGCCTTTGCGAGGTCGGGGTTGCTGGCCACAATATTTTGGATATCTTCAGAACGTAGTTTTCCAGACAATCCATCGCTGCAAAGAAGAAGCGTATCCCCGCGTCGCAAACGGATCCTCCCCGTTACGGGTGTGACGTCGCCCTGTGCACCCAGCGCCTGCAGGATCACATTGCGAAACATGTGGGTTTCGGCTTCAGCTTCACTGATCTGGCCGACGTCAACAAGTTGCTGAACCAGCGACTGATCTTTGGTTGCGAGACGGATTTGATCTTTTCGGATGATGTAGCCGCGGCTGTCTCCCACCTGTACAAAATCCAGAAGGTCACCGCGAACTGCCGCACCAGTAAACGTCGCGCCCATACCAGCACAACGCGAGTCTTCCTGGCTACGATGATGGATGGCAAGATTCGCGTAAACAGTGGCGTTCTTCAAACAGTCAACCAGCGGCGTGTCCTCATCGCAGCCCTCTTCCGAATTGTTTCCCATGAGCATGTCGCGCACGGAGTCCACAGCCATGCGGCTGGCAACGTCACCGGCCAAAGCTCCACCCATTCCATCCGAAACAACGAGTACGAGGCCTTTATCTCCCAGTTCAAACTTCGACAGAGAGCGCGGAGCCGTTGAACCGTCTGTCGCGGTCCACGTTTGCTGTTTTGAGAGTTCGAGGACAAGAAAATTGTCCTCGTTGCCGCGGCGGACTCGACCGACGTCGGATTTGGCATGCAACTCAACGTTCATAAGGAGCGTGAAGAGACCTGGAAAAAGGCAAAGTTTTAACGAATTCTAACCGTTCGGATTTGACTGTCACCGCGGTTTCGCGTGACGGAATAATTAAAAGCTGTTTAGCGCCTGGTCAAGATCGGCAATTATATCATCCGTGTCCTCGAGCCCCACTGAGACTCTTACGAGACCATCGGTGATACCCAAACGCTGACGCTTTTCAGCAGCCACAGACGCATGAGTCATAGTAGCAGGATGCGAAATGAGAGTTTCAACTCCTCCCAGGCTTTCAGCGAGCGTGCACAACTTCACCGATTCAAGTACCGCCCGCGCGGCCTCCAGGGATCCGACGTCGAACGCCACCATTCCGCCAAAGCCGCTCTGCTGTCTCTTAGCCAGCGCGTGCTGCGGGTGCGAAGCAGAGCCGGGATAATAGACCTTTCTAACTTTCGGATGCTCTTCAAGAAATGCGGCGACCGCGCGGCCCGACTTGTCATGCTGTTCCATTCGCAGTGCTAGCGTCTTGGTGCCGCGCATCACCAGCCAGGAATCAAAGGGCGAAAGGATCGCTCCAGCACTGTTCTGAATGAAAGCAATCCAGGCGGCGTCTTCTTCATTGTTGAGCACGACGACGCCCCCGATTCCGTCGGAGTGTCCGTTAAGGTATTTCGTTGTCGAGTGGACCACAATGTCGACGCCAAACTCCAGCGGCCGCTGCAAGTAAGGTGACATGAAAGTGTTGTCGCAAACGACGCGTGCTCCTGCGCGATGCGCTACCTCCGAAACCTCGCGAAGGTCCGTCACAATCATCACGGGGTTAGTCGGGGTTTCGACAAACACCATCTTCGTATTAGGCTTAATCGCCGCTTCGACGTTTAGCGCATCAGACGTATCGACGAAGTCAAATTCAATGTTGTAATTCGTCAGTACTTTTGTGAAAAGCCGCGCAGTGCCGCCGTAAGTGTTGTCTGAAACCACCACGTGCTCGCCGGCCTTTACCAGCTTGAGCGTTGCATCAATCGCAGCCATTCCTGAGGCGAACGCAAATCCAAACCGAGCGCCTTCGAGCGCCGCAATGTTCTGCTCCAATGCGGTCCGGGTCGGATTTTGAGTTCGTGCATACTCAAACCCCTTATTTTTACCGAGGCCTTCCTGCGCATAAGTTGAGGTCTGATAGATCGGAACTGTGACTGCACCGGTTGTTTGATCCGGCTCCTGTCCGCTGTGAATTGCCGTAGTTGCGAAACCCATAAGGTAGTAAATCGTAAATCGTAAATCAGGAATAGTAAAACGTGGAGGTAGTTTTGTAGCGCAAAAACGTCGGGTTGCGTTGTGATAAAGCGAATGGAGCGTGGCATGGTAGCCCGCGTGTTAGGCAGTGTCAATTGAGTTGGATCACGAGATACGTTTAGAAACGCTTCAAACTAATCATTCTGTATTGACAACCCGGGCGGCAGCCACGGCGCTAGTGAGATCGCTTCATTTCCCTCCCGTTCTCGACGACGCCAGGTGGTGCGGACTATGGGCCTAGAAATGGCAGTTAATGCACACCTCAAAGCGCAAAGCTGGGATACGAAGTGCTTTAATGGTTTTTTACCAAAGAGGATCCCAAATAGTCTGTTTTCCCGCGACTTTTTATGCTTCGCCGCCGATCGCATTAGAAAGATAGGTAAGGGCGAGCTGTTGGTTTGCGTTACGCGTTAAACGTTCCACCTGCATTTATGAAAAATACCATCGTCTCCCTTTGTCTGTTCGGCATGCTGGCCACAGCTGGATCAGTGTGCGCGCAAAGTCTGAGCGAAATGCCGCCACCGCCACCCCCTCAGGCACCTGTACTGCGCAAGATTGCAACTCCCTCGGTTACCACGTCTGCGGAAAGGCCCACACCGGACAAGGAGGCGGATCCTGAAGTTGATGAAAACGACATCGTTCGGGTAAACACCAGTTTAATTACAGTGCCCGCTGAAGTCCTGGATCGCAACGGCCGCTACATCAGCAACCTCCGTAAGGAGGATTTCCGAATTTATGAGAACGGAATTGAACAGGAGCTGGCTTATTTTGCTTCCGTCGACCAACCATTCACGGTTGCGCTCCTTCTCGACGTCAGCGGCTCGACACAATC
>JBHENH010000077.1:0-367 GCA_046262135.1 Pyrinomonadaceae bacterium
GTGTATAAAAAATTAATTTGTTGTCGATCAAACGGCTGGCATAGTTACGTGAAGAATAGTAATCGTTCGATCGCAGATGATATGTGGAGCGGTAGGTCAACTTACCGTCAGAATGAATATTAAACAATCCAATTTCCGATCCACCACGTTCGTAGCTGTAGCCGATTATAACGATCGTGTCGTCGGAGACCAGCATCTCGTCATACCACGTGTTGCGCGGGTCAATATCCGGCCCGAAGGCATCACGAATAGAGATCGGTTTTAAAGCTCCATCGCCGATACGTAGCGTAAAAAGACGCCCTCGGCGGAGAACAACGAGGTAATCACCATGGACTTTTACTATGCCACCTTCGTCGACGCCTGCGTG
>JBHENH010000077.1:469-8529 GCA_046262135.1 Pyrinomonadaceae bacterium
AACGTTCGTTACGGACTCATCTTTCTCACCACCTGATTTCGACAATTCCTGGCTGTCGGATGACGTAGCAAGGTTGGCCGCTCCGCTACGTGCGGGTTGCGCAGCCATGTTTTCGCGCCTGTGCTTTTGCTTTTGTGCAAGGTCCTTGAGGTAGTTTGAAAGCTCCTGCTCGCTGCGAAATGAACGCATGATTTTGCTGGGGGGCGCGCTCCAGGGGTACACGAGCGGTGGTGCTATGGAGTCAGTTGGTAGTTCAGCACACGCCGATAGACCTGAAATTATGAGCGTGGTGGTAATGGCAGTTAGGAAGAGTATTTTCATAAGGTCGCTCCTGACGGCGTTATTCTCGAGATTTCTAAATCTGAGCAAAGGAACGTCATAAGCCGCAAAACTTGCAGGCGATATCAGTCAGCTTCAATTTTTTAACGCTTACGCTCGGTTTTGAGCAGCCAAACTAAAGCGGCTTTGCGGGAAAAGATCTGCAAACGTCCAAAATATTCATTGACTCTCCAGCGGTTCAGTTCTAAAACTCTTTAAGTTGCCTTCTCATAGTTACTGCCCAAATATGTATGAGAAGTTTAAAGAGTTAGATGGTACGCATCCCTGGCGGGACGTCAGTCCTGATGGTTACGTTGACTATCAAGCGCGCTACCGTCCAAACGGCCGTGTCCTCTATCTGAATTTCCCGCTCGCCGCAGAGCTTGGTCTGATTCCCGTAGACCATCCACCAATCATTAACAAGGAACTCGAACAGGTCGTCCTGGACACCTTCTCGCTGCAAATCATCAACGAATATGATTTGAAGCAAGGCAAGAAATTTCCGCCCGAGAGCATCAGGCCCAAACCTTTTATGGCCACTCGCTACCTGCAAACTCAACATCAAAACAGGCAGGGGAAGACGTCCGGCGACGGTCGAAGCATCTGGAATGGCTATCTCAAGACCGACACGCTCACGTTCGACATTTCCAGCCGGGGAACAGGTGCCACAATTTTGAGTCCCGGCGCGCAGAAAGCTGAGGGCATAGTTCAGACCGGCGATGAGAGCTACGGTTATTCATCAGGCCTGGCGGAGTTGGACGAAATGCTTGGGAGCGCCACCATGTCGGAAATCTTCTACCGGCAAGGCATTCCGACGGAGCGCTGCCTCGCAGTTATTGGATACCCGGACGGATCAGCGATTGGCGTAAGAAGCGCACCGAACCTGATTAGGCCGGCGCACATTTTCCGCTATCTCAAGCAGGGACGGCGAGAGGAACTGAAGGCCTCGGTGGATTACTTCATCAAGCGCGAAGTTGAAAATGGATTCTGGAAGTTTCCCAGAGATGGGACCTCGCGATACGCGAAGGCGCTCGACTATCTGGCGCGCTCGTACGGCAAGATGGCCGCCGTCCTCGAGGAGGAATATATTTTTAACTGGCTCTCATGGGATGGCGACAACATGCTGGCCAGCGGCGCGATCCTTGATTACGGTTCGATCCGGCAATTTGCTGCGAAGCACGATAAGTATCGCTTCAAGGATGTAGATCGTTATTCAGCCTCGCTGGCGGAACAGCGGAGTTGGGCGCGCATGCTAGTGCAGGTGTTTGCCCAGGCAATGGACTTCATTGACTCCGAAGTAAAAGAAAACCTGCGCGCTTTTAAAGATGCCGAATGTTTACAGGTTTTTGATCGTGCTTTCGAGGCGGAACAGAATTACCGCCTTCTTTGGAGAATTGGTTTCACTCCTGAGCAGATCAATCTTCTGATGCAGACAGCGCAGAAAAACATTCAAGAGTTTCACCGAGCGGTAAGTTACTTTGAGGACCTGAAAATTGCAAAGGGCATTGAAAAATTGCCCGACGGCTTCACACACAAACCGGTGTTTCTCATTCGCAACCTGTTACGACTGCTACCGGCGTACTACGTGGCCCAGACGATTAGCAATGTTAATGAGGAAACAGCCTACATGCCTCACGACATATTCTGCAAAATTATGGCCGCTTCTTATGCCGGCAAAAGAGATCTGCAGCCTACGCCCGCACGGTTGTCGCAAGTCAGGAATTTTCAGGAATGTTATTTGAAACTGATTGCCGCCCTCGGCCAACCGTTTGACGAGGTTTTGAAGACACTTCAGGAACGCTCAGCGGTAATCAACCATCGGCATCGACTTACCGGAGATGCGCTGGTTCTAATAATTGAAGAAGTAATAGCCATGAAGGCCAAGATCAAGATCGCTGGATTGCAAGAGGCCCTTGATGCTTTTATTGACTCGCAAGTGTTGATACCCGGAAAATGGCAACCTGTTCAGCCCGAGCAACTTCACCTCAATACCCTAAAATCTCGTCTTCTACAAAGGATTCAGGAAAACTTAGAGGAATATAAGGAATCGATCTGACGCAGGTTGATACGAGCAGAACAAGTTAAGCGTTGGTTTCTGTCCCTACGGCCGCTCTGTCTCTATAGTGATTGCTTGGCGCATCGTGAATTGATGGCGCAGGCCCGGACTCGGTCGCTACCGCTTCCGGCTCTGTATTGCTGCTGACCGAGGTCGGATGGTCCATTTTTCAGTGGGGAGGTAAGGCCTAACAGCTAGATTCTCCTACTTCCGTTTCAACGCTTCCCAGTCAGGTCGTAGCAGACCATAAAAGAGCGCGTCCTGTATTTCGCCGCTGACCTGCCATCGCTCGCGAAGATACCCTTCGCGCTGAAATCCCAATCGTTCAACCGTCCGAATCGAAGCCTCGTTTCGCGGGTCTACATCGGCTTCGATTCTGTGCAGTTTCAGCGCGTCAAATGAGTAGTTAAGTACCGCCCGAAGAGCTTCGCCCATGTACCCTTTGCCCCAGTAAGCGTGATCGAGGGCGTACCCAATCTCGGCCCTGTGATGATCGAAGTCCAGGTGGAAAAGTGTAACCGTGCCGATAAGCTTGTTGTCAGTGAGCACTACGCCCCACTTGAGAAATGCGCGTTGATGAAAGCCGTCGTGTATCTCGTTGAGGAGTTCGATTGCAGCGTCTCTGTCGGGGAGCGGCGGGGTACTCCAATATCGCATTACGACTGGATTGCCAAAGATTTTGTAAAGCGCATCAACGTCTTCGCCCGAAATCCACCGCAGGGACACGCGGCCGGCGTTGATTGTAGGTAGGCGTTTCCAATCCATTGTTAACGACACGTTGTGGCTCCGCTTTCACAACAAAGTATACCGATAACGCAGGTTAACACCCCGGCGCAACGTTGACGGTTGCAAGAAATGAAGCATCTGGCTCTTAACGTATTTGCAAGCGGCCGCGGTCACGGGCACGTTGCAATCCGAAAACTAGTGCTGATGGGATTGTCGGCGCAAGGTTTGGCGGCGCCACGCGCGAGAATATACAAGGGAATCGCCGAACGAAACCACTGAATCACGTAACCGTCATCGTCGTAATGAGACGGCTTGACTAGTACAAGGCAGAAGCGGCGCCTGGGATTCAAATGTTTCATGCTGAACTGCGATTTACCGGGTCCGGAAGTTCGTGAGGCAGCGTATTCGAGAGGGGAGCGCACGTCAACTCGACTTGATTGCGGGTAATAGCCACTTTCAGTTCAATATCCGCGCGTCCGAAGATTCAGGATTAACGCGAATGAACGCCAGTCTTAAGAAGGCCAGGCCAGAGAGGGCGTGCATTCACTTGCGTTAATCCGCGGCTGAAACGCGTAGGATTACGTTACTTTGGAGCGAATTTGATTGAGTGGAGAATGCCGTAAAGTTCGAACTGCCGTTGCTGGAAACTCTTAAGAGGCACGCTTACGTAGACATTGACATATTGAAATTTTCCCTGATGTTTGCGGAAAGCATCCCAGTGTAGAGTTACTCTTTCCTTATCGGTCGACCGCCTGAACAAGCCTTTAACGCCATCGAGAGTAAGGTAGCGGACTTCGTCAAACTGGCCCTGCTTCTGCAAGTACAAGCGCCTTTCATACTCTACTTCCAGCTCTTTGTCGGGTGAACTGATTTCTCTCCCGTTGAGAACATCCACCAGCAGTCTGGCGCCCTCCGGTCCCCTCCAGTTCATTGTGTCAGGCATCGGCGTTTCATTCCTGCTCCAGCCGTTAGGCACCGTAAGCGAAACGCCCTGTTCCTCCCAGGAAACTTTCTCTTCCCCCATCATCACATAGATTAATTCGGCGCCTGCTGATTTGGCCGCGTAGACGATGTCTTCCAGTGTTCCATAACTGACACCGTCACCGGTCTTCACATACAAAGCTCGCTCGACTTGCCGCCTATCCTTTAGCCGGTTGGCAATTTCCATAGTCAACGACGCTTTTTCCAGCCGCCTGTTCGCAAAAGCGTATTCACCGTCTTTGGGGATCGACATCACTACTATAGACAGATCGTCCACCTCACCGCCGTCCGGTGCGCGCATTTTTCCGGAGAGCACGACAGGAATGCCGTCAATCAATTGTCCACCTGCTGACGAGGTCGCATCTTTCTGTAGAGAGATCATCAGCAGCAGAGGGTTAGGCTTGTCGGTTCCTGGAATAAATGCCGGCGAACTGGTAGTTGGGTCGGCCTTGACAGGTGGACCTGAAGACTCGGCGAATATTGGAAAAAAGATTGGAGACGCGTAGGCGTCAACGGCCGCGGTAATAACTTTAGCAACTTCACTCAGCTGAACTGTCCGCTCCGGACGAACAAAGACTTCTCTATCGATTCGTTCATCTGTGGTTAGATCCGTACGAGATTCCATCCCATATTTGAACGTGAAATTTTCACGGCGCTGCTTAAAGACTTCTAAAAGCTTTTTATATAGCTGCGAGGTGTCATTGCTCGATCCTGCGTCTTCTGCATTTAGAAGGATCTTTGCGGGTGGCGCGAACTTGCCGGTTTGAGAAAGGGAGTTGGAGTTAGACGAGTTAAGCGCACACCCGGCGAGCAGCATCGTGGTGAGGGAGAGCGTCAGACGTAGCAGCCTACTGTTCATGTTATCAACGCTTCGACGTTTTACTCATCATTTGATTGTGTCTCTCAGATACCATCAGATATCACAACCGCTCGCGGTTCTGAATTTGTTGCTAATCGGGAATGAATGTTAACGCGCATACAGCTGGATGACACGCTCGATAGCGCGACGGCAGACCGCACAAAAGTAATTGGTGCGTGTAAACATGATGCAATCGACTTCAGGGCGGTAATAACCGCGCGATTCGTATATAGCACCTTCGAACGCGCCCGTGCGCCCTTTGTACTGCTCGCGGGCAAACAGCATATCCTCGTGCGCACGCTCTTCGCGAAAAAGCGCATCCATCTCACTCTCAGGACGCTTGTCCTTACGCAACCGCGCACGACGTTTTTGAATGTCACGTGAGTAAGTTTCAAACGCCTCTTTGTTCCACGGCGTCGGAATCGGCGTTCCGGGTGAGACCAGATCGGCCCATTTGAGTTCGCCGGGATTTAATAAGGCTGTGGCATTGGGCTCCCATGGTTCAATACGTTCCGCGGCTGGAGCATAGGCTACCGGCGAAGTGTAGTATTCGTCGGCGAGACCTGCGAAGTGATGGCCAAATTCATGTACAAAAACGTAATTTGCGTAGGCGCTATCGGCGGCGACGGTGCTGTATAGATTGAAAATGCCTCCGCCGCCGTACGTGCGATTGTTCGCCAGTATCTCGATGAATTCGTAAGGCGCGAACTGGGCCGCATCCCGTAACGCGCGATTGTCAAACGTCAGCACATAACGTTCCGAGCCGAAGGCATCATATGTGGATCCCAGGGGCGAATCGCGATAAATGCCTGTTGATGGTCGCGAGATTCCACTCTGCGCGGCAGGCGGGCACAGTGCCCAGACGTTGAAGTCCTTCCTGTGTTCTCGGAAGGGAGAGGTGGAAAACAAAACTTGAGTCAGGCGGCGAGCATCCCTTTCAAACTTCCTTAGCTCTCGCGCGGTGTAGCCATCACCGAGAATTAAGAAGTCTACTTTTGTTGAGGGGTCACCCATCTTTTGAATGGGAATCAGACGCGCCGGTGCAGACATCTTCGCACGATCGATAAAGATGTCCGCCGGGTCGATCATCATGGACCAAATGTCACGCCAACGGTTCGCCGGATCACGCTTCCTTAGGACGATTTCTACAGGGGCGGCGGGTGCTGGAAAGCGGAGTGACTCACTGAACGTGCGCATGATGGATTTGGCTTCGTCAGTCGTTTCCCATTCGCCGTGGATGGAAGCGAAGCCGCGTGAGTAGAGGACGCTTTTGCTCTTCTGATCGCGCACCTCGAAAAAGTATTTGCCGAGGTTCGTGTCGTCGCCCGTTTTGCTCATATCACCCGGCCATGGGAGTGCCTCTATGACGACGCGATCGACGCTAAACATTTCCTGGGTCGCGTTGCCGGTGTGATAGTAATCAAGCCGCATGGTGGAGGGAGCAGCAAACGCTCCATGAGCTCCGGCGCTAAGCAGGAAAGCAAGAACAAGAAGGCGCAGCGACAGTATAATAATTTCAGTCATATTTGTCCCGTGGAAGATCCGCGTGCATGTTTGAATTTGTAGCTTGGAGGATGCCGTATTCACAAAATGTTATTCACTCAGTGGCGAGACGTGCATCAAGTCGCTTTTGATCCCCCTCAGAAATTTTCGTGAAGCGCACGCCAAAGCCCGCCCGCGGCAGCTCATAGGTCACGTCGCCCTCGACCTCAATCCACTCGTCACCCTGAAGGCATAACTTAAATTTGATTGTCTCCCCGAGCGCTACTTGCCCCATGGTGTCGATAAAACATCCGCCTGAGCTGATGTCAGTTGTACGTGCCTCGTACTTACCCGTGCCGCCTTCCCACAGAACCTCGATCAGAAGAGGCACACGCGGGTGTTTCCGTTTGTCGTCGTCAGGCAACGCCTTACCTCCTCATCAATCAGCTCGCTCGTATTGGCGAGTGAATGCGCCAACCTCAGCGTTTCGGGCGCGGCGAGAATAATACTGTTCGTCTGCTTAGCTCAAGTAATTGTTTGTGGTAGGGACGGCGAAACCTCGGATTCAAAAAAGGCGCAGAGTTTCACCTCCTCCACTCTGTGATTACGAAGTGCGTCTGAGATTGACGGCACGGCTTGGAAGTTACTAGTGCTTTGCGATTGAAGTAGTTTGCCATGCAACTAGTTGCCAGCGCCCTGCTACTTTTGAATAAGATCTAATAAACCGTTCCTGATCCACAGTTAGCGGATTCTGAGTGGCCGGCGGCGAGGAGGTTTGATACTCCATAAACTGGTAACGTATGCTGGTCCGACCGATTACCAGCGCGTGGTCTCCGCGCAAACGAATGCTTACCTCGTCGACGATTTTCTCCGGACCGACGCTCGATCCCTTTCGCGTCGAACTGCGGAGCCGCGCCGATGCGATCACGTCTGCCTTTTTCTTGACTCCGCCTTGCGCATCTATCTCGATGTAATCGTCTGCGAGTAGGCGATCAAGAGTACGGATGTCCCCTTTCGATAACGCTGCGGCAAGTTGAGTTTCCATTTTTCTAATAACCAGCTCTCTATTGTTCCCCTGATTCTGGACGGGCGAGGGAAGCAGAGTTACGACTAAGCCCAGCACCGACAAGACGATCTTACTTATCATGGAGAACCACCTCTTAGGTTAATTGCTAAGTAGCATACGTGGCTGCATCTGCGGACGCAAAGCGGACATGCTATACTGTTTCGCTTGTTGAGCCCGCGATTGCTGGACGAAAGTACAGCTCGACCAATGTCCCCGGAGAGTGAGTAACCGAGAAAAGTGAGTAGTGTTTTAGAGATCATCCCGCTCGGCGGTATCGGCGAGTTTGGAATGAATTGCATGGCTGTGCGTTATGAGGACGAAATGCTCATCCTCGACGCGGGCATGGGTTTCCCCGAAGAGAGTGCTTACGGGGTCGATGTTTGCGTTCCAAACTTCGATTTTTTGGAAGAATATCGCGATAACATTATCGCTATCGTTCTAACTCACGGCCACGAAGACCATCTTGGCGCACTGCCTTACCTGTTGAAGAAGTTCAACGTCCCCGTTTATTGCTCCCACTTCACCGCCGGATTGGCTGAAAGCAAACTGGAAGAACACGACTTACTCGGGGA
>JBHENH010000077.1:8539-14254 GCA_046262135.1 Pyrinomonadaceae bacterium
TTGCTGCACCGCGTAGAACCGCGGGACGTAGTCGAGCTTGGTGTCTTCAGCGTTGAATTCATCCGCGTTTCTCATTCGCTGGTCGACTGTTTCTCCCTGGCGATCAAAAGCCCCGTAGGGACGATCATTCATACCGGTGATTACAAAGTCGATGAGACACCTGTCATTGGGGAGCCGATTGATTTGCGCTCGTTTCGTCGATACGGCCAGGAAGGCGTGCTCGCGCTGCTATCCGATTCAACTAATGCGACCGTGCCCGGCCGCACACCGTCCGAGCGCGCGGTAATTCCGGCGTTCGAAGAGATCTTTGCCGAAGCCCGCGGCCGAATTGTAGTTGCTGCCTTCGCATCGTCAATTCACCGCCTTCAGATTGTGCTGGACATTGCGCAGCAATTTAATCGAAAAGTTTGCGTACTGGGACGTTCAATGCAGAAGAACGTCGACATTTCCGATCGGCTTGGTTATCTGGACATTCCTGACGGCCTATTGGTCTCGCTCAACGACGCCAGGCAGATGCGTGATCACGAAATTGTGTTTCTGGTTACAGGATCGCAGGGCGAGGCGCGCGCGGCTCTTTCACAGATGGCCTCGCAAAGCTACAAGGGACTCATGATAGATGAGGGCGACACGGTCGTGCTCTCGGCCAGAATCATTCCCGGAAATGAGCGTCTGATTTCCAGGATGATCGGAATGATTTACAAACGCGGCGCCAACATTATTGAAGAGAAAAGGCGGCTCGTCCATGTAAGCGGGCATGCTTCACAGGAAGACATTCGTATTATGACCGAAGCGGTGCGCCCGAAGTTTGTCGTACCCATTCATGGCGAGTATCGCATGTTGTTTAGACATAAAGAGTTTGTAAAAAATCACCTTGGATACGCTGAAGAGAACATAGTTCTTATTGAAAACGGCGACGTGCTTGAGCTTGATGGGGAACGCGCTGTGGTAGTTGGCAAACGTGAAATCGGCAGGACGTTCATCGACGACACTGGCTTTGACGAAATCGGCAGCGACACAGTCCGTCAACGCCGGCAGATGGCCTACGAAGGGATCGTCACACTGGTGGTCGCTATCGATGCCGAGACGGGCATAGTGCAGGGCGAACCTGAGATTGTCGCCCGCGGCGTGCGCGGGCTTGAATCAGCGAATGGTTCGCTCAAGGATGCACAGCGCGTTGTTGCGGCTTCAATTGCCGGCGCTTCGCGACAGACGCTTGAAGATGAAAGCCTGCTGAAAGAACACGTGCGAGTTGAGTTGAAGCGATTCATACAGAAACTTACCGGAGCGAAACCTGTAATTATGCCGATCCTTTTGCAAGTCTAGTTTCCGTTCCCGTTTGGCGTCTCAAGTTTCCAGTTTCCAGTTTCAAGTTTCAGATTAATGCGATAGCCACCGCTTCAACACCTCCCGCTCTCGAGGTCATTCAGGGCAACTCCCAGAAATTTGAGCAGATAGGTGCGTAGCAAAAATCAAGGAAACCCACAAAACGCAGATACGGACTCACGGGTGAAGGAGCGTTCTCCCGCGATTATGGTTTGAAAGATCAAATTCGGGCACTAAGGGAACAAAGTACAAGAACCTTTGAGCTTTAGACTGGAAACTTAACTTGAAACTCCTTTGAATTACTGGTCCGACAAAGTGGTCCTGATTACAGGCGCCTCCTCCGGGATCGGGCGTGGACTTGCAATTGAGATTGCGTCTCGCGGGGCAAAAGTGGGGCTGGTCGCGCGACGTGCTGGCGTGCTTACAGAAGTAGTGCGGGAGATTGAAGCCGCAGGCGGGCAGGCACTCGCTTCATCGGGCGACGTTCAGAGTCAAAGCTCTATCGCCGCAGCAACTGACAAAGTAAGTGAGGGCCTTGGTCCAATAGACGTGCTCATAGCAAACGCGGGCATTGCGCCTACGAAAGATTCGGCAAGATTGACTGGCGACGAAGTGGCGGACGTTATGAATGTTAACGTGGTCGGCGCGGCGAATAGCGTTGCAGCGGTCGTGCCCCAAATGGTTGCCAGAGGACATGGCCACCTGGTTGCAATATCGAGTCTCGCTGCTTATCGTGGCGTTCCTAAGTCGGCGGCTTACTGCGCGAGTAAAGCCGCGGTCTCCGCTTTTTTCGAAAGCTTGCGTCTCGATCTCGGCCCGAGAGGTATAGACGTTACGATAATTCATCCGGGTTTCATCAAGACGCCGCTAACGGCTGGCAGAAAAACGCAGATGCCTTTTCTAATGGAAGTCGATGATGCCGTAAAAAAAATCGTGGGGGCCGTCGAAAAGCGACGAAAGCGGTATTCATTTCCCTGGCAACTCGCGACCATTGTTCGCGCGGGCATGATTATGCCTATTTTTATGTACGACTGGTTATCACGTAATAATTCATTCAGGGAATGAAGCGAACTTTGAACTTGGTACTTTGAGCTTTGCTTTGTACTTTGATCGTGTTGCGGTCAAACGTTGACACTTTTATCGATCAAGCGACGAAACTCAAAAGCAGCAGGTACAACGCCCCCAAGTATTGAGTACAAAGCACCAGGTACAACGTTCAGAGGTTCCGAACTTTTGTTAAGATCAGACATCGATTATTGCTATGACCATCCTTCAGGCAATTATCCTGGGTATAGTCCAGGGGTTAACCGAATTCATTCCCATCAGTTCAACCGCACATCTTATTTTCGCGGCGCGCTTGATCGGGCTCTACAGCGGCATCGAATCAACTCTCAAAGCCGAACAGACGACTGCGACAATCGCTGTCATTCAGCTGGGAACTCTGCTGGCGGTCCTCATCTATTTTGCACGCGATATCGTTAACATCACGAGGGCCTTCATTGCTGATCACCTTGCCCTGATTAGACGTAGTGACGCTCGTCGAATAGCCTCCGGTACGTCGAATGGTCCGGAGGATGGTAGACCAGGATCGGGCAAACTCTCGCAGGAAGCGTGGCTGGGGTGGCTTGTCATTATTGGCTCGGTTCCAGTCGCCGCTGTTGGTCTTTTATTCAAGAAACAGATCGAAGGTACGTTTACGAAGAACCTCTGGATCATCGCGACAATGATGATCGTTGTCGGTCTTTTGCTGGCGCTCGCGGAATGGGTCGGCAAGCGCAATCGCTCCCTTCCGGATCTCGGCGTGGGTGATGCGCTAGCGGTTGGTTGCGCTCAAGTTCTGGCCTTGATACCCGGCTCGAGCCGGTCCGGGTCTACGATCATGGCCGGACTGTTTGTTGGTCAAACACGTGAGACGGCGGCCAGGTTTTCATTCTTGCTTTCCATCCCGGCAATTTCTGCCAGCGGAATTCTTGAATTGAAAGAGGCAATCCACAAGCTTCCTGACGGTACTTATCTACCTTTAATTGTCGCGACCGTTGTATCCGGGATCGTGGGTTACGCTTCGATCTGGTTTCTGCTGAGATTCCTGCGGACGCACTCCACCGGGATTTTTATCAGCTATAGAATGATAGTCGGACTAATCATCGTGTTTGCGTTATTGAGTGGACACATGTCCCCCAGTGCCGGGTAGATCCTCCGTTAACGCCTGGCCGTCGCAATGAGCTTCCTTGCCAGACTCCTTGCTAGCTTTGAACTCAGTCAAATTGAGACGTTACCCCAGTTACGCAACCCTCCGCAAAAACCCTACAAGAATCCTGTAGCACTCTTCCTGACTACAAGCCCATCGCGAAAACTCTCTGGAAACTGGGTTTAGCGCTTCCACAATCAAAACCCTTCCTACAAGTTTCACTATTCAGGTAAACTGAGTTCGCCCTCTTCCTCCCGACCCAGGTGCTGTTTCACTTCATCAATCACAAAAAGGGCGGTGAGTTTAATGAAAGAAAAGGATCAACGAGGCGCGTCCATGCCTCCGCAACGGCCTCGCAGCCCGCGCGTTCCAGTAGAATTCGCGCTTGAAGTGGAAGGAAAAACGCCCACGGGCGAACCCTTTCAGGTTAACGCGCAAGCAATCAAAGTTAGCCGAGCGGGGGCCACGATTATCCTGGACGCCGATGTAACATTAGGATCTACGGTCAAATTACGGCCGCCCTATGGCCGCGAACTTCAGGCTGAAATAAATGGAGTTTGGACTGATCCTATTGATGGGCGCAGGCGAATCGGTGTTAAGCTAATCGCCGAAGATGGATGGTTTGCCGACTAATTTAGGTGTTTCAATCGTGGTCCTCACATGACCGTCAAACGTTGGATTGTTCGCGAGCAGGATGTCGATCACGTCGCCTCGCTCGCCGGCGCTTTGAATGTTTCCCCGACCACAGCCGCACTCCTCATTTCGCGTGGTTGTCACGATGAGCTTTCCGCCAGAAGTTTTCTGGAACCCTCTTACAATCAACTTCACGATCCGCATCTCATGCTGGGAATGCGTGACGCTGTTCGTCGACTCCTGCGCGCTGTAGATACTGATGAACCGATTCTGGTCTACGGGGACTATGACGTAGACGGCACCACAGGCACCGCAGTCCTGTTACGAGCTCTCACTCTATTGGGCGCGCGAACGGGGTTTCACATCCCGCACAGATTTACAGAGGGCTATGGCATTCAGAAGGCGGCACTTCAACGCGCCGTCAGCGAAGGTTTCAAGCTCGCCATCAGCGTAGACTGCGGCATCCGAGCGCACGAACCCCTTTACTGGGCTCGCGAGAATGGACTGGACGTAATAATCACAGACCATCACCTTCCGGACGAAGGCGAAGGTGTTCCTCCCGCCTACGCTGTGTTGAATCCAAATCAAAACGGATGCGATTACCCCGACAAGAACCTTGCCGGAGTGGGCGTCGCTTTCAAGCTCGTCGAGGCCTTGTTCCGAGAACGAGGACGCGAATCTCAGATCAACGCTTTCCTGAAAATCGTGGCGATCGGAACTGTCGCTGATGTTGCAAAACTGACGGGCGAAAATCGAACGATAGTGTCGCTAGGGTTAAAAGATCTTCCCTCAGCGACCAATCCCGGGTTACGGGCGCTAATGGAAGTGGCAGGCTGCTGCGACGGCTCAAGCATGACTGCTTACGACATTGGGTTTCGCCTCGGTCCAAGAATTAATGCAGCCGGCCGCATGGATGCCGCGCGTGCAGTCGTTGAACTCTTTAGCACCAGAGACGCGCAGGAAGCGCAGCGGCTCGCAAGGCATCTTGACACTCGCAATAACGAGCGAAAAGAGGTTCAGCGCCAAATCGTGGAGCTGGCAATTGCAGAATTGGCAAATGCCGATAAGGGACCGGGTCATTCGTATGTGGCGGTGATCGCCGGAGAAGGTTGGCACAGGGGAGTGATTGGTATTGCGGCGTCGACAATTTCTGAACGTATTAACCGGCCTTGCATTGTGTTTTCGATTGAAGGCGATGTGGCCCACGGCTCAGCGAGGAGTATTGAACCGTATCATTTGCTGAATGGTCTAACCTCGTGCGCCCACCTGTTTGAAAAGTTTGGTGGCCATTCTCACGCTGCGGGAATCACTATCAGGACCGATCGCATTGCGGAATTTCGTGATCGACTGAACGAGCATGCGGCTTCCTGTTTAACCACGGCGGATTTGCAACCGCGCATTTATATCGATGCGGAATTGCGAACCGAAGACATTACATTTGAATCGGTTGGCGAACTGCAGAGATTTGAACCTCACGGGGCCGGTAATTCTCGTCCTACCTTTTTGGCTCGCAACTTGTGCATCCTGTCCGAACCACGTTTAATCGGTGAACGGCATCTGAAGATGAGTGT
>JBHENH010000078.1:0-8581 GCA_046262135.1 Pyrinomonadaceae bacterium
CTCGATCACAGGCGCAGGCTTTTGAGACGGAACGTGATAGGAACATTTCGCCCCTTGCGGGGCGAAACGTATTTTAGGGGGGCAGGTACTATAAACATTTCGCTCCCACGGGAGCGAAGAAAATCCTGATGCACATGAGGGCCTTGCGGATGGAGGAGCCTTTCCGCACATCAGGCGGCATAGCCGAAATAAGCTTGGCGTTCGCAATCTCCTGGCTTTCGCAATTTAACGCGATGAATTCGGCCGCTCCGGTCTCCTGCTTTCCGCAGCCCAGCGTCACATCCTTTCATCTAGCCCATTGGCCGACACCCAAGTTATCTGACCTTAAAAACACTTGTCGGTGTCTCTGTGGTTAGCTTACTATGCGCCCTGTTTATATGACTTAGGACGGTGCGAGCTACGCAGTCGAACCAAGTGGGGTTGATGGACAGGCGTAAGTGCCCAGATTGCGGATTGGTCAACGCAAGTACTGACGTTGTTTGTAGACGTTGTGGCAGCGCGCTACTGGACACTAGTACTCCGAGCGACCAGACAATGGTCGCTGATCAAGTAGTCGAAAATAAAATAGAAAAGCGTGGGATTTGGAGGCGACTTGTCTGGGTAGCCGGAACGACGATCGTACTTCTGTTCTGTTTTTATCTATCTCTTCTGCTGACCTCGGAAGATTTGGATTTGAAACGACGTGAAGTTGTCAGCAGTGCGATTGCGGTGCTGGCGCAAAAAGGGTTTGATAAACCGGTGTTCGTGCTAAATCACCTGGTGAAGTTTCGGGCCAGCGACAACTGGTGGAATGGTTATGTGGGCCATCACGACGCGTACGCGGCCACAAACTTTCCTTTCGAAGTTGTAACCTTGTATCCGGAGTTTTTCACCGTCGCGGTTGATGATAATGAACGAGCAGCAATCCTTCTGCATGAGTCATATCACCTTCTTGGTTCAGGCGAAGAAGCTGCACTGGAAGGCGCCTGGAAAGAGAAACGAAGACTTGGTTGGACAGAAAATCAGTATGGTCAAACCAAAGTCTGGAACAACACGCGTCAGTTGACGATGACACTGGTGCCGAGACTTTTTCAGTGTGGGACTGACGGGAAGTCTGACTGCGTGCCGTAATCACTAGCTATGCCAACCACTGCGACGGCTCCGGACATTGCGATTACCCAGCGCGACTTTGAAGAGTTGCGCAAGGATGTCTCCAGCAGTCCTCTCTGGAACAGGGATCTCGCTCCCACCACAATTAAAGAACGCACATGGTCAACCTGGAACATCGCGGCGCTTTGGATTGGCATGAGCGTGGTCATAACCACTTACACTCTCGCGGGCGGCTTTGTAGAAGCGGGAATGAATTGGTGGCAGGCGATGATCACTATCCTTCTGGGCAATACAATCGTGCTCATCCCCATGGTTCTTAATGCACACGCCGGCACAAAGTATGGGGTTTCTTTTCCTGTTCTGTGCCGCGCAGCCTTCGGAACCAAGGGCGCAAATATTCCCGCCGTACTACGCGCGATTGTGGCCTGCGGCTGGTTTGGAATTCAGACCTGGATCGGAGGAACGGCAATCGATGCCTTATTCAGCGTCATGTCGCCAGCATGGGCGCATCTGATGGGCGATGCTTCAATCCTGGGTGTCGCTTTCCACACGTGGATTACCTTTTTTCTTTTCTGGGGTATTCAGGTTTTTATCATTCTCAAAGGCATCGAGGGAATCAAACATCTCGAGACATGGTCGGCGCCTCTGTTGCTTGGCGGTGGCTTGCTACTTCTCGTATGGGCATCATCCCGTGCAGGTGGATTGGGGCATGTACTTACCGCGTCTGCGGCCCTGCAGAAACAACACAACAACTTCTGGCATGTTTTTCCCGGCTCCTTGACAGCCTCCGTAGGTTATTGGGCGACATTGAGTCTAAATATACCGGACTTCACTCGCTACGCCCGTTCACAGAAATCTCAAATGCTTGGCCAGGCGCTGGGCTTGCCCCCGACAATGACGGCGTTCGCGTTTATCGGTGTAGCCGTAACCAGTGCGACGTTGTTGATCTATGGCGTGGCGATTCCGAACCCTGTGGATCTGATGGCCCGCTTCAATAGCGTGGCGATTATTCTCTTTGCCACTGCCGTAATTTTTGCTGCGCAGTTAAGCACTAACATGGCGGCAAACGTAGTATCGCCATCAAACGATTTCTCTAACCTGAATCCGAAACGGATCTCGTACGTTACGGGCGGGTTAATCACCGCCGTCATCGGCGTAATCATGATGCCCTGGAAACTAATGGCCACGATGGGGGCGTACATATTCACCTGGCTGATCGGTTATTCAGGTCTGATGGGGGCCATTGCCGGGATTCTGATTTGTGACTACTGGATCCTAAGAAAGCAGCGACTGGACCTGGCCGGACTATTTGAGACCCATGGCCCTTATACCTATTCGAACGGATTCAATCTTCGCGCGTTAGTAACGCTGGCAGTTGCAATTCTGCCCGTTGTGCCGGGGTTTGTGCGTGCGGCCACGACGCCCGGCGGTCAGGTCGCAGATCCCGATTTGTTCGACACACTGTATACTTACGCCTGGTTCGTTACCTTCACTCTCGGCTTAGTTGTCTACTACGTTCTGATGAGGTCTGAAGTCCGTGGTGTAAGATCTAACTCTTAAGTTAGCTTGCAGCGCCGCCAGCAGACTCTGGACGTTGGACATTAGACAATGGACTTTCGATCAAGGAGTTTTTATGCCACGTATAGTCAAATGCGCGCTCATACAATGCACGAATGCCGCCGCTACTGATCTGCCGATTGAAGACATCAAGCGGCTAAACATTGAAAAGCACCTGGGCTTTATCGAACAGGCGGCGGCACAAGGTGTGCAGATGCTCTGCATGCAGGAAGTGTTTACCACGCCCTACTTTTGTGCGGAACAACAAACGCGATGGTACGACGCCGTTGAAAAGATTCCGGATGGACCAACCGTGCGGTTAATGCAGGAAGTTGCTAAGGGCAACGGCATGGTTATTGTCGTTCCGATTTATGAAGAGGACATAACCGGGATTTACTACAACACGGCTGCGGTAATCGATGCAGATGGCAAGTATCTCGGAAAGTATCGGAAGAACCACATTCCTCACGTCAATCCCGGGTTCTGGGAAAAATTTTACTTTCGCCCCGGCAACCTGGGCTATCCCGCGTTTGATACCGCGTTTGCTCGGATTGGCGTCTATATATGCTACGACAGGCATTTTCCCGAAGGTGCGCGCGCGCTCGGTTTAAACGGCGCGGAAATAGTTTTCAATCCTTCGGCGACAGTTGCAGGTCTTTCGGAATATCTGTGGCGCATTGAACAACCGGCGCACGCGGTGGCCAACGGATACTTCATCGGCGCGATAAATCGTGTCGGTCACGAGCAGCCCTGGGACATTGGAGAGTTTTACGGACAGAGCTATTTCTGCGATCCGCGCGGGCAGTTTGTTGCCGAAGCGCCGCGAGATCAGGATGCGCTGGTAGTCGCCGAGCTTGATCTGGACAAGATCCGTGAAGTACGTAACACGTGGCAATTCTTCCGCGACCGCCGTCCGGACACTTACGGCGCCCTAGTCGCTGACTGACTTTCAGGTCTCAAGTCTCAGGTCCCATGTCTCAGGTTGGATGCTATGAGCAAGATTGAAAGGTTCGAAGATCTAGAAGGGTGGAAGTTGGCTCGTACGCTTACTCGTTTGATCTATGAGGTGAGCGGAACCGGCGACTTTGTGCGCGATTTCGCTTTGAGGGATCAAATCCGTCGTGCCGCAATTTCCATCGTGTCCAACATCGCCGAGGGCTTTGAACGCGACGGCGACAAAGAATTCCTTCAATTCCTTTCCATGGCGAAAGGTTCGTGCGGTGAAGTGCGGGCACAACTTTACCTAGCCCTGGATCGTGCGTACATAACTCAAGAGCAATTTACTCAACTTGTCGGAAAAGCAATTGAAGTCAGTCGCATTCTTTCCAGACTTATTCATAATCAAAAACTCGCAGTTATCAGGAAGAAAATACAAAGCAACTGCTTGAGTATTCTCAACTGGACTTGAGACCTGAGACTTGGAACTTGAGACTTTATTAGGAGTTAAACGATGGATTTATCCATAGTCGTTAATGGAATGTTGTTTCCGAATCCGTTTCTGCTGGGCTCTGGCCCGCCGGGAACAAATGCACGTGTGATAGCTAAATCGTTTGACGTTGGATGGGGCGGCGCCGTCGCAAAGACGATTAGTCTCGACTCTGCGAAGGTGGTGAACGTCGTGCCTCGTTACGGCAAGTTGCGGTCACGAACCTCGGGCGAAGTTATCGGCTTTGAAAACATTGAGTTGATCTCCGATCGTCCAATCGATGTGTGGCTTGATGAGTTTCGGCAGATCAAGAAGGATTATCCGAATCACATATTGATTGCATCGATCATGGAAGAATATGAAAAGAGCCGCTGGCAGGAGCTCACCCGCATGGTCCAGGACACGGGAGTTGACGCCTTCGAGCTTAACTTTTCCTGCCCGCATGGCATGACCGAGCGCAAGATGGGCTCCGAAATGGGTGAGCATCCGGATCTCACAGAGCAAGTTACGAGCTGGGTTACGGAAGTTTCAAATATCCCGGTGTGGGCCAAGATGACCCCCAACATCACCAATATTAAAGAACCCTCGCTCGCAGCAATTCGCGGCGGAGCGGTCGGCATTTCGGCCATCAATACGATTCTTTCCGTAATCGGCGTCGACCTTAACACCCTCCGGCCCATGCCGACGGTCGAGGGACACACTGTGCCCGGCGGGTATTCTTCTCAGGCGGTACGTCCGATCGCACTGCGCATGGTGAGCCAGCTTGCGCTCGGGTTACCACAGGATGTTTCGATTAGCGGTATTGGCGGGATTGAAAACTCACATGACGCGCTTGAATTCATGTTACTCGGCTCTTCGACAGTCCAACTTTGCACGGGAGTTATGCTTCACGGCGTCAAGATGATCGATGAATTAAAGGAAGGCCTCGAAAAATTCATGGTCGACAAAGGATTTAACTCCGTACAGGAGCTGGTGGGAAAGAGTCTCTCGTATTTCTCGACACACATGGATCTGGTGCAAAAGATGAAAGCGGCCAAGCGAGCAAAAGCCGGGGAAGCCAGCCGCGATAATGAATGGGCGCAGAAAGACATCACCGAAAAAACTGCGGAGTTAACTTCAAACCAGTAACCCTTCGGATCGGTATCCACTATCTAGTAGTGGGTCAACTTGGGTAGTTATATCGCAGTATCCAATATCTAGGGCTGATGCAGTTTAAGTGCTTGCGGTGGTACAACGCAGGGGCTCATGAGGTCAGTACCACCACGCGGTAGCGGGTGGGTGCGTTGCATTCATGGCATCACTACCCACTATCTGGTTTTCTTGACACTCTTTCGAAAGCACTCTATTGTTCCCGCCGCTGATTGTGTTCCGGTTATTTGCGGAAAGTCCATTGTGGAATGGTCACATATCTAACTATGCGGGTTAGAAAACTTCGGAGGCTCAAGCATGTTTATCCTTTTACTGTTAGTTGAAGTGGCGTTGTTGGTATGTTTTATTATGGTGCTTATTAAACAGTTCAAGGAAGCCGGTCCACTACATGGGATCATCGGCATTATTACCTGTTCCATCTGGACCTTCATTTGGGGTTGGATAAACTCCGGTAAACTGGATATCAGGAGTCTGATGTTGGTTTGGACTGTACTTATTCTGGTTTGCTTCGCTTTGGGGTACATCGTTGGCATCGGCATGACGCCTTACAGAGGTTTGCCTACGAATGGCTAAAAGAAAGCGTTGGCGGAGCTGCGCAGTAATCTGTACAAGCCAGGGGTTTAAGTAGACTTCTCTCAGAGAACCTGCAAACTCGCGGCGGTTAGCTTCATGCCAACCGCCGCGAACCGCTGTTCCGTTCAGATGAATAAACGCGCCGGCGAGGTCGGTTGCGTTTCTGGTTTCTCCAGGTACTCTTCCACATCCGTTTCCACGGCGCAGTTTTTACAAACGCACCCGCCCAAGTCCCTGGGTGCTGTCCATAAATGCGCACGATTCGAACGTCAACTAAACTCCGAGACTACCGGAGCATGATCCGATGGTCGCTCCCACGTGCGAGGCTCAATGTCAATCCACGCGTCCTGGCTGCGTTGGCCTAAAGATTCGGTTGCCCAAATGTGATCAATGCGCAAACCCATGTTGCGACGAAAAGCGCCGGCGCGATAATCCCACCACGAGAACTTTCCTTCTTCTTCGTGATGTAGCCGGAAACAATCTGTAAAACCCCAGCGCTTTATCTCATCCAATGCCGACCGCTCCGCCTGACTGCACATAATCCTCTCCTGCCATAGTCTTGGATTATGAACATCGCGATCTTCCGGAGCCACGTTGAAATCTCCGCAAAGAATCACTGGTGAGGTGGCGTTGTAGCTACTTTCGAAAAATTGACGCAGCCGCCTCATCCAGTCGAGCTTAAATTCAAATTTCTCTGAGCCGACGGATTGGCCGTTCGGAATGTAGACATTCACGATGCGGACTTTATCGATAGTTGCCGCCAGCAGACGCGCATGCGACCCTTCTTCGTCCTGATAATAGCCTCGTTGAACTTCTGCACATTCCTGGCGTGCGACAAGGGCCACGCCGTTGTAACTCTGCTGCCCGAACACACTCGCGCAATAACCGATTTTTGAAAACTCGTCGAACGGAAACTTGTCATCCATGCACTTAGTTTCCTGCATGCAAAGCACATCCGGTTGGACGGCCTGCAGCCAGCGTATAACGTGAGGCAGGCGGGCGATAATGGAATTGACGTTCCAGGTAGCGAGTTTCATAGCGACGCGATTAGTCCGATTAAAAGCGCGCCTCGTTGTGGCAAGTCGTCGGCGACGATATGTTCATCTGTGGCGTGGGCACCTTCACCATCTATTCCCAGTCCATCCAGAACAGGCATGTCCATCGCCGCCAGGAAATTTCCGTCGGACGCCCCTCCGACCTGCGTTTCGCCGAGCTCCCAATCAAGCAGTGCCGCGATAGTGCGAGCTCGTTCATAAATCTCTACGACTTTCTCTGTTCGCTCCAGCGGCGGACGATTAATGCCACCCGAAACGTTTATGCGGACGCGCTCGTCAAACGCGCTGGTGTTGACGAGCGTCGCTTCGACGATCTTCGCTTCAGCCGCAGTGGCAAATCGCACATCTATCTCCGCGGTAGCCTCGGCCGCGACCACATTTGATCGCGTGCCTCCCTTCACCACCCCAACGTTTGCCGTTATTCCGCTGCCGGAAATATTCAACGCATGAAGCCGTTGGATCTGTTTGGCCAGTTCCAGAATTGCGCTCGCTCCCTTTTGCGGATCGAGGCCCGCATGCGCGGCGCGGCCTTCGACGTGCATCTTAAAAATACCCGTGCCCTTGCGGCCGGTCTTCACTTTGCCGCCCGGCGCAGGTGGTTCCAATATCAGCGCGCCGCGCACGCCTTCCTTCTCAGCGATACTTCGCAGTACCGGCCAGCCCGAGCTGCTTCCAACTTCTTCATCACAGGTCAGTGCCAGGATAACGCCGGAGTTTGGAACAATGTTCAAGTCGTCGCAGGCGTGCAGCAAGGCTATGGCCAGCGCACAATTCCCTTTCATATCAAATATTCCCGGTCCATAAATCCGCTCACCCTCCTGACGCCAGGGTCGTTTCAAAACCGAGCCGCGTGGATGGACGGTATCTGTGTGGCCCACCAAGAGGATGTTGCCGGCAGAAGCTTTCTCCTGGAAAGCCCGAATCACGAGATGCTGACCAAAATCCGGAACGTCAACCCTATCGATTGAATTTACGCAGCGAGCAGCCTCCGCCGCCTGGGACAACAGTTCGACTACAGCAACGCTGCCAGTCTGATCGCCGGACGGTGACTCTATCTCTACCAACGCGCGCGTCAAACCAAGGATCGTAGGTTGCCGTTCAAGAAACAGTTCTTTAACTTGTCTTGCGAAAGGAAATGGAGTGTCAGGTGGCATCTGGTCGGCGCGCGTTCACAGTTCAAGTTGTTTTACAAATTCGTTTGATCGATAACTACTTTTCTGGTAGTGAGCGAATCGATGCGTGGCAGGTTAATGTTGAAACCCAGGCCGGGCTTCCCGGGCGCGACAATTGTGCCGCTCGCCGTGATGGTCACAGGAGGTTCAATAATGTCTTCCTTCCAGTAACGCGCGCTGGCGGAAACGTCGCCGGGAAGAGTGAACCCGGCCAGCGTAGCCATGGCAATGTTGTGAGCGCGGCCAATTCCCGATTCGAGCATTCCGCCGCACCATACAGGTATATTGTTTTCCCGGCAGGTGCGTTCCACGCGTTGAGCTTCATAATGACCGCCGACGCGGCCGAGCTTGACGTTTATGATCCGGCAGGCCCCAATATTGAGCGCGTGCTTTGCATCTTCGCTTGAACGAATGGATTCATCCAGACAAACTGGCGTATCGATCTGCTTCTGAAGCTCGCTGTGGTCGAAAATGTCGTCATGGGCGAGCGGTTGTTCGATCATCATCAAATTATAGCGATCCAACTCTCTAAACAGAGGAATATCGGCAAGCGTATATGC
>JBHENH010000078.1:8591-13930 GCA_046262135.1 Pyrinomonadaceae bacterium
TTTGATCTTGATCTTGATTCGCTGATAACCGGCAGTCAACTCGTTTTCGATCTTTTCGAGCAAAACTGCTGGTGAGTCCTGGATTCCGATTGAAACCCCGCACACAATCGACGGCTGAACGCCGCCGAGATACTTCCAGAGAGGCGTAGCGGCTTTTTTGGCCGCGAGGTCCCAGACGGCAGTTTCGATTGCGGCCTTGGCCATCCGATGACCACGAACGCGCGCCATCAGCCCCCACGATTCCGCCGCGTGCTTAACTTCTCTTCCGACAACCATGGGAGCGAGGAAAGTGTTTAGCGTGGTCCAGGCGGTTTCAGTCCATTCATCGCAATAGAATGGTCCTTCGCCCGCGGTACATTCGCCCCAACCCTCGACGCCGTCTTTGTCGATGACGCGGGTCAGAATAATACGTCGTTCAATGGTGCGGCCAAAACTCGTTTCAAAAAAGTGAACTAAAGGAAGGCGAATTTCGCGCAGTTCGACGGAAGTGATGATCACTATTAAGATGCCCTGCCTGACATGGAGTGGAAATATTATTGCATGGCGTGGCGCTTTTCCAGCAGCGAAAAATAGCAGATGGTTTTGAAGGTGTCAGGACTAAACCTCTGCAGGCTTGATTTGTTACCAACGGTTTCATAACCTCCGACCTCGATGGGCTGTTTATTCAATCAGCCAAGGAAATCATTCTTCTGAAAGATGCAATGAAGACAAACAGACGCGCTAGTTACGATCCATTCGCCCGCGGTCCATTTCCGGTGGGTGTGCGCACGATTCAGGCCCGTGATGAGGCGCGAGGTCGAACGTATCCTTGTGAGATCTGGTATCCGGCAACCTCGAACCACGCGGGCCAGGATCTCGCATCCACGCAAGACTCGTTCGCGTTTCAGATACCTGATACGAACCGAAAACAGATGGCCATACGCGATGCCGCCGCGGAGGCCGGGACCTATCCTCTCATCGCCTTTTCGCACTCCAGTGGCGGCAACCGGCGCTCCGCAACGTTTCTATGCACTCATTTAAGCAGCCACGGATATGTGGTCGCGGCCCTGGATCACTCCGAGATTGTAGCGCCCGAGCTGGCCCGTAATAGCAATGAGACCAACGATGAAAAAACTGTTAGACAACAAGCGTGGATTGCCAATCGCGTGCCAGATATACGCTTTCTTCTCGACCAGTTGGTTGCCCGCGCCCTTTGGAACTCCCAAGCCTATGTCGATGCCGAGCGGATCGGGATCGTAGGACACAGCTTCGGCGGTTGGACAGCACTTGCAACACCTGACGCGGAGCCGCGCATCCGTTCAGTCGTGACACTGGCACCCGGGGGTAGCTCTCATCCCAAGCCGGGAATACTCAACGTGAAGCTTGGTTTCAATTGGGGGCGGGATGTACCCACACTGTATTTGGTTGCGGAAAACGATATTTCACTACCACTCGAGGGAATGTACGAACTATTCGGAAGGACGCCGGCGACAAAACGAATGGTCATTCTGCGGCGAGCTGATCACATGCACTTCATGGACAATGTCGAGGAAGTGCACGAGTCGTTGCGGAATATGCAATTTACCGCAGAGTTAGCCTGGATTTCCAGGGAGATGCGGCCGATCGCGGAACTATGTTCCGGAGAAGAGTCGCATCTATTTGCGCGTGGATTGACGCTCTGTCACATGGATGCAGTACTGAGGCAAAATGCAGATGCCCGGCGATTTCTGAACGGGGATTTGGAAAGCGAACTGGCAATGCGGGGCGTGGCAGCGCTTGTTCACAATCCTGATCGCTAACAGTCGTCATCAGCGGGAGGTGTCATTCAGTCGAAATGGTCTCCTGATTGTTAAGCGCGGCGTGCATCGTATGCCAGGCAAGCGTCGCACACTTTACTCGTACCGGAAATTCGCGTACACCGGCGAAAACCCTCAGATTGCCGAGACCACTCCCGGCGGCGTCCTCGTTGTTGTCCTCATCCATGTTTCCCGTCACCATTTCATGAAACTCGGTAAAGAGTTGTTCTGCCTGCTGTTTGCTCTTTCCTTTGATCGCCTGCGTCATCATGCTCGCGGCAGCTTTAGAGATGGCACATCCGGACCCCACAAAGCTAATCTCCTTCACAGCATCGTCTTCCAGATTCAAATAGACTGTTAGTTGATCGCCGCAAAGCGGATTAAACCCTTCGGCAGAATGGTTCGCAGTTTCCAGCTTTTGGAAATTTCGCGGCTTCTTATTGTGGTCGAGAATAACCTGTTGGTAGAGCTCGCTCAGTTCAGACATAAACACCGGTGAATAGTAAATGGTAAATAGGATAACGGAAATCGTCTCTCGCTTCGCATCAGAGCGGAGATGTTTATAGTCTGGCGATGCTTTCTTGCTCCGCAATTCCCTAGGAGCGTAATATGCGCCGCTTCGCCCCAGAGAGGCGAGATGTTTATAGCGTACGAAGACCGTGCCCAAAGACTTCGCTCCGTTAGGAGCGAAACTCGGCAGCGGAGGCTGCGCCGGAGGCAGAGAAACAGTTACGCTCCTACAGAGCTTCTGGGATAAGAAAATACTGCAAGGCTATAAACATCTCGCCCCTCTGGGGCGAAACAAATAGTCAATGCTCTGTTGCACTTCAAACTTGCATCCACCATTACCATTTACGAGTTACTATGAAAAAATCTCCACAACT
Source organism: Pyrinomonadaceae bacterium (assembly GCA_046262135.1). Classification (GTDB taxonomy): domain Bacteria; phylum Acidobacteriota; class Blastocatellia; order Pyrinomonadales; family Pyrinomonadaceae; genus PSRF01. The sequence continues at coordinate 11,251 of JBHENH010000078.1, forward strand.
TTTTCGATTGTGCGCGCCAAAACATCAACTTCTTCCTTCGTGTTATAGAACGCAAACGAGGCACGGGCGGTCGCCGGGATATTGAAACGCTGCATCACCGGCTGGGCACAGTGGTGACCCGCGCGAACCGCAATGCCCTCCTGATCGAGAATGGTTCCAATGTCGTGTGGATGAATGTCATCTATGACGAACGACAGAACACTGGTTTTCTCCCGGGCAGTACCTACGATACGAACGCCTTCAATCTCTGTCAGCCGCCTGGTGGCGTAACGCAGCAAGTCCTGCTCATGTTTAGCCGCTTTCTTGCGATCAATAGAGTTTAAGTAATCTATTGCCGCGCCCAGACCAATCTGTGAAGCAATAGCCGGCGTGCCGGCTTCAAACTTGTTCGGCAGGTCGGCATAGGTGGTTTTCTCAAAAGTTACGCTCCTGATCATATCGCCGCCACCCTGAAACGGATTCATCTTTTCCAGCAGCTCGGACTTACCGTAGACCACGCCGCTACCGGTTGGCGCAAACATCTTGTGTCCGGACAAGGCATAGAAATCGCAGTCGAGATCCTGCACGTCCACCTGCATATGAGGTGCACTTTGGGCGCCATCGATGAGAACTGGGACTCCATACTTATGCGCCTGGTCGATCATCTTCCTGACCGGGTTAATAGTTCCCAGCGCATTCGATACATGCGTGAACGCGACGAATTTTGTTCGCTCATTCAGAAGCGCGTCGTATTCATCCAGCAGCAGTTCTCCTGCATCATTCATCGGGATCACACGGAGAATGGCGCCCTTTTCTTCGCAGAGCATCTGCCAGGGGACAATGTTCGCATGGTGCTCCATTGCCGAAATAATTATCTCGTCCCCAGCGCCAATGAACCTGCGACCATACCCGTGCATCACGAGATTTATGCCTTCGGTGGCGCCCCTGACAAAGATGCATTCCTTTGCTTCGCGCGCGTTGATGAAGCGCTTCACTTTTTCGCGCGCGCCTTCGTAAGCAGTTGTTGCCTTCTGGCTTAAGTAATGGACGCCGCGGTGGATATTAGAATGTTCGTCTTCGAGATAGATGCTACCGCGGTCGATAACAACCTGAGGCACCTGTGACGATGCCGCGTTATCCAGATAGACGAGCGGCTTCCCGTTTACGACCTGGCGCAGAACAGGAAAATCCTCACGGATGCGGCCCACGTCGAAACCGCCGTCGTCATGGGTTCTTACGACTGATTTTTCAATTGTTGCCATACGTTAAATATTCGGCCAACATCACGACTTCACGGTTGCTAAGATCGGTGAGGCCGCATTCCCTTCAAGCTTCCAACCGCGCATTCAAACGATGCAGTACCGCCTCATCCAGCTGAGCGCGGATCGACGCGATCTTTATTTTCGCAATAACTTCTTCCGCAAATCCGTAAGTTAATAGATTGCGCGCCAAATCATGATGAATTCCACGCGTCTTGAGATAAAACAGTTCGTCTTCATCAATTTGGCCGACGGCCGCGCCGTGCGCGCATTTAACATCATCAGCGAGGATTTCAAGTTGAGGTTTTGTATCTACCCTTGCTTCATTAGACAACAACAGATTTTTGTTCGTTTGCATTGCGTCAGTCTTTTGCGCGACGTGACGAACAAAGATTTTGCCGTTGATCACCGCGCGCGACTTACCATCGAGGATCCCTTTGTATAGCTGATGGCTGGTACAGTGCGGCTTTTTGTGGTCGATTACAGAATGCGTATCGGCGTGTTGCGTGCCAGTAACGAGGTAAAGGCCGTCGACCCAACATTCTGCGCCTTCATGGTCCAGGATAACCTGAAAGTCATGTCTTGAAATTGCAGCTCCGAACGTAATCGTAGTGGCATCATACGTAGCGTTCGAACCCAGATCAGCCACTGTCGTGGCGACGTGAAAAGCTTCCACGCTTTCGCGCTGCACCTTGCAATGCTCTACGCGCGCGCCGTCTTTCAATACAACCTCGACTACGGCGTTTGTAAAATACTGGCGAGCTTGACTGCTGGCGTAGCTCTCAATCACGCTGGCACCACTGTTTTCTTCCGCTATCACCAACACGCGCGGAAAAGTCACCATCTCTGAACCATCAGAAATGAAAAGCAGATGTATTGGTTGGTTGACTGTGACGCCTTTCGGTATGTAAACAAAAGCGCCATGTCCAACGAAGGCGGTGTTGAGGGCTGTGAAACCATTCGCAATATGATCGGCGCCTCGTGCCAAATGGTGTCGAATACGTTCCTTATTCCGATCGTCGCCCAGGGCTTGCGAGAGATCGATGGCAACCACGCCTTCAGGAAGACCCGTTAATGAGGACAGGTCGTCACGCCACACGCCGTTTACAAAAACCAGCTGGCTGGTTTCTGCTTCTACGTAGCCGAAATGTGCCAGCGCCGCTGCGTTTGATCCTACGGCCTGTTCCGATCCGGGAATAAAGGGTTTGAAGTCGGCACGAGCAATCGACGCCACATTGGTGTATTTCCACTCTTCATCTTTTACTGATGGAAAGCCCAAATCTATAAAGCTAGCCATAGCGTCCTCACGCAACTGCGTAAGCCAGTTCGACTTGGAATTTACATCGCACCGTTCCAGGGCCTGGAAGGATTCCTGATAAGGACTCTCGAGCTTTTTTGTTTCAGCGATCATGTTGTTGTGTCTGCTTACGTAGCCTGTGCAG
>JBHENH010000079.1:0-346 GCA_046262135.1 Pyrinomonadaceae bacterium
TTATTGAACCACCCAGGCTTTACCCTGTCAAGGCGCGCGTTAGTTATCCCTTTGTAATAGAAAGCCAAGACTCACGCAGGATCAGCTATTTACGATTCGCCGTTTACCAATTACCATTCAAGCTCATGCGGCGCGCCATCTATCCGGGATCATTCGATCCCGTCACAAACGGACACCTTGACATCATTGAACGCGGCTGCAAACTGTTTGATGAGATAATCATCGCGATCCTGTTGAATCCTGAAAAGCGGCCCTTCTTCTCGATAGAGGAGCGTCGCGCAATGCTTGACGAGGTGCTCCAGAGAATCGAGCGGCGCAGCTGCGTGCTTCGCGTTGATGCTTTCGA
>JBHENH010000079.1:356-13419 GCA_046262135.1 Pyrinomonadaceae bacterium
GAACTTACTCTGTGCCACTCAGGATCGCAAAATGATCACTAGTAAACCCGCTGCCTCAATATTTCAACCCGCCGAAAACGTGGCCAGGATGCAAGCGTCTTCTACCCTTGCAGCTATGCAAGCCGCCGATGCATTGCGATCTCAGGGAGTGAGCGTTGTCGACTTCGGCGCCGGTGAGCCGGATTTTGACACACCGGAGAACATCAAAAGGGCTGCCGAAGAAGCCATACGCGCCGGTAAAACCAAGTACACACCAACAGGCGGTACACGTGAAATTCAGAAAGCCATCATTGAATTTTACCGGCGGGAGTTTAACGCCGATTATGAGCCTGCCGAAGTTATGGTTGCCTCGGGCGGTAAGCAAGCTATCTTCAACGCTGTAGTCAGCCTCATTAACCCCGGCGATGAAGTCTTGATGGCAAAACCGTATTGGGTGACTTTTCCTGAGGTTGTAGTTTTCGCCGGAGGGATTCCGTCCTTTATAGAGACTGAAGAGACCGGGTTCGTTTTAAGTTCGGAACAAGTAGAGCGCGCTATCACGCCGCGCACGAAACTAATCATATTAAATTCACCGTGCAATCCTTCAGGTCGAGTGATCTTCCCGTCAGAATTTCGACGGATTATGGAACTCCTGGCTGAACGCAACATATATGTAGTCTCGGACGAGTGTTACCTGCGTTTTGTTTACCCTCCTGCTCAGGTGTTCAGCGCGGCCGGCTTGCCTTCGGAACTGCGAAGCCGTCTTTGTATCGCCGGCTCGTTTTCCAAAACATATGCGATGACCGGGTGGCGCATCGGCTACGCCCTGGCGTCCCGCGAATGGACGCGGGAGATGCTCAAGGTACAAGGCCATTCCACGAGTAATCCAAATTCCATTGCTCAAAGCGCAGCCGTGGAAGCTTTGAATGGATCGCAAGCATCAGTTGCCACAATGTTGCAGGAATATACTGCCCGACGCGCGTGGCTGCTTCATGCCCTTAGCGAGATTCCACGTATTAGTTGTAACAAGCCGGAAGGAGCATTCTACGCCTTCCCCAGTGTCCGGGAATGTTTAGGGCCCCAACTGAGAAGTTCCGGCGAGTTTGCTTTGCGTTTAATCGAGCAGGAACAAACAGTTGTTACTGATGGCGCGGCTTTCGGAGCGGAGGGATATCTTCGGATGTCCTACGCCACGTCCATGGAACAATTAAGAGAAGGTGTGACACGTCTCAGACGCTTTATTGAGCGGTTGAGTTAAGTCGCAGCTCGTCTAGCCCCGAAAATGCCGGACAATAAAAAGGGCGCCGACTTTTACCATCGGCGCCCATTCTCTTTAACCAGATCCCCTTAATAAAGGTTGAAGTTGTATTCCAGCTGGATGTACATCGAAACGGTGCGTCCATCCTTAGTAGCGGGAACAAACTTAATGTTACGGGCCGCGGCTATTGCTCTCTCGGTCAAACCGTAAGGAAGTCCTGAGACGGCGCGTATGTTCGTCACCTGCCCACCGGAAGTGAACACGGCTCGCAATACAACGGTACCCGTCACCTGGTTCTTTCGTGCGTCCTCTGTGTACTGAGGTTCGGGCTTGGAAAGAACGCGCGCCTTTGAGCTCACATCTTTGCCGCTGAAGATTTTGTTATAGTCGGTTCCGCCGCCTCCACCGCCGGGACCGCCACCGCCTTCCCGATAGTCGCCACCGCCGATGTTTCCGCCACGGCCTGGTCCAATACCACCACCTTCACCAGGTCCAATACCGCCACCTCTACCGGTACCAATACCATTGCCTGTACCAGGGCCAGATGACGGATCAGTGCTCTTGGACTTGAAGTCGCCATATGGAAGAACCCGAGCATCCGGTGGAATCAGCATAGGGTCTGCCACCACGGTCGCAGCCACTGGCAAGGACGGATTCTTGATCGTTGGCGGCTTCGGGTCTGGTGCGACAACCTGAGGAACAGTCAAGGACGCCTGAGGTGTCTTACCAAACGAAGCTGGCTTCGGATCTTCGCGGCCTCCGCCGCCACCGCCACCCGGCTTCTCCTGTTTTGGTTTGCTGCCGCCCCCCTTGCCCTTATTTAATCCGGCAGTACCTACGTCAGGCGTGGGTTGTTCAGACGGGATATCAATCAGTTGCTCAACCACGAGTTCATCGCTGGCTTGTTCTTGTGCGGCCCTCTTCTGTTGCCAAAAGTTGAGAAAAACGCCGCCCCCCACGACCAATAGAAGAACAGAAAAGGCTGCAATCACTCCGAAAACAGCATTGTTAGCGTCTGATTCGGGCGCTCCTAGCACTGCACCGCCCTGATTCTTGCGTAGCCAGGTAGCAAAAATCGTAATCAGGATTGCACCTGCCAGTACACTAAACCCAATGAGGCCCGCGCGCGATGTTCCTGTGGACTGCGAGCGATCCAAAATGCCCGTAATAACGACTACCGCTGCCATTGCCACCACGGCCACTATTAACGAAATAACAACATTTCGGTTTGCAAAGAATTTTGAAGCTACCTGGCCATACCCGACCAGTGACCTCTTGGTGAATCCGAAGGGGTCGCGCTTGAACTCCGGCCAGGTCAACTGGTACTCATGAGCCACGTCCGACATTTCTTTTGCCAGTCTGCCTACCAAGCCCGCATCATCAATCATGGTCAAATGGTACTCGCCGTGCGGAACAAATCGCGCAGAGCCAGCCGCAGCCAGAACCGGCGCGCCTGCTATTACAGGCTCGCTGAAGCTCCCGGATTTCAACTTGGGTTCGGGCTCGGAAATAAGCTCAGTTAGTGGGGTCCCGTCGACGGGACAAAAACTGAATTTGTCCGCGAACTCTTCCTTGCATGTGGAACAAAACTTCATCTTTACTACCTCTTTTTGGCTTGGGGGCGAGAGCGCAGGCCGTGCTGCTGCGCTTGCCATCTCTCTATGATAACTGTTTGCGACTCGCTGATCGAGACTTTTTGACGGCTCCGGAGCCAACCAGCGATCAAGCACGCTCTTGAGCTCATCATCGGAAATAAATTTCTCTCCGTGTTCCCTGCTACTCATCTTAAGCTTTCTCCAAAGTAACAATTTCGCGACTTGTATTCAAATATGGTCCCAACGCATTCCGTAGTCGCCCGCGCGCACGATGGAGGCGAGCTTTAACCGCTCCTACGTCAGCACCAACTATGCTTGCGATCTCATTGAGCGACATCGACTCGTATTCGAAAAGTACCAACGCTTCTCGTTGCAATGGTGGCAAGCTGGAAACAGCTTCTTCAACTTTCAAAGACAGCTCGTCGTCAAGCAAGTCGCTTAGCGGGTGACGATCGAGAACGACAAATTGATCCTCACTGAAGTCATCCAGGGTCAGCTCTCTACCAGTTTTTCGGAGCAGCTTGAGCCAAAGATTGCGAACTGCGGAGAAAAGGTACGTACGCAAAGACGCTCGGCTCGGAACAAAGTTGCCAGGGTGTTTTATCAAGCTCAAGAAACAATCGTGAGTGATGTCTTCAGCCATTTCAATTGTTCCGGAAAGCCGGTAAGCAAAACGGAAAACCGGATCCCGATGCCGCTCATATAGTTGAAGGAAAGCCGCCGGGTCACCAGCTCCTGCTCTTTGAAGCAAAAGTTCGTCTGTTAATCTTTCTGGCACTCGGTACTCGTTCTCTAGGAAGCGCTTCCTGACTGTTATTACCTGCAAACGTCTAAAAGATACGGGCTTCCCTCAAAGATCCGTCTTCTTTTGGGTTCAAATATCAAATACCGTGGTCAGGAGGCGTAATAAAGCTGGAATTCCACCCTTCGATCCTGGCGAATCCTCTCAAACTATGGCGTTGGATGCGTTTAGAGGCCAAACGGTTGACGACCAAAAATCGTGCCACTAAGATGTTTTTGTTCCCTCTAACATTATTCCAGGGGCTGACCGGTATATTCATCGTCACAAGGCAGTAAAACCTCCAATGAATTTAGTTAGATCGACGCATTTACTACGGAAATCGCTTCTCGCGGCTTGCCTTCTTACGGCCGCGCATTCGGTTATCTTCGGGCAGGTTACTCCCGAGCCCGAGCAAACCCGGCTCCTCAACGGCCTACGAGTGCTTCAGTGGACCCGGCCCGGTGACAAAGACGTCTTGATTAAGCTGCGCATTCATAGCGGTGCGGCGTTTGATCTTGCAGGTAAGGCCGGTGGTATGGCTCTGCTGGGAGATATTCTTTTTCCGGATCCGACGACGCGCGAATACTTTACGGAGGAGATGCAGGGCCGCTTGAATGTGACGACCAATTACGACTCGGTGACGATCACTATGCAGGGTCGCGCCAGCGAGTTTGAGAGGATTATTGAGATCCTACGAACGGCTTTGGTTGCCACACAACTGACGCCTGAAAACGTGGCAAAAGTTCGCGAAGGACGAATAAAGATCATACGCGAAACCAGTATCTCCCCCTCGATGCTCGCGGACCGGGCCATTGCATCACGGTTGTTTGGGGATTTTCCTTACGGCCGCCCCTACATGGGAACTGTAGAATCTCTTGCGCGCGTCGATCGAGCGGATCTCATGCTTGCGCGAGAGCGATTCCTGAATCCGAACAACTCCTCGCTAGTCATCATCGGAGGTGTTCCGCACAATCGGGCGATGCGCGCTCTACGCCAACTCCTCGGTATCTGGCGGAAGAGTGAACAACTAGTTCCTCCAACTTTTAAACAGCCGGCAGGTGTTGACTCGCCTACGTTAATTATCAATGCGCTTGCCGATCAGAGTGTCGAGATTAGATTGGCCGCAAGAGGTTTCTCACGGCAGGATCCGGATACACCTGCCGCTTCACTCCTGGCTATAGTAGCTCGCCAGCGGTGGGAAAGACTTCTGCCCGATCTCGCGCGCAACCCCGTTTTCGTAAGGCACGAATCCTTTGTACTCCCGGGTATATTTGTGATGGGCACCGCCATAGACAGTCTGCTTGCGGGCAAAACACTATGGGCTGCCCAGGCAGTAATTAAGTCGTTCGCTACTTCCCCCGTCACTGCTGCAGAGCTTCAGCAGGCGAAAGTGGAAGTCAACGCGCTGGCTAACAAGGAACTGTCGACGCCCGATGGCATTGCCGACGCTTGGCTTGATGTCGACACATATGGACTCACCCATGTCAATCAAGAGACGCGCTTATCGAACGCGGCTTCACCGAATGACCTCGACCGGGTTGCAGCGCGTCTCTTTAGAAACAACACGTGGGCCTCGATCGTAGTGGGTAACTCTGATCTCGTAAAAACTCAGATTGAGCGTTACGGAAAAGTTGAATTGTTGGGAGAGATCGATCGCAAAAGCGACGACAGTTCAGGTCCGAAGGTTCCTAAGCCTTAATCCGTCGCTCCGTCGACACTTAGATTAATCACAAATCATTCGCAACCTGTCTGCAACCAACCCATCAGTCATTTCCAGTTAACTGTGCCTGACCTGCAAAGCTCAGCTAAGACGGAGCAAGCGCGCCGCGTGCGTGAGATGTTCGCGACCATTGCGGGTCGATATGATCTTTTAAATCACCTTCTGTCGGGCAATGTCGACCGCAGGTGGCGACGGCTAGTGGCAAAGACGCTTTACGCCGAGCTCCCTGCCAACCGGACACGAATTTTGGACGTGGCCTGTGGTACGGGGGATCTGTCGGTCAAACTTAGTGAAAGTGGAAATGCCCAGATTGTCGGCATTGACTTCTGCCGGCCGATGCTTGAGATCGCGGTGTCGAAACCGCAGAGAGACGGCGGGCACATAGCGTTTATCGAAGGCGATGCGCTTGACCTTCCGTTTGGTGAGGGCTCCTTTGACGGAGTCACCATCGCTTTCGGGCTGCGCAATCTAGCGAGTATCGATACAGGCATCAGGGAACTTTTGAGAGTGCTGAAGCCCGGTGGAACACTAGCGGTTTTGGAGTTTTCGAAGGCCAGGACGCCCGTTTTGCGTTGGCTTTTTAGAATCTATTTTACAAGGGTGCTGCCTCTGCTGGGTGGTTTAATAAGCGGTTCGAGAAGCGCGTATCAATACTTGCCCGAGTCGGTATCGCGGTTTCCGGATCAGGAAGAACTCGCTTCTATGATGAAGCAATGCGGATTTAAGAACGTTAGATTTCAAAATTTGACCGGGGGTATTGCAGCGTTGCACGTGGGCAAGCGCCCGGAAGCGAATTTAGAGATTGGTTGCGATCAGTAACTTGCAACCATGAACCGAAGCCCGAAGGATTGCTCTGGGGGATCGTGCGGTTGTCGGGGCCATGCGACTCAGTTGAGCTTTCTTCGGGCTACGTTCTTATGCGCATACGAAAGCGTCCCTTCCACGCACGCCATTGTGATATTATCCTCCCGAATTAGATCCCTTCTCTTCGAAGAGTCACGCCAGAGTGCCTTCAGCTTTCAAGCGCAAAGTTTTTGGGGGATTGCGACGCTTCGCGATCTTTTTGTTGGTAGTGTGGACCGTAGTCTCGTTAGTTACGCTGCTCATCGAACTGGTGCCTGGGGATCCGGCAGTGTCAGTGTTGGGCGAGCAGGCAACGCCAGAGCAGTTTGAACAGTTTCGCCAGGAGCATGGTCTCGATCGTCCACCCTTTTTCTTTTCCTTTCCTCGCGACACGGCAGGAAGCCGTCACTTTGCGTGGCATGGCGCAGACAACCGGTACGTCGAATATTGGGCCGCGCTTCTTCACGGCGACATGGGTCGCTCCTTTCGTACTGATTGCCCCGTAGCGAAAGCTATCTTCCAAAACTGTTCTACACCCTCGAACGCGTCCTTCTGGAAAAAAATATTGGCATTTCTGAATTCGCGGTTTGGTGCGACGGTGCAACTCGCGCTGGCGGCTTTAGCTATCGCTATCGTGATCGCGATTCCCCTGGGCGTTTTTGCAGGGAAGAATCAGGGAACGTGGATGGACAATCTTGCGTCAGTGATTGCCTTGATTGGCATCAGCCTGCCAGGTTTCGTTATTGGTCCTATGCTGGTGTATTTGTTCGCCGTCAAACTAGGGTGGCTCGCACCTTACGGACGGTCGGATTGGACGGATTTTATTCTTCCATCGTTCACATTAGGGGCGGCGTTGTCGGCTATTCTAACGCGAATGGTGCGCTCGTCCGTTATTGAAGAGTTGGGAGAAGATTACGTTCGCACTGCACGTGCCAAGGGCCTGAGTGAAACGAAAGTGGTTTACAAGCACGTCTTAAAGAACGGTCTTATACCGGTGATAACAATTCTCGGTTTGCAGTTGGGAGTACTTCTGGCAGGAGCGATCATCACCGAAAAGATTTTCGGATGGCCTGGGTTGGGCCTGCTGCTGGTGGAAGATGGCATCGGGAAGAGAGACTACCGCGTGGTCCAGGGATGCGTGCTGGTTATCAGCATGACATATATCTTGGCCAACATGCTCACTGATATGATCTACAGATGGCTTGACCCGCGCATAAGAGTTTCCTAGATTGCGCTGCATGCAGGCATTTTATGTTTGTCAGCAACGAATTAGAGAAAACTGGTCGAAGCTAAATGAACCGTTTAACGATCATCGGTCTTGTCATTGTGGCGATTCTCGTCGTAGTCGCGATCTTTGCTCCCTGGATAGCTACACATGACGTCGGGACGACAAATCTGTCGCTTCGTTATCTGCCCCCATCAATGAAATACTTCTTTGGTACGGACTCTACGGGCCGCGACATATTCTCACGGGTGATTTTTGGCGCACGCATTTCGTTGAAGGTGGGTATTGTCGTGGTCTCGGTTTCAGCGGTAGTCGGCACTATCTTGGGGGCTCTCGCCGGATACTACGGAGGGTGGGTCGATCGCATCATCTCCGGCTATGTCTTCAACGTCTTCTTGGCGTTCCCAGGTCTGCTGCTTGCTATCGCAATGGTCGCTTTCCTGGGCGCGGGGCTAAATAAGCTGATATTCGCTCTCTGCATCATCGGATGGGTGGGTTATGCGCGACTGATTCGTGGTCAGGTCCTCAAGGTGCGCGAATATGATTTCGTTCAAGCGGCTCGCGCTCTTGGGGCAAGTGATGCACGAATACTCCTCATTCACATACTGCCGAATGCGATTCAGCCGCTGATCGTACAGGCGAGCCTGGGAATGGCAGGCGCTGTCTTGTCCGAAGCAGCGTTGTCATTCCTGGGACTCGGCGTTCCGCCGCCGGCGCCATCCTGGGGAGTCATGATTGAAGAGGCCCGCGATTTGTCAACTCTGCAAGCTGCGCCACACGCCCTCGTCTTCCCGGGTATAGCCATAGCCCTTACTGTCCTTGCCTTTAATTTTATCGGCGACGGCCTTCGAGAATATCTCGACCCACGGCAACGCTCACGGTAATCACACATCCTCCACTAATTGGTCGCCTCAAAATATTCGAATGCGCAGAGTTATAAAAGGATTGCTATTGGTGGTGCTTGGCGTATCGATTGGCTTCATCGGCTACGAGGCGATCATGTTCATTCGGATTTCGCACTTACGGACTGAAAACCCCGTGACGACGTCCCTCATCGCCACGCGCTCGAGGGAAGCGGTGGCACGTGGAAAACCGCCGAGACGTGAACAAACCTGGGTAGCTCTCGATAGAATTTCGCCAAATTTGGTGCGGGCAGTCTTGGCTGGTGAAGACGTAAACTTCGCAACGCATAACGGATTTGATTATAAAGCTATTCAGAAAGCGTGGGACGATGCCCTTCGTGATTCAGCCCGCGAAGCAAAAAAAGAAGGTGAAAACGATGACTGGTTGCCTAATTTTCCTGACTTTAAGCGTGGCGCTTCGTCCATTTCTCAACAGCTTGCCAAGAACCTTTATCTCTCGTCAGACAGAACCTTTTTTCGAAAAGGACAGGAAGCTATCTTGACGGTCTTTCTCGAATATAACCTTCCGAAGCGACGAATTCTTGAGTTATATCTAAATGTTATTGAGTGGGGTGATGGCGTATATGGTGCTGAAGCTGCGGCGCAGCATTATTTTCACAAACCCGCCTCTGCTCTCAATGTAAACGAGTCAGCGTTTCTTTCAGCAATGATTCCGAATCCTCGAACCGTATTTAACCCGCTGGTGAATCCGCGGAGAGTAGCTCGAAGACAGAGGATTATCATGCGCGGAATGCCGTACGTTCGTTTGCCTTGATAGGCGAGCCAAAAGAAAAGGCCGCTTCCGAAGAAGCGGCCGTAACTTTTCTCTTAGTTAGTTTCGACTTAGACAGCAAACTCGCGTGCCATTTGGATCTCTGCTTTCCTTAGTTCAAAACGTGCCCTGCCAAGATTACCGCCGGGACTTATTGCAAGTACTATAAAGTATTCACGGCCGAGCAAGCGAATTAGAACCACAGCACTCTCAAGGGAAATCACGAGTTCGCGAAGATGGCCCAAGCCGGTGTCTTTCCCCGCCCGCTGTGCGTTTCTCACCAGCGAGGTAAACTCAGCAGCGGCTACATCGAGGTTTGCCTCCTGACCGGCGTCTTTCAAACACCGCTCAACTGCAATCCCGTCGATACCCATGATGAGTGCACCGAGGCTTCCCTCGGTGCGCTCAATAACCGCTTCAAGTGCTTCTTTAAACATAACTACCTTCGACTATGGGCGCTGTCCCCCAAGTGCACTGGGACGGGCACTGTTGGGCACCGCACTCGGAGCATTTGGTGATGGCGCACCCAGCGCAGGTGTGCCGGGGTTGCTCTGCGGTTGCTGCTGCAACTGCGTTGGGGTTGGTGTGTTGCTTTGAGGGTTGCCCATAGGTACCGGTTGCGAAATGGTGGTCATGCGTGGACCGTTGCTTACCGTTGAAGCAGTTGGCCGTCCCTGGTAATCGGGCCGATAAATATGCGGCGTGATAAAGAACAGTATCTCGCTGCTTTGGCGCGTAACCAGTTTGCGTTTGAACAGATTTCCAACTACAGGAATAGAAGCAAGTCCTGGAGTGCGCTGGCGAGTTGTGCCTTCAGTATCAGCCAGGACACCACCCATCACCGTTGTTCCACCATCTGGAACAAGTACTTCAGTCTGCATGCGCTGGGTATCAATACCCGGGACGCCGCCGACGGCTATGCCGGTGTTGATTGTGTTGTTCTCGATCGTAACGCGCATGATTACCGTTCCAGCGTCTGTAATTTGAGGAGTGATCGATAGACGCAACGGCACTGAAACGAACGTCGTAGTCACGACGGCCGTTCCACCACCCGCAGCTTGTGTAGTTTGAACGGGAATCTGTGAGCCACTTTCGATTTGCGCTGGACGATTGTTTATAGCGGTTACGCGCGGTGTGGCGACTGTTTTCGCTTCACCCCTCGTTTCAGCCATGCTGATGAGTGCGCTAATTTGTGCTGTACCGAAAAGTCCGGTCGTCAGACCAATGACTGTGCTTGCAGCAGCGGCGCGCAGTGAATTTACCGGCTGGGTGGTTCCAGCTAATCCACCTGGAACGCCCTGCGGATTATTTCCACTTGTCGGTGTGCCCGGTAAAGTTGAAAAGTTACCCAAGCCTCCACGGCCGAGGTTTAACACTCCTGCGGAAAGCTGCGCACCGAGATCGCGACTGAAACTTCGGTTGGCGACAACGATGCGGGTCTCAATCTCTACCTGGGGCTCGGGCTGATCCAGAATAGCAGTGAGTTGTCGGATTGCTTCTATATTTTCTTTAACGTCGGTGATGATGAGAGTGTTGCTACGTCCATCAACCTCGATTGAACCGCGCCGTGAAAGTCTGCGTGAGATGATGGGTAGTAATCCCTGATCGCCACTTCCACCGGTTGCATCTCCACCGGCCCCACCGCTGAAGCTAAGGTTCGTCGAGCCACCAGAAAACGCGCCAGTTGAACCAGCTGCCTGAGCAAGCGTGCCCGACGCACGAGCATAATTCAAACGAATGAATTCTGTGACTAATGGCGAAGCATCGAGTCGCGAATCATTGATGACCTTTTGAATCTCCGATTCTTTGGCAAGGACGTCTGTTGTCGCGACGCGAAGAATATTGCCATTGGATTCGATGCCGAGCCTATTGGCTTTTAATACGGCGTCGAGCGCAACGTTCCAAGGTACGTCCTGCACGTTTACGGTGACTGGCACAGAGCCTACTGACGAGTCAATCACGAAGTTTACACTGTACTGTTCCGTGATGTAGTTCAGTATGTCGCGAATATCGGCGTTCACCACATTCAGATTAATTGGTTCGCCAACAAAACCCGGTTGCCCATACTGGCGCCCCTGTTGAGACTGCGACATTTGCTCAGCCGGTTGCGACAGCACGCCACGTGGAGCCGGCGACGGCGAAGGCGACTGCGTGGCCTCTGAAACTAACCGATTGCCAGTTGCCATCGCGTTCGATTTGTCGGCTGCAGCAAATATTTCGGTGCCGCAAACAAACATCAATGCCAGAACGAGCGTGGCAGTTTTTGAGTTATTTCTGATTCGAGACAGATAAAGCATCTTTCCCTCCTTAAGGGAATTCTGGGCGGCACCGCCACGCGCTACGCTCGTTGCTGCTGCAGCCAAAGCGCGCGCCGCACAGCGCGGCATCGTCCGGGGTTGATTGTCAAACTGCGCAGCTTAATCACCAACTGTCTTTAGCGGGGTCAACTACGCGGGAAAGGGTTCTGAAAATAAGTAAATAAATTCAAAACCAAGATCTAAGGTTTGTCAGCCGTTGCCTTCTGCGCCGACTTTTTCTCCGACTCGACCGTGGCATTGCTGGACGGACTCGCGGCCGTCGCGGCAAAAGCCTCGACGACAGTGGGCTTCCTCAGGGATTTCATTTCCACTGAACGGTCGCGGCGCCCATCTGAGTAAACTGTTTCCCGACGGAATACGAGCCGGTTGTCTTCTATTGCTACCAGCTGTCCATCGTAGAATCTCTCCCCAGGGTAAATGACATATGCTAGTTTAATCGGCGAAGCTTCGACTATTGCTGCATAGCCTCGGGGTGAACGAGAGATTCCGACCACCTGTATTTCACTCAACAGAAAAGCCGTTGTTGGTTTTGGGGGGCTTACCCTAGCATTCATCGCTGCCAACTTCTGCGCTTTGTACTGATTAATCCGTGCCTCAATTGAGGGTGCCGTAATCAAGTCACTCTTCTTAACTATCACGCGTGGCGGCGTATACTTGGTGAAAGGGTCGCGGCCAGATCCAGTGCGGCGACTCGTAACCGGCTTGACCTCAGTTTTCTCTTGACCCTTAGCAGTTACAAACGCGCCGCTAAAGAAGACCAACGTAGTGAGAGCGATTACTAAGGCGTATTTGAGTGTGTTCGTTGGATGGTTCATGGTGATTAGCTTCCTGACGAATATTTCTTTACGTGACTTATTTGGCGGGCTGCGGAGTGGTGGCAGCCGGAACCTGGCCTGAACCAGCTGGTTGGGCCGATTTCTGAAGCTTCTCGGCCGAAACGTAATACGCTGTGAGATCAAACGTGGCGTCCACCGTTGTTGACGTCGATTGCTTCTCCCTTTGGGTAAGCTGGAAATTTGTGACGGAAACAATTCGCTGGTAGTGCGCCAGGTTCTCGAAGAACGATCGCAGCGACGCAAATGAACTTGTCACACTTACTTCAATCTTCTTACCGCTATAATTCTCCTGTTGAATGTCCTCTTTAGGAATGAACTTTCGTAATACTAGTCCGTTGGATCGCGCGCGATCCTGAACACCTTGCAGTACCATCGTTAACTCGCGCTGTTCCGGCAGCAGAGCCTTCAACTCTTCATACTCTTCTACCCTCGCGCTATAAACGGCCCGAAATTCATTCAGCCGTTGAGAGGCTATTTGGGCCTGGGCGTTGCGCGCGAGAAGCTGAGAAATCTCGGCGTTAATGTCTTTTGTTTCGGCACGAGTGGGACGCGTTATGAAATACCAAAAGCCGGCGTACATTGCGGCTGCAACCGAGACGAACATCATCAGTCGCAGGTACCAAGGCGTTCCTTGAAGATTACCAATTCTCATCTGTCTTAGTTCCTTCCCCCATTCGATGGTGGGTTTACATGGGTGTGGCTGGTCGGTTATTTCTTCAACGCCACTTGATTTGGTGCCGAACCCGCGGCCGCCTGACTATTACCTTTAGCGGCATAGTTGCACCTTACGACAAACCCTACGACTTCCGTTTCGGCAACAGCTCCATCTCCGGT
>JBHENH010000080.1:0-13410 GCA_046262135.1 Pyrinomonadaceae bacterium
GGTCTTGCTTCTGCGCCCGCACTCGCTGAGTGACAAGCATTGCAACGACAACGGCCAGGACAAAAGCAAGGGTCATCAATGTTCTGATTCGTTTTGCGCTAATCATTGGCTTCACCTTTCTTTGTTTGCCAACCCTTCAATAATAGGAGGCTAGCGAAAAGAAACCACCGCAACGGCGATAAATCTCACTGAGGAAATCGCGTAAGGCCATTAGATTACTTTTGTGAACGGGGATTAATATTAGCACTTAAGCGAGGATTTTCCACGCCCAGGGAACTGGAATAAATTCAGTTTGCCCGTCAGAATTCTCTGCAAACTTATTCCTTCGCTGCAACCCGCCCCACATTCAAATTATCGAAGTTCAGAATCGTGTTGAAGACCAGGAAATAACTGCCCTTGGTTTGGCCGCGCCAGATGGGATTTGTAGAGAAGAGGACAACATGACCACGACCCTGCGGCACGTCAATCACCGCTGCGTGTTGCGCGAGCTCATCTCCTCCATCAAGTAACCCGGAAACAAACAGTTCCTTCATGTCTGCGTAACGTAAGACCACGCGCGGACGCTCGCTCGGGGGAATTAACGAAACAGCATTTCGTCGCTGTTCATCGGTCACAGGAAATGCCTGCCAGGTCTCTACCTTCGGTATTTCCGGCACGTCGACCGGCGGACGCCCTTGCACCGTATCGGGATCATCCGGCGTCCCGCGACCGGTGGCTCTGGATGCGCGGGGAGGACCCCCGCCGCGACCGGTGGCAAAATTACTGATATTAAAAATTGGACCATTAGCACAATACATCGCTAGCGAGTCGCCGTAACCGTATGCGATTGGACTCGAGGCATCAAGGGTCTTGATTCGCAAAATGTCGCCTACCGCCTTTAACCTCACTGGCCGTGCGATCGACACACCCGGCGCGAAGCCGTAGTTCACGGCTAAAGCCGAGGTATCATCGACCGTAAGAAAAACGCCACCCTGCTGGACAAACTTATGCAGGTTCGCCAATCCCGACCACCCCAGACCCGGCCGCATATCTTCAGTTGAATCAATCTTTCCGATGTTTGGTGTCAGCGACGTTGTTTTCCAGGGTAGGGGATTGCCGTACATTGGCACACCGCTCACAACCAACCCGGGGTCGCGGGAAACCGGAGCAAAAAGAATGACGTCATACTTCGCTTTCAGATCGTCATCTTTAGCGACATCCTGAGTGCTTATATATACGAATGGCACCTGCAAGTGGTCCAGTGCCAAACGCCACCAGCCTTCATCCTGTGTGTTTAGCCACGTATGCATCAGTGCAATACGCGCAGCCTTTATCGTGTGCGTTTTGACTGGAGGCACGTCAGCGACGGCATAGATGTCTATCCCGAGCTCCGCAGAGGCGCGTTTTAGATCATCCAGAGAAACTTTACGGATGATGAACGAGCCGCGGTTAAATTTACGACCTGCAGTTTCGAAGGGCTCGTCGGCCGCTTCAATACTCACGTCTTTCAGTCGATAGCGTAAAGTCATGAGAACATTATCAGCGTTATGGTTGACGATGTAGGTTGAACCCGACCCACTTATAGAACCCGGCCTTCGTACCTCACCACTGACACGCTCCATCGGCTCACTTAGAACTTTCGAGTCGACTACCCTGACTACTTCAACGTTCGCTAGCTCGCCCATGGTCCAGGCCGTATCGTCATAGACGTCCTGCTGCGGATCATTCGGCGCCCAGTATTGATAGTCCAGCAGCGCATCGGCAATGCGACTATATGGCTGGTCCATGCGAACGATATAACTGCCGGCCGGGAATTGACGTAGTTCACTTGAAGGCGAAGGTGATGGAGTAGAATTCGCGGGCGAGGTTGACGGAGTGGGCGATGGCGAACCGTTTGGGGTTGTTGAGGCGGCCGCCGGTGTCCCGGCCGCCGAATTTTGTCTTTTCTTTAATAAAACTGTAAAAGGGGCATTTGCCCGGCTAATCTCCACGCCCTGGGCCTGCAACGTGCGAAGCAGTTCCGCTTGATTCCCCGGACGTGGATCGTTCCCTGGCATGACGTAGGCGGCAGGCCCTTCGTTTTTCGGTTTCAAAATAGAACGTTTGCTCTTCAAATAAAAATTCTTGAGAAAGAGCTTGCTGTTGTTCCCAAAGTAATGGAGTGAGGTCAGCAGTGCGGTCTGCTGGTAATTGTTGTTGTTGCGCTGTGACCATTTGGCTTTAGGGAGAGGTGGATTCTGGCGATACCAGGTGCGCTGATACTCGTTGGGCGAAAGGGTTCGCTCCACCGTGTCTGCGCCTGCATTGCCAAAAGTTTCGTATAACCGGCTAATACCATTGTGGGTTGCCGCGATGAACATCAAGTAACCGGGCGACCAGGTATCGAAATTCCCATGTGCGAAAACGCCGGGCATGCCAAACTTCGTCAATTCCGAAACGTTATTCCAACCAATCATCTGCCACTCGTCCGTCAGTATTGGATCCACCCACGCGTTATAAGGGCCGTCGCCAATTGTGTTGTCGTACAGATAGGGAACGGATTCGTGTAGATCGTGCAGCACCTGGGCTTTCCAACCGGTGAATGTGTTAAGCACGTTCCTTGTAAGCTTCAGTGATAGGCCGATCGCATCTCGGTTGTTATCGTGAGCAACGTAGTGTCCCCAATAGATCAGCGAGGGCCAGTTTTCTTTCGGATGAGCGAGGTGCCAGTTGTAGACGTCGACCATCCGATCGCGTCCATCGACTTCCACGACAGGTGTGATTAAGGTCACTACGTTGTCGCGAATGAATTTGACATAGGGGCTGTCGTCAACTGTCAGACGATAAGCGAGCTCCATAAGCGCTGTGGGCGAACCCGTTTCCGTTGAATGGATCGTTCCCGTGATGTAATAGATGGGGAACGATTCGCTCACAATCTTATCCGCCTCGCCATCATCCAGGTTGATCATGCGAGGATCGGCGAGCTTTTCGAGGCGGGCGCGATTTTCATCGAGGCGCGCCATTAGTTGCTCAGAGGCGACCGCGACCGCAATCATCTCGCGACCTTCTTCCGTCGTCCCGATCGAAACCACTTTTACGCGCGGACTCGCTTTTTCAAGCATGCGCATGTAGCGGTAAACTTCTTCGGAATAAGGCAGTTTTCCCGGTGCACCCGCGATATCACCGAGGACAGCTTTTGGCGTAGGGATCTGAGGAGACGCCGGCAGGTAATCTGTCAAAGGCGAATTGAAGAATGTTTCAGTCGTGTATTCTTGAATCTTCTTCGTGTATGCCTCATCAATGGGCTGGTTGGGATCTCGCGCGGGTTTTATCTGGCTATTTGCGCCATCGCCCGCCAACACCAATAGAAGAAACGCGATGAGGCACGTAAAAAGTGATCGAGTCATCAGGTTTACCCTCAATGAAGAGTGCGAAAGTTTTGAAATTACAGGAGAAGGAGTTTTTAAGCTAAAGCAGATGGCAAGTCAAATTATTGTCACGAAGCATCGAGTATGGTGCAGCGTTGACGATCATTGCCTCGCGAGGATTGGACGTTTATAGTTTGCGCGGCCAATCATGAGAAGATGCTTTTGAAAAATGACGGGACGGATATTTCAACTCAACACTTCCCCCGGTGGGGTCCCGAAACTAGGGATCCATGAGGCTGTAGTAAATGAATTGGGAATAGAGGGCGATGCGCACCGCTTCCCAAATATACACGGTGGACCAGAGCGCGCTCTCTGCCTCTTCTCGCTGGAACGGATTCAGGAGTTGCAGGTTGAAGGTCACCCAATTTTTCCCGGCTCAGTGGGGGAAAATGTGACTATCTCAGGTCTTGATTGGGGGAAACTGGAACCAGGTACGCGGCTCACTCTGGGAGATGAAGTGGTGGTTCAAATAACGAGCTACACGAAGCCCTGCAATACGATCCCGTCCTCGTTCACTAATGGCCAATTCCAACGCATTTACCAAAACATGCATCCCGGCTATTCGCGCCTCTATGCCCGCATCCTGCGAACGGGAAGAATGAGAGTCGGTCAACGGGTCGAGTGTTTGAACGGAGCCGCGCCGGCGTCGTCGTAAGATTGGCGGAGCCTACGAAGGTTATTTGACCAGCATCGATATAAACGCTCGCTCCTCACTTTGTAAAGACCCTCCCGGAACATACAATTATTCAATCCAATTACCAGCGATGGAAAATAGGCCAGATCAGGAAAGGACAGCTCACAGCGGCGCCCAATCGCCGGAAGACCCTTCTCTGGTTCGAATCAAGCCATTAAGCAAAGCTGCCGGGGGAATCCCATCAATTATCGCTACGGCCAGGTCCACCTGGAATCAAATGGGCGTGACTCGTGGCGTGCGCACCCTGTTGAAGGTGAACCAGAAAACGGGTTTCGACTGTCCGGGCTGCGCATGGCCGGAACCTGATGATGAACGCTCCCACGCCGAGTTCTGCGAAAATGGCGCCAAGCACGTCGCAGACGAAGCTACAACCCGACGGATTACACCGGCGTTTTTCAGTGAATGGAGTGTTGCAGATCTCGCGGATAAGTCGGATCACTGGCTGAACAAACAAGGACGTCTCACGCATCCGATGGCGCTTCGCCGGGGTGCAACGCATTACGAACCGATCCCATGGACCGAAGCCTTTTCCATAATTGCAAATGAGTTGAACTCATTGAGCCATCCGGATGAGGGTATCTTTTATACTTCAGGCCGCACCAGTAATGAAGCTGCATTCCTGTATCAGCTATTCGTCAGGCAATTCGGGACCAATAATCTTCCTGACTGCTCAAACATGTGTCACGAGTCAAGCGGTGCTGCGCTGGGAGAAACCATCGGTGTCTCCAAGGGGACTGTCACGCTCGCAGATTTCAACCTGGCCCAGGCCATCTTTGTTATTGGTCAAAACCCGGGCACAAACCACCCGCGGATGTTAAGTGCGCTGGAGAAGGCGAAGCAGAACGGATGCAAACTGGTGCATATTAATCCGCTTCCTGAAGTGGGCATGACACAGTTCAAACACCCGCAGGATGTGTTGGGCTGGCTCGGCGGAGGTACGACACTGGCAGATCTGTTTGTGCAGGTACGTATTAACGGCGACGTGGCGTTGCTTCAGGGGATTGCCAAGGCCCTCTTCGCTGAGGAAGGACGACGCCCCGGCGAGGTCCTTGACCGGCACTTCATCGATGATTACACGAGCGGCTTCAACGAATTCGCCGCTGCCATCATAAGCACTTCCTGGAATGACATCGTAGAAGAAAGTAGCGTCGAGCAAAGCGTAATTGAAGAAGCCGCGAAAATCTTTATTGAATCTGAATGCACGATCTTTTGTTGGGCCATGGGTCTTACTCAGCACAAGAATGCCGTGGCTAATATTCAGGAAATAGTTAATCTAATGTTATTGCGAGGACAGATCGGCAAACCCGGTGCAGGCGTCTGTCCGGTCAGGGGACACAGCAATGTTCAGGGCGATCGAACCATGGGAATCTGGGAGCGGCCCAGCGATACTTTTCTCAACAATCTGGCGGGTGAATTCAATTTCGAGCCGCCGCGACGCCCCGGGTATGACACGGTGAAAGCAATTGAAGCCATGCATAGTGGCCGTGCCCGCGTCTTTTTCTCGCTCGGCGGAAACTTTCTTTCCGCTACACCCGACACGGAATACACAGCCCAGGCCTTGCGACAGTGCAGCTTGACTGCGCACGTTTCGACGAAGCTCAACCGCGCGCATCTTATAACCGGCGCTCAGGCTTTGATTCTTCCGTGTCTCGGTAGAACGGAGACCGACATGCAGCCGAGCGGTCCCCAGTTTGTTACGACGGAGAATTCGATGGCCGTGGTCCAGGCATCGCGCGGCTTTCTGACACCCGCTTCCGATGATCTCCTAAGCGAACCTGCAATTGTTTCGCGATTGGCCATTGCCACTTTGGGGAGTCGGTCAGGGATTAGTTGGCAAGATCTTACAGACGACTACGATCGGATACGTGATCACATTGCCCGCGTAGTTCCGGGATTTGATGATTACAACGCTCGCATTCGCCGGCCCGGCGGTTTCCATTTACCCAGTCCCGCGCGGGCGCGGATATTCAATACGCCGAGTGGGCGCGCTATGTTTACGGTTCACGCATTGCCTCAACATAATCTTGCGCCGGATCAATTCTTGATGATGACTATTCGCAGTCACGATCAGTTTAATACAACTATTTACGGTTTGGACGACCGCTATCGGGGGATCTATAACGGGCGGCGGGTTGTACTTCTGAATGCTGAGGATATCGGTTCAGCGAATCTAATTGAGGGGCAACGCGTTGACCTATTCAGTCACTTTGAAGGCGAACAACGGGTAGCACGCAATTTCATCGTTGTTCCTTACAGTATTCCGCGTCGCTGCGCGGCGACTTATTTTCCGGAGACGAATGTGCTCGTCGCATTGCGTAACGTTGCCGACAAAAGCAATACGCCGGTTTCAAAATCTGTGGTGATTACTATAAAGCCGGCTGCTGAAGACGTTTCAATGAATGTCGCCGTGCACGAGTAACGGCAAAGAGTGCCAAGAGTTCGCAAAGGTGCGGAGGAGTTGAATATCGAGTACGCTTTTCTTGGGGCCATTTGCGAGTTCTTCGCGTGCTTTGCGTTAAAACTGGTTCAGCATTAATCCAATGACAGTCGTTCAAACATTGTCAGACTTGGCGCATCCCAAGCACGAACTTTACGCTGATCTAGTCGAGCAGCTTCGCAACTTGCTGGAAAGCGAGCGCGACGTGATTGCTAACGCCGCAAACTTCGCGTCGCTGGTATTTCATTCGTTGCCGGATGTGAATTGGGCAGGTTTTTATTTTCACAAGAATGGCGAACTGGTGCTTGGCCCATTTCAAGGACAACCCGCGTGTGTACGCATCGCAATGGGTAAAGGCGTGTGCGGCACGGCCGCGCAGCAAAGACAAACCATTTTGGTTCAGAATGTTCACGACTTCCCGGGTCACATTGCATGCGACAGCGCGTCGAATTCAGAGATCGTGGTACCGTTAATCAAGAACGAAAAACTTCTTGGTGTACTCGATTTGGACAGTCCGTTATTCGGTAGGTTCGATAACGAAGACGCAAAAGGTCTCAATCGGATGGCAGAACTGTTTGTTGCAGTGTCCGATGATGCCCAACTTTGGCGCGGTGTGGTAGTAGACTAAGATCCACCTGGATAAGGTTACAAGGAACATATGATCACGGTTCGCAAAGCAGAAGAACGCGGCCACTTTGATTTCGGGTGGCTCAACACGTATCACACGTTCTCTTTTGGGGATTATTATGATCCGAGGAATACGCAATTTCGTGCTCTGCGCGTCATTAATGAAGATTTTGTTCAGGGCGGACACGGGTTTCCCAGGCACGGGCATCGCGAGATGGAGATTGTCACTTACATTTTGGAGGGCGCACTTGAGCACCGCGATAGCATTGGCACTGGCTCTGTTATCAGGCGCGGCGATGTGCAACGGATGAGCGCCGGTACTGGAGTAAGACACAGTGAATCCAATCCGTTGAAGCATGAACCGGTCCATCTCCTGCAGATCTGGATCCTCCCGCAGGAACAAAATCTTCCGCCGGAATACGAAGAGAAAACTTTTTCGGAGGAAGAGAAGCAAAACACCTTGCGTCTGATTGTTTCTCCCGAGGGACACGAGAATTCCGTGAAGATACATCAGGACGCGCACATTTATTCCGCGCTGCTGGATGAGGGCGTTGAAGTTCTGCAACACCTGGAAGGTGGACGACACGCATGGCTGCAGGTGGCTGCAGGGTCGGTTAAATTGAATGACACTGCTCTGAAGCAGGGGGATGGGGCCGCGGTTAGTGAGGAATCGAGCATGAAGATCATCGCGAACGAGCGTGCGGAGATATTGTTGTTTGATCTTGCTTGATGTTTAAGGCTTGAGAAGAAATGGAGGGCGGCAATGGAAGCAAAACAGGAAATGAAGAGAGAAGCAACCAGGGTGACCATCGACGAAGTCAAAGAGAGAATGGAGCGTGGAGAAAAATTTACTTTTCTCGACACTCGCAATGCGGAGGCATGGGCCGAGGGTCAAACCAAAGTGTCCGGGGCGATACGCGTGCCCGCGGACGAAGTCGAGCAACACCTCTCGGAGATTCCTCATGATCGGACTGTCATCACTTACTGCACGTGTCCTCACGAAGCCTCCAGCGCTCGCGTAGCCCAAACGCTAAGCGAGCAAGGATACAAAAATGTGCACCCGCTCTTTATCGGCTTCGAAGCCTGGGAAAAAGCAGGACTTCCTCTCGAGTCGAAATAGCGGGCTGAATGAGATGGCTAAAGCAGAGCCAAGTGATGTGCTCGCCGCGTGGGAAACGTCTTCCCAGTATTGGAATATACACCGAACACTGATTGAGCAAATGTTCGCGCCACTGACGCGCGTGCTTATCGAAGATGCCCGGGTCACCGTCGGACAGTCTGTGATTGATATCGGCGGCGGAAGTGGCGAACCGTCGCTTACAGTGGCTTCACTTATCGGTGATTCCGGACGTATAACCTACACCGATCCTTCAGCTGGAATGGTAAAGGCGGCGCGCGACGAAGCCGAGCGGCGTGGACTCACGAATATCCGGTTTCATCAGTGTCCTGCAGAGCAACTTCCTTTTCCTGATAATTCCTTCGATGTGGCGCTCAGTAGACTTTCAGCTATGTTTTTTCCGGATGTTCTGGCCGGATTGCGTGAGATGTTGAGAGTAATAAGGCCCGACGGCGTGCTTTCATTCGTCGTTTGGGGCGCAAGAGAATCAAACCCCTTCTTCCTCATAGTTAACGAAATACTAGACGCTTTTGTCCCGACGGATCCGGAGGACGTAGATGCGCCACATGCTTTTCGTTTCGCCAGACCCGGCAAACTTACAAAACTGCTGCAGGATGCCGGAGCAGTCTCGTTGAGCGAGCGCATGCAACCGTTTAAGATCGAAGCACCGATGACCGCAAGCCGCTTCTGGGAATTCCGAACTGAAATGTCGGATACATTCAGAAGTAAGCTCAAGACTCTCGAGCTTGAGAAAGTATTAGCGGTGAAAGAGCAAGTTGAAAAAGCCGCAAGCAGGTACGTGCTGGATGGTCAGATGAATTTCCCGGCCGAGGTTTTGGTTGTTACAGGAAGCAAGCCAATTTAAGGCTGGGTAAGAACGAGCATGAATTATTCCGAGACGGTTTTCGACTGGTCTTCTTGAATCCCTTCCTTCACATGTCCCGCCTCGTCTTCCTCCAGGATTAGCCGTGAATGTCCCAGGCGCTCCAGCACAATGTTTGTGAGTTGGACAATCGAGACATCCGCGCCAGTTTCTTTGATAATGTTATCCACCCTCCTGATCCACGACATGGTCAGTTCATCGCTATAAGGCGTGGGTTCTACTGCATGATGATCCAGGAACCGCAACAGTCCAGTACGCATTTTGTCGAAGGCCTGTTCAGTGCTTGAGTTTTGCAAATACCAAACCGCAACGGTCAGATGCAGCAGATGCCCGAAGTCGTCTTTGCCCGTTATGCACAACTCGAAATTTCTGACTACACCCTGAATCTCTTTCTCCGTTTTGTAGTAGGCGGTCATCGTCGCTCCTTTCTCCGAATTAGGCCGCTCTTGTGTAGACAGCTTTTGAAGCTAGGCTACAAAATAATGACAAGACACGATGCCACTGCTGTTGCAAAAAAAACAGCGAACCGATTACTCGATCCGCCGTGCCTTGCCAGTAATTATTTTGAAGCCTATTTGGCTGCGACCTCATTTGAACGAGCCGTCAACCGCGATTTGTAGCGTGCCGCCGCATTCTTATGCAGTGCGCCGTTTTGAACGGCCTTGTCGATCGTTGAGATCGTCGCGGGCAAAAGCTCGTTAATCTGCTGTGCATCGCCTGAGCCAATCGCCCCGCGCAGGTTCTTGATTGACGTTCTAACGCGACTGCGATTACCGCGATTAATCTTTCGACGCGCCTCACTCTGGCGCATCCTCTTTTCTGCTGACTTATGATTAGGCATCTAATTCTCCAACTGATAACTTTTGAGTTAACGCATTGCACCTGGCGTCTTTACCACAGTTTACACAAGGGTGGTATTGCGCAAGTGACGGAGTATAGGGACCATGCAAGGGGGTGTCAAGCCGACTGGATTGTCGGTAGTGGGGTGAATTTGTGGCGTTGTCAGAACCAGAGCGGCGCGACAGCCCGATGATGATTGCTAAGCCAACTGGCGGGAATCATATTGTAATTAAAGGCAGAGTGTTAGTGAGTTGTGGTGTCGGGCGGCTCAAGGTGGAAAAATTGATGGGATTCGGCGGGCGATTCGGCGGGCGTCTCGTCCAACGATCCGCTTTGCTGCAATACCAAGACTTCACGGATAAATGAGTCGGTAACTTCCGTAACCGCCGCGCTATGATTCGACCATCCTTCGTCGGGCGGCCAACTATTAAAGGCTACGATCTCGCATGAGCGTTGAGCACTCTCCATATCCGGCGCGGTAAAGATCGCGCTGATATGCACCCAATCAACGTTGCTCGGATCATCACCAATAGCATCCGTGATTTTCGCTGCGCCCAATGATGCAGAATAGAGTTTGAACTTCATGTTGCCGAATGGCATGACCATGCGGCGGCTTATATCACTAATACAGAGGCTTTGGTAGGTAAAGTCAGTTAGGGCGTTCTATCTTCGCGACCTCAAATTCATGGGGGGTTTTGGACTGATCAAAAGTCACAATAAATCTATCAAAAAATCCCTTGCGGCCAAGAATCGCGGGGACTGATAGCTTCTTCATAAACGCGCCCATGACATCAAACGTCCAGTTATTTACCACCTGCAACGTTATCTTGTGAAAATAGGTAACGTCCTGCACGCCGCTTATGACACCGCCCATTGAGCTTTTGGGAACATTCGTCAAATCAATATGCAGAAAGTCCGCGATCTCAGTTCTGAAAATACAGTAGGGCGATCCCGAATCCACGACGGCTAGGATCGGCGGCATCAGTTGGTGCTGATACATACACCTCACTCGAAGCATCGGAATCCAGAGAGTGGGTTCTCCTTCAAATCCAGGCTCAGGCTTGGTGATAGGAAAGCCTGTATAAGATTTCTTCATCGAGGCGAATAGACCGCTGGAATCCACTCTTTCGGTGCGAGAATTATGAGGGGGTCATCTTCGCCGTTTTCCTTGGCTTCTCTGACCGCTTCGGCGATGTTTTCACCGCGACCAACCACTTTGCTTTCATCAGCAGTCAGGGCAAGCCAGCAGTCGCGAGGAGCTTTCTCGAGAACTTTAGACAGATCGGCCATAAGATTTTCCATTCCGTTTCCTTTACGTCATTATCGAATTTGGATGTTGCGCCAAAGAAAAAGGTTTTTCAAGCAGAAATAGTCGTTGACAACAAGTGTATCCAATGATACATTAGTCACATGGAGAAGAAAACAGTTAATTTGCGCGATCTTCCTGAGGATTTCGTGAGGCGGGCGAAGGCTTATGCAGCTCTGAGTGGTTTAAGCCTTAAAGACTTTTTTATGCAGTCTGTGGAATCAGCCATGCAAAACGAAATTCAAACCAAACCTTCCATCTCTCTGTACGCAAGAGACATAAGACGCAAAAGGTCTAAGACCTAACTAAGAACCCCGCCAGATGTTACTAGCATCCAGCGGGGCAATTTGAAAACTAAACGCGATTGCTCGCATCAAGTCCTCGGTAAAGACATTGTGAGCCAAATCGCAGAAAGATTCAAGGCTCATAGTGACCTGCCACAACTGCAAAATCGAAGCTAAAAAATCTGGTAAAGATCGCAACGGTAATCAACGCTATCGGTGTAACCAGTGCAAGCGAAGATTCCAACAAGGGCGCGAAGCACTATTGGGCAATATGTATCTGCCCGAAGATAAGGCGTTGCTTTGTTTGAGTCTCTTGCTTGAAGGTAATAGCGTTCGAATCCATTGAAAGAATTACTGGCGTAACCAAGCAGACTCTATTAAATCTTTTGGTTCTCGCTGGCGAACGGTGCGATCAGGTAATGAAGCAACGGATCAAGAACGTTTCTGTTAAAGACGTAGAAGCGGATGAGATTTGGGGATTTTGCAAGATGAAGAAAATGACAAAGCTCCACAAAGAAATTAACGATCCGAAAGTGGGCGATGCTTACACGTTCGTCGGTATCGAGCGCAACACAAAGCTAATCCTTGCATGGCATCTAGGCGACCGTGATGTGCCCAACACAGAGGCTTTCACGGAAAAGCTAAGTCGCGCTACGAGCGGTTACTTTCAATTAACTACAGACGGAATGAACGCGTATCCTGATGCTGTTTCATATTCGCTTGGCACTCGCGTTGATTTCGCGCAGCTAATCAAAGTCTATGCGACTAACCGCGAAGGCGAACAGAAATATTCGCCACCAGAGGTGGTGGAAACAATAACGAAGCCTGTAATTGGCGACCCCGACCCTAGAAGAATATGTACCTCAATCGTAGAGCGTTCTAACCTCTCAATGCGAACCTCTATTCGCAGACTTACCCGCTTGACCAACGGCTTTTCTAAGAAGTGGGAGAATCTAAAAGCGATGCTGGCGTTATACTTTGCCTATTACAACTTTTGCCGGATTCATTCCAGCATACGTTGTACTCCGGCGATGGAGAGCGGCCTAACGAGTCACGTTTGGACTCTAAAGGAGCTGCTTGCAGCGTAGGAGAAAATATGACAGAGCAAACAGAATACGAGGGCCACCAAAATCAACGCCACACAATCACCCCATTACCGGATTGTCGGTAACAGCAGCGTTGTCGCCAGATTAGCCGGTATTTGACACCTAAAGAATCGTGTAGTAGCGTCGAACCCCTAACAGTATATGACAGCAAATTCAGCACGCTCACACCTCCGCCCGTCAGCTAATTCCGCACCTTTAATTCAGTCGCCTGCAGAAAGAGAGCGGGACCGCTTTTGAAACAAATCGAACTCCCACCTCGCGGGTTAGAAACGCTCTTCGGCGTTCATGACCAAAACATTAAGTACCTTGAATCGCTACTTGACGTTCGCATTGATGCACGAGGACAGGACGTTTCAATCGATGGCGATCCGGAGGACGTCGAAACCGCACAACGAATACTCCAGGATTTTTCCGAACTCTTCCGGGAGGGTCGTTCATTTACCGACAAAGAACTGCGCGAAGCTTTCGCGCAAATCGCCGAGGATCGGGCGTTTAGTCTGCGCGATTACTTTACCAAGGCACGATTCAATCCGGCGGGAAAGAAACAGGTCGCACCTAAGTCAGCCACGCAACGCAAGTATATTCAGGCGATCCAGGAACAGGATGTTGTATTCGGGATTGGCGTCGCCGGCACGGGCAAAACGTACCTCGCGGTTGCACTGGCGGTTCAGGCATTGATGCAGAAGCAGGTAAATCGAATTGTCCTGGCCCGCCCCGCGGTCGAGGCGGG
>JBHENH010000081.1:0-13073 GCA_046262135.1 Pyrinomonadaceae bacterium
GCACCAGGGCGTAGTATTCGCCATGCTGCTCGCCTTCTATATCCAGAAACCGCGTGGAAACGGCGATGGCCAGGGCGGCGGCAACCAGGAAGATGGATTTGAAGAGCAGCGCGAAGCCATCGATACGGACCATCCCGTAGAAGCCATCGAGAGGCAATAAGTCGCGGCTGTACCACCATTGCACGCCCAATGAAGCGGCGGCCAAAGCGATACCCGCCAGCGCAAAATAAGCAATTACCTTACTCTTGCGATAAGGAAGAATCACTTCCAACACCAGCGCGATGCACGCGCAAACAGTGAGAATCAGCTCTGGCGCGATCAGTTGAAGGTCGGCCAGGTTGAGCAGAGCTGTTGTGTTGGCTTGGAAAAGAAGCATCGCGTCGAAAGGATGAAGGATGAAGGATGAAGGATGAATAAGAAGCATTGAAAGTAGTGCGTCTGTGCTCATTTCTTTAATCGGCGCCTCGCAACGTCAACCGTCTCGGGAGGCCTTCATCCTTCATCCTTCATCCTTCCTATTTCGCCGCCCGTTGGGGTTCGGTCGGGGGCAGGCCCGGAATGGGATAGTTTGGACGAATCTGTTTGACCACGGCGTTGACCGGTCGCTGGATGAATTCAAGAAAGGGTTTCGGGTAGATCCCGATCCACAAAGACATGATCACCAGAGGAATCATGTAGGCCCATTCACGAGCGTTCATATCGGAGAGTTTCTCATTCTTGGGATTATCGATCGTCCCGAAGAACATTCGCTGATAGAGCCAGAGCATGTAGGCAGCATTCAGAATGATTCCCAGCGCACCCCAGGCGGCCCAGGCTGGATTGGCCTCAAACGCGCCTCGCAAGGAAAGGAACTCCGAAATGAACACGCATAGCAACGGCAAACCAATCGCCGTCATGGCCATGGCCAGAAACACGGCAGAGTATCCCGGCATGACATGCGAGAGGCCGCCGAATTCCGCGACGCTCCGGGTGTGACGCCGTTCGTAAATTATGCCAACCAAAAGGAAGAGTGCCCCCGAGTAGATGCCGTGGTTGATCATATGGAGCACGGCTCCGTTAACGCCGTTTGGATTCAACGAGAACAATCCCAGAATTACAATTCCCATTGAAGAAACCGATG
Organism: Pyrinomonadaceae bacterium; assembly: GCA_046262135.1. Taxonomy (GTDB): domain Bacteria; phylum Acidobacteriota; class Blastocatellia; order Pyrinomonadales; family Pyrinomonadaceae; genus PSRF01. The sequence continues at coordinate 1,121 of JBHENH010000081.1, forward strand.
AATAAGCAACGAGCTTTTTTACGTCGCCGTCTTTCTTCACCACAAAGTACATGGCCGCCAGGGCGCCGTAGATGATCCCCACAATCGCCAGAAAGATCATGATGCTGCGCACTCCGAAAGAACCGAAGTACGATTCATCGGCAGAAGCAGCGGGGAACATGGGCAGGTTAAAGCGGAAGAACCCGTAGGTTCCCAGTTTGAGCAGGATGCCGGCAAGTATTACTGAACCGGCAGTGGGAGCCTCTACGTGCGCATCGGGCAACCAGGTATGAAACGGAAACATCGGCACCTTTACGGCGAACGCGGCGAAGGCAAAGAAGAGCAGCACTTCTACGGTAGATACATTTCCCGTGGACAAAACGGTCCCCATCGCCTGCAGATAGAGGATGTTGAAAGTGCCGGTTCCATTCTGCGCTGCTGCCTGTAATGTTGACGAGACCATTGCGGCAGCCTCAGGATTACCAGCCAGCAAGTCGATTGTTCCCTGCGTGATTCTACTGGTAAGGGCGGTATCTGCGCTGAGGAAATAGATCTTCAATACCCCCAGCAGCATCACGACCGAACCCACGAGGGTGTAAAGGAAAAACTTGATGGCCGCATAGAGCCGGTTCTCACCACCCCAGATGCCAATCAAAAAATACATTGGCACCAGGGAAACTTCGAAGAAGAGGTAGAAGAGAAAAAGATCCATCGAAGCGAATACACCGATCACTGCCGTCTGCAGGAAAAGCAATAACGCGTAGAATTCCTTCTCTCGTTTCTGAATGTAGTTCCACGATGAAAGTGAGGCTATCACTCCCAGCAGCGTCGTCAAAACAATTAACAACACGGCCACACCGTCGACACCCATTTGATAGCGCGCGCCGATCACCGGGATCCACTGACAGTCTTCCAGAAACTGCATACCGCCCACCGCGCGGTTGTAGGTCAGCAACAGCAGTGAGGCTACGAATGCCAGTCCGAACCAGGCGGTCGCAAACTTCTTAAGAGCGCTGGCCTGATTTTTCTTGAAGAGCACCAGAATGATGATGGCGCCCACGGTTGGCAGCCAAGTGACGATGGATAGAATGTAGCTTTTCATAGAGTGTCCAACGTTCAGTTGTCAGTGGTCAGTTGTCAGTGGCGAGTTGTAGAAAAGCTCTCCGGATTGTTGCCTACTCGCTACCACTGACAACTGCCAAGACAACTGACATTTTTCAGATCCTAATCGCAAATATGGTCCTTACCGCGTTGATGATGTCCGCGCCAAAAAACAACGCCACGGCAGCGACCAATCCCACCACCATTACCAGGGCATAATTCTGAGTGAGTCCCGTCTGAGCGGCCCGAAACAGCGGGGACATCAAACGCACAATGAAGGCGGCAACTGCGTTCACCAGGCCATCGACGAAGTACTGGTCGGTACCACCTGTGATACGGCTGGCAAGGCGGGTTAGCAGTGCGGAACCGTTCACAGCTCCGTCAATCACCTTCGTGTCGAAAGCATAAACTGCTCGCGCCAGATCCATCGTGCGTCGCGTGATGGCCCAACCGTAGAATTCGTCAACCCAATATTTGTTGTAGCTAGCTCCATAGAATGGCTTGAGTCGTGACGCCCAGATGTCTGGCAAGCGCGGATCCTTGATGTAGAAAAGCAGTCCCAGGCCGATACCTATTCCGGCAACGAGAAGCGAAATCACAATAAACAACCACTCCGCCGCCAGGTGACTGCCCGCCGCCTTCTCCGCGGCGTGGGCCAGATTGAAACCTTCTTCTCCGTGCGGAACCGGCGACACTGCGCCGTTCTCAGCGTGCCCAGCCTCCGGAGCCGCGGTGACTGCAGGCTCGTGACCTGTCTCCTGCCTACTGCCTTCTGCCTCCTGCCTACTGCTGCGTCCAAATTCCCGTGTCTCAGGATTCCAGATGATCGGATCCATGAAGTTGACGATATTCATACGTCCACCCGGATGTTCGCTGCCGGTGATGAACTTGAAAGCCGGTCCTACACCTACGAATCCACCAATTGTCGCTAACACAGCCAGGACGACCAGGGGAGCCACCATTGATCTGGGTGATTCGTGAGGCACGTGAGCCTGATGTCCCGGAGTCTCGTGGTCGTTAGGATAGACTTCGTGCCCTGGAGCGTGCTCGTGAGGATTCAGAAATTTTTCCTTGCCCCAGAAAGTCATCGCCACCAGACGAGTCATGTAAAACGCGGTGCAGGTTGCGGCTATTGTTCCCACGAGCCATACGATCCACCCAGCGGGAACGGCAGTAGTCGAAGCAGCGCTCCAGAGAATTTCATCTTTTGACCAGAAGCCGCTGAAAGGAATGATGCCGCAGATCGCCAGCCACCCTGCAAGGAACGTCATGTAAGTGTAGGGCATGTATTTCTTCAAGCCCCCCATACGACGCATGTCCTGCTCATGATGCATGCCATGAATCACGCTGCCGGCGCCGAGGAACATTAAGGCCTTGAAGAACGCGTGGGTCATTACGTGGAAGATTCCGATGACAAAGGCGCCGACGCCGCACGCCATAAACATGAAGCCGAGCTGCGAGACAGTGGAATAAGCCAGAACTTTCTTGATGTCGTTTTGGGTGATGCCGATCGTGGCCGCAAACAATGCGGTGGCTGCGCCCACCAGGGCCACGACTAACATCATTGTTTTGGAATGCTGGAAGATTACGTTAGTGCGGGTGACCATGTAGAGACCCGCAGTCACCATCGTCGCGGCGTGGATCAGAGCCGATACCGGAGTTGGCCCCGCCATCGCGTCAGGCAGCCAGACATGAAGAGGCAGTTGGGCGGATTTTCCGCACGCTCCTACAAAAAGACCCAGGGCAATCCAGGAGAGGATGCCCCATTGCCAGAGGCCTTCAATCGGATAAGCCTTCGCTTCGGCAAATATATCTGTGTACTGCGCCGTGCCAAAGGTTGCAATCACTGCGAAGATGGCCAGCGCGAAACCGAAGTCGCCGATGCGGTTCGTAAGGAAGGCTTTGCGGGAAGCATCTGCCGCTTCTTGGCGGCTGAAGTAATAGCCGATCAGCAAGTAAGAGCAGAGACCGACACCCTCCCAGCCTACAAACATCATCAGGAAATTCGAGCCCATCACAAGCACAAGCATCGAAAACATGAAGAGGCCCATGTAAGCGAAGAAGCGATAGAAACCCGGATCACCGTGCATGTAGCCGGTCGCGAAGACGAAGATGCATAATCCGACGCCAGTCACCACCAGCATGAAGATCGAAGAGAGGGGATCGAGCTGATAACTCCACTCGACGTCGAGTATTGAGCTGCGTGGATTGTCTACCGCCGCAACCAGGATCGGCTGTGGATTAGTTCTCTGCTCCGGTGGAATGTCATCCAGCTTTCGCCTGGACTCTTCCTCCATCGCCATCGACATGCGCTCGTGTGAGCCTTGCGTAATGTTGACTGCCCCACCCGGAATCCATGTGAACTTAAAAGCGCCGTCCTGACTAGTCACATAAGGATTGGGCCAGATTGCGTGACTGCTGAAGCCATAGGAATAAATCGCCGCAACGCTGAGGAGAAAAGAGAGGGCGATCGAACCGACGGCGATGCCGCCAATCAGTTTTTCTGAGAAACGAAACTTCCGTCCCAGCAGTCCGTTAAGCGCGGCGCCGACGAGCGGTAAAAGCGGAATCAGCCAGATGTAACGATGCATAGTCAGTGGTTATTTGTCCGTAGTCAGTTGTCAATGGTCCGTTGTTCGTCTACTGACAACTGACCACGGACAACGGACCACGGACTAAGTGGTTACCACTTCAAGATATCAATTTCATCTACCCAGATCGTTTCTTTATTCCGATAAAGCGCGATGACGATGCCTAGTCCAATGGCGGCTTCCGCCGCAGCCACAACGATCACAAAGACCGCAAAAACCTGGCCAGCAACCGCATTCATGTTGCCTGTATCCTGCAGATATCGTGAGAAAGCTATGAAGTTAAGATTCGCTGCATTGAGAATCAGCTCAATCGACATGAAGATGACGATGATGTTGCGGCGGGTGAGCACCCCCGCGACTCCGATGATGAATAGCAGTGCACCAATAACAAGAAACTTCGACAGATCGGGACTCCTGGCGCTCTGCCACATCACGCCAAAGCGTCCGCCGTCGGCTTGCTGAAACAGGAAAGCAACGATTGGAGCAAATAACGAAAGCATAAGAATTTCTATACGCTATGTCGGCTCTCGCAAGGTTTCCGCGCGGTCCGCTTCCTGAGCCACTTTCGTCAGCAACACCTCAGGATCGACATCGTCCACGGCGGCCTCCTGCTTAAGAGTGCGTGCCAGCATCACGGATCCGATAATTGCGACTAGTAAGAGTACGCTGGCAATTTCAAACGGTAGCGACGCAAATCTATAAAGACTGTTACCTACCTGCTGCGTGTCAGTGGTAATCCTACTCGTTCCCGTGGCGCCAGTGGCTAGGTTTTGTTGCTGTGTGCGGCGCTGCTCGGTAGTTGCGCCCAGCCTGGCTTCGTCTCGCTTCTGCAAACCCTGATAGCCCGTATTAATGGCAAAGAGAAGACCTATCACGAGCAATAGACAGAAGATCAGGCTCGCCGCTACCTGACGCGGCTTGTTGCTAATCTCGGAGAGTCCGTGCTCTTCCGCGCCTACATTGACGAGCATGATGACGAAGAGAAACAAGACCATCACCCCGCCGACATAAACCAGAATCTGCACACCCGCAATAAACTCAGCGCCCAGCAGAATAAAAAGCGCGGCAACCGACAGAAGAGAGGAGATCAGGAAGAGGGCACTGTGAACGGCGTTGCGCGCCATCACAGTCAAGAGACCTGCAAAGATGGCGGCGATGGAGAAAATCCAGAAAAAGACTGCTTCCCAGCCGTTTAGAATCATTTCCGATTGCCAATTGCCAATTGCCGATTTTGCCTAACTCTCGTTGACGCCGATATGCGAGACCGTGCCATTATCTTAGTTAGCTCATTGGCCTCTTCGAGAAGCGGTCTAACGCGGCTCGCTCGAAGCAACGCGGCCTCAATAATCAACTCTAACCAGAACGCACTCTCATCCGATTCTTCTTCAACTACACCGATCTTCGCGACGAATTCTGCTGTCGATCGGCCACGACACGCCGCGCGATAATTGGCACCCACGGAAGTACCGGCCCGGACAAGCTGGCCTCTAATCGCTTTACCCTCGATGGTGTTGGGTAAGTCGGCAGCAAGTTTGAGAATTCTCAATGCAAACTGCTTCGTGCGTTTCTTCAAGTCGTCAGCATTCATGGTGTGAGGTGTCCATGTAAACTGTCTAGCTCCAACCAATCGCAAATTGGCAATTGGCAATTGGCAATCGGCAATCGGTAACAATGTCTAGTCAATCACCGCGTGTACTTTACTGTCTCGCGTCCCTGCTCGAGCATTTCGCGATTCCAGACAAATCCTGCGCGCGAGTAGGTAGCCAACTCGAAGTCTTGAGTAAGTTCCAGGCACCACGTGGGACAGGCTTCCTGGCACAGAGCGCAAAACATGCAACGAGACGTATCGAAGATAAACTCGTCGAGCACCTTTTTCTTGCGCGGCTTGCCCGCCACGACGATCTCCACATCCATCGCCAGAACGTCAATGCAGTCTTCCGGGCAGGCTATCGCACAAAGGTTGCACGCGATGCACAGTGTGTCGTGCGTTTCGGGGTCCATGTTCAATCTCGGCGCACCGTGAAAACGAGGAGCAACGTCCGGTCGAACCTTGGGATACTGCTCTGTGTAGATGCCCTTGCCGCCAACCGAATCACTATCAGTAACCGCGCCGATGTTGTATTTCAGGGTCAGGCCGAGACCCTTTAAGAGATCGGCCATGAAAAAGCGCTTGAGCTTCTCGATGAACTTGGGTTTTGGGACTTTGACTAAAGGCATAAATTTATTTTCGATTGCCGACTTTTGATTTTAGATTTCCGATTTCAATCTCAGATCTGAGATCTCAGATTTGAGATCTCAAATCCCCACTTCACATCTGGATCTCGAATCTCAGACCCGGTCGCTGCCGCTCTCGGTTCTGACAAAACCCGCTGCTACCGCTCTCGGTTCTGACAAATCCTTTTCAAATCTCCGATCCTGCCACGGGAGCCGCTGCCGGCACTGCGGGCTTGCCTTTCGGCAGATTGACGAGCCTGATATTTCTTCGTTGCAACTTCAGATTGAAATCACGCGAACGCCAATTTATTTTCGACAACAACAGACCCGTGATGATGAGCCCGATTAGGCCCATGGCGATCATCAGCGCCTTACCGGTAGCCGTAAGATTCAACCCCGCCGAGATCGACTCCATGGTCTTAAACCCGCGCCAGCCGTTCAGGGCCTGAACCAAAAAAATTCCCAGTCCAGACAGCACAATGTTGATCAACGCCGAAGGGATCAGCCACTTCCATCCTATGTCCATCAGCTGGTCGTAGCGGAAGCGCGGCAGGGTCCAGCGCAGCCAGAAGTAAAGATAGAGTACGACCAATACTTTTATGATAAAGACCAACAGGCTGACTATAACATAGAGATTGTGGTGGCCATTGGCTTCGGTAAACCTGTAAACGAAAGGAAAGTACCAACCACCCAGGTAGACTGTGACGGCGACGGCAGACACCACCACCATTGCGGCATATTCAGCCATGAAGAAGAGCGACCAGCGCATTCCGGAATACTCAGTGTGAAATCCTGCGACGAGTTCTGACTCTGCTTCCGGCAAGTCAAACGGTGCGCGATTGTTTTCAGCGATACCGCTCACCAGGAAAATCAAGAAGCCCACCGGCTGATAGAAAACGTACCAGATTGAATCGGCGCTTTGCGCGTTGACCATTCCCGAAAGCGAAAGCGTGCGGGCAAACATCAGGGCTCCGACCAGCGACAGACCCATCGCGACTTCGTAGGAAACCATCTGCGCGCTCGATCGCAATCCGCCGAGCAGCGCGTACTTCGAATTTGACGACCAACCGGCAAGTATCAGCGCCAGTACGCCCACGCTGGAAACGGCAAGCACAAACAACAGACCGATGTTGACGTCCGCGATAATCCCCCAGTCAGGGGCAAACGGAATAACAGCCATAACAATGAAAGCTGAAGCAACTGCAATGTAAGGGGCGATAAAAAAAATACCGCGATCCGCTTTGTCTGGAATGAAGTCTTCTTTGGTGAGCAGCTTGATGGCGTCGGCAATGGGTTGCAGCAGCCCCCACGGCCCGACTCGCATCGGCCCCAGGCGTGCTTGCATAAAAGCCGAGATCTTTCGCTCGAGGTAGGTAGCATACGCCACCCACCCCGCCACGAGAGTAACTACCAACCCGATCTGGATAAACGGCCAGACAACGTTATTGATTGTCTCAGGGCTGAAAAACTTCAGCAGCAGATCGTCTAGGAAATTGATGGGAGCAAAAAATGTGAGTGTGATCATACCTGAGTGCAATCGATTTCAATTCACGACTCGAATCAGCGCCTTCTTACAGAACCGGGGTAGCGACCGCACTCAACCAGATTAGCGATCAACTGGCTTTGACTACCTGGACTTTAAGCAACTCCCTGCACCTCGCAGTCACTGCGCAACATGGCTTTAATTCTTGCCGTTAATATTGCCTTGCTTGAATGCGGTCGCTACCGCTCCCGGTTCTGTAGCTAACGTTTACCTATCAATCTCACCAAGAACAATATCGAGGGTGCCGATAATCGCGACCACATCGGCCACCAGGTGGCCAAGGCACATCTGTTTCAGCGCCTGAAGATTAATCAGAGAGGGTGGGCGCACACGAACACGCCAGGGCTGAGCCGTGCCATCCGAAACCAGATAGCAACCAATCTCGCCCTTGGGACCTTCTATCGAGTGGTAGTAGTCGCCGATCGGCAGCTTAATTATTTTTGGCAGTTTTGCGTTCACCGGACCATCTGGCAAATTGTCCAGGGCCTGATCGACAATGCGACGCGACTGTCTCATCTCCTCGAGTCGAACCAGATAGCGATCGTAAGTATCGCCATTCTCTCCAAGCGGAACGTCAAAATCCATGTCGGCATATGCCGCATAGGGTCGAGACTTGCGAATATCCCAGGCGACTCCCGATCCACGTAGCGCCGGGCCTGACAAACCAATCGCGATCGCCTCCTCCGCTGAGATAACACCAATACCCACCGTGCGGCTCAGCCAGATGCGATTCTCCGATAGCACCGTTTCATACTCGTCCAGACGCGTAGGGAAATTGCTGATGAAACGTCGGATGTCAGGCTCGAAGTCGTCATAAGTATCGTTCGGCATGCCTCCGATACGCCAGGCATGACACGTCAAGCGGGCGCCAAACTGTCGTTCAAATATCTTGAGAATCTCCTCGCGCTCACGTAGCGCCCAAAGCAGGACCGTCACCGCTCCAATGTCCAGCGCATGAGTCGCAAGCCAAAGCAAGTGAGAAGCGATGCGATTCAATTCAGTAAGAATGGTTCGGAGGTAATGAGCGCGCGGTGGAACAACCAGGCCCATCATTTGCTCGACCGTTTCTACCCAAACCAGTCCGTTCGAAACGGCTGCAATGTAATCAAGACGATCCCAGTAAGGGGCGATCATCGTGTACATGCGGTTCTCAGCGATCTTCTCCATACCGCGATGCAGATAGCCGATGTCGCAGTCGAGATCGATAACGGTTTCTCCGTCCAGTTTCAAAATCACGCGCAGCACGCCATGCGTGGAGGGATGCTGGGGCCCCATATTGAGCACCATCTCGGGGCTATCAAGCAACGTCTCTCGGGTTGTGGCGATCTCTACCTGGTGCATAATTAACGCGAGCCACGCGGGGCAGCCTGCTCCGGTGCCGTGTTGCGTCACGGCGTGCAACGTACGCCTTGAAGTTTCTACGCCGCCGCCGGTTCCGACGCGTCCGGAAGGTAACAGCCGGTTACGCTCCACGGTTCGATTATCAAACCAATCTCTCTGGCGATGCCGCTCTCTCGCTTTTCCGCAAGCTTGATTACTATTGCCTGCGCAGCACTAGCCTTGTTCCAAACATTTCGAGGCGATGCGGTGTCCGTCAAAACAAAACCTGCCACCTTCGCTGCCTCCGGCGACTCGAATACCTTGGCTTCGTAATGAGCGGCGATCTCTTTGGGGGTCATCTTTCCATTTTTGATTGCCGATTGATTCATTGCCAATTGCCAATTGCCGATTGCCGATTAAAGAACTTTTGGTCACAAACTGGAATCGGAAATTGGCAATCTGCAATCAGAATTTACTTGTCCTTGCGTCCGCCTCTTACCATTTACTACTTACCATTTACCATTTACTTATCTTTTGGCATCACTTCTTTGCCGCCCTGGAAAATCTCACGCATCATGCGCTCTTGCGGCACTGAAAGGATTTCCAATCCATAGGCACGCCTCTGTTCCAACTGCTCACCTTCGACTTCAGTCATTTCCGGCAGATGTTTCCTGGTCCACTCATTCTCGACAAATTCCAGCGAAACATCTTTCCTGAGAGGATGGCCTTCCCAGTCCGGCGGCAGCAATAGCCGGCGCAAGTCAGGGTGATTTCTAAAGCTCACCCCAAACAAATCGTAGACCTCACGTTCCATCCAGTTTGCCGCGGGCCAAACGCCGGTCACACTTTCCGGTCCCGCTTCGGTCGTAGCCACATTTAGGCGAACTCGTTCATTTGCCGCGATGGAGTACAGGTTATAAACAATCTCGAAAGGAGACTCCGTACGATCAGGCAGATGCACGCAGGTTAGATCGGAAAGATAATTAAACGGAGTCTGAGGATGTCGCTTGAGGAAATCACAGACCTCCACGATCCGCGGACCATCGATTCGGACAGACAGTTGTCCAATGAATTCCACTGATTCGATTACTGCGCCATTGAATTGCTCTATTAGGCTCTTTACGAGGGGGTGATTCGCGGCATCGACGGGTTTAAAACCCTGTTCCTTCTTCTTGACAGGAGCTTTTGGCGCGCTCGTAACGCTTGGGGCGTCAGCTGGCGCCTTTGCGCTTAGAGATTCTTTGACGGCTGCAACTCTTGACTTGGCCTGCTCAACCATCGCAGCTTTTTCGGCGTCGGCCCCGGCAAGAATGCCCGCGGGAGGAATGACGGAGGGCGGTGGCGTGCCTGTGGGATCCGGCTGCTTCGAGCCGTCAGGCCGATCGGGCGATTGTTCGGGCGACGGGTCCGGTTGCCCCGGAGTTCGCTCGTTATTGTCTTCTTCCATTTTCTCGGAACTCGTGATTACACTCTTGCCGGATGTGCGATCCGGATGTTGCTGGCCGCGCAAAGCCTTCGCGCTTAATTGTTATGTAGTTTCAGAGGCGAAGTTGAATTTAAACACGCGGTTTATTTACTGTCAACCAAGTTATTTTTGGCATCTGTGCGGCTGGTTCGGCCTGCAAGTGCCCGCTAAACTTGACGATACGAGCCTTCGCCTCATATCATGACTTGTTTGAAAAGTGCACCCTGTGGCCGACTACCAAGAAGGAACTAGAGAATAATGAAGCCAGAAATTCATCCCGCATATAACGAGATAACCGTTACCTGCGCCTGCGGCGAGACGTTTAAGACCCGCTCGACGCGGAAGGGCGACCTGCATGTGGAAATCTGCTCGGCGTGCCACCCGTTTTTTACCGGCAAGCAGAAACTGGTCGACACCGCAGGACGCGTAGATCGGTTTAACAAGCGTTACGGTAAAAAGACCCCGGAAACTACCGCCGCCACGCAGTAAATGTACAAGTTGAGGACAGGAACGATATTGAACCAGAATCGACATTAGCGACCCTTTCATAATCAACGCCGGCGAAAATCGTCGGTCGCTGTTCCTGCCAGAGTGCACACGCGACTGCCGTAAACGCCGGCGTTAGTGTTTATGTTGAGAGTTCAAGCTTTAGCTCGCTGCTTCAAAGGCCAACACCTTGAAGGTCGAACTCTAAACCAGTTCTGACCAGTTCTGAGGAATTCCAATGAGCACAAACGAAAGAGATTTAATTGTCGGTGGCCAGGCTGTTATCGAAGGGGTGATGATGCGCACGCCAAACGCGTATGCGGTTGCCGTGCGCAAAGCAGACGGCACGATCGTCAACATAGCGGCGCGGCTTCCAAAGTGGAGTGACAAATATCCCCTTCTGAAGCTGCCCGTGCTGCGTGGCGGAGCGGTGTTGGTGCAGTCCATGGGCCTCGGTATTAAGGCGCTGAACTATTCGGCCAACGAGGCTTTCGCGGACGCCGAAGAAGCTGAGGCAAAAGAGGTGCAGGTTGCGCTCACCCCGGCTGTAATCGAGGGTGAAGGCGACTTTGCCGGCGTAACCGGCGCTGTGCCCGGGCTGTTTCCTATTCCCACTCAGAGACGCGCAAAGGATGAACTGAAAAAGGGTGGCACCGGCGCCGCTGCGGGCTCGATCATCTTTGCTATCATCTTTAACATCCTGCTCTTTGTTGCCGCGCCACTGTTACTGACTAATGCTCTTTTCGTTGCCGCGGGCTGGGCGACATCGCCGAGCACAGTGGCTATCTCCGCCACCGCCGCACAGAACTCCGGAAGCGCAACGGTTACCGCAGGGGACAGTGCCAACGAAGTGGTTGCAAGCGAAGCATGGTATCTCAAAACCTGGCGGTCGGTGCGCAGTTATCTCCATCCCGTTCGTCCCTCGATTTCTTTCAACCTGATCGATGGACTCATTCGCATGACGTTTTTCCTGATCATGATTTTTACCTTTTCGCTGTTGAAAGACATCAGACGCGTCTTTCAGTATCACGGCGCAGAGCACAAGACGGTCTTCACATGGGAAGCTGGTTTGGCCTTGACCGTGGACAATGCGCGGCCTCAACCGCGACAGCATCCGCGTTGCGGCACCAGCTTCCTGATGGTGGTGATGCTCGTCTCTATCGTATTGTTCTCCGTCATCAAGTTTGATTCCCTGCTCTATAATTTCCTGGTGCGCCTGGCGCTGTTTCCACTTGTAGCGGGTCTGTCTTACGA
>JBHENH010000081.1:13086-13369 GCA_046262135.1 Pyrinomonadaceae bacterium
AGTTGGAAGTTGCTATCGAAGCATTAAAGGAGTCATTGAAACTGGAGCCGCAAACGGGTGAGCCGGCTCTGGCGCCGCTTTCGTGAAGGGGGAGAATTTTCTCAAGGCTATCGAACGCAAAGCGCGAGGCTAACTACCAAATATGTTAGAGAGACTCAAACAAATAGAAACCCGTTACGAAGAACTTTCGCGGGAACTTTCGTCTCCGGAGTTACTCGCTGATCATTCCGCTTACAGTAAGGCTGCTAAGCAGCATAGAGCTCTGGGCCACACTGTTCAGAAA
>JBHENH010000082.1:0-13277 GCA_046262135.1 Pyrinomonadaceae bacterium
AGCGTCGGCAACCTCGGCTCTTATCTGGGCGAGCAACAGCCTGCGAATGCGCGCCTTGAACGCGTCTGACTTTCCGGAGGCGTGATGGTCCGCCAGCAGCAACATTCGATGCCAGGAAGATTCCAGTTCATCAGCGAGTTGAGAGACCTTTGTAATGTCGTAGGGGATGGCTACTTCCGTGCAGCCGGCTTTTGCCAGGACCGCCAGGTATCGAGCAGTAGCCAGATCAGGACATAGCTGGCGGCGACGGCCAGTCTTCAATTCCACTCCCAGCAACGTGTGCTGGATCTGAACCCGCGTTTTGTTTGATAACTTTTCAAAGCGGTAGGAACGCGTGCGCAGTTTTCGTATACGCTCGCGATAAATTCGAGGGAGCCAGGTGTCCTTTAGTTCGGCCTTGACTCGCGCGGCGTATTCTTCAGCAGTCATGAATAGGAAGGTATGTTGATACCAGTGAGGTGGTCGCCTTAAGTTTCAAACCTAAATGCCAATGAACCAGGCGCGGCAAGCCTCGCCTTCCCAACCTGAGAGTAATTCCAGCTTAATTGATGTCTGGATTGAACGCTTCGCGGAGCACGAGTGACGCAATTACCTCATCGTTATCGAGACGAGCGGTTTAGTTTCCAGCGCATTAATCACGCGGCCGGGGAACAGACCCAGGTAGAAGACGCCGAGAATGGTTATGACCAGTGCTATCCCAATACTGGCTGGTATCGGCGGCGCACTCCAAACAGTTGTGCGCTCCCGAAAAAACATTACGATGATCAGCCGCAGGTAGTAATAAGCGGAGATGGCTGTATTTAACACCCCGATTATCACCAGCACGTAGTATCTCTGATCGAGCGCGGCCCGAAAGACCATGACCTTTCCGATGAAGCCACCGGTTAGCGGCATCCCCAGCAAGCTTAGTAAAAATAACGACAAGCAGAATGCCAGCCAGGGCGACTGAAAGCCGATACCGTTGTAGTCCTCCACTTCAGTGCGCCGGTCACCATTTCGCGCGATCAGCTGAACTACAGCAAAGGCTCCCAGGTTCATCACCGCGTAAATCAAAAGGTAAAAGATAACAGCTGAGATCGCGGCGTTGCGTGCCTCTACATCGGGTGCTGCGGCCGCCGCAATGAATCCGACCAACGCATAACCCGCGTGAGCTATTGAGGAATACGCCAGCATTCGTTTGACGTTGTTCTGCGCGATGGCGACGACATTACCGACGGTCATCGTCAGGATCGCAATCACCTCTAAAGTGCCTACCCACGCGGCATGAATCTGGCCGGCCATCGACGTGGTACCTGCAACTACAACGAAGGGAAAGGCAAAGAGGAAAACTCGTAGGAACGAAGCAAAGCCCGCTGCCTTTGGACCCGCCGCCATAAATGCGGTAACGGGAGTAGGTGCTCCTTCATAGACGTCGGGTGTCCATACATGAAAGGGTGCAGTGGCAATCTTGAAACCGAATCCGACGAGCATCATTGCAGCGCCGGCAAAAACCAGAAGCGGATACTGTGCGTCGGGTAATCGTCTTGCGATCTCGGCAATATTCGTTGTGCCCGCCAATCCCGCCACAGTCGATGTTCCGCCATAAGTCAATGCAATGCCGTACAGCAAGAACGCGGAGGAGAAGGAGCCAAGTATGAAATACTTCATTGACGACTCATTTGAACGGACGTCGGTGCGGCGAAATCCACACATAACGTAAGTCGCGATAGAAAGAATCTCCAGTCCGAGAAATACGATCACCAGATCCCCGCCGGAAGCCATGAACATCATGCCGGAGGTGGCAAACATCAATAGAGAATGAAACTCTCCGGCGGGCAGCCGTTCGTTCTTTACCCAAACCATCGAAACGAGAATGGTAAGTCCCGAAACGATCAGAAATACCACCGTGAAACCAAGCCGCAGTTGATCAAGAACGATCATTCCGTTAAAAGCTTCGCTTGGCCCAGTCCAGGCGAGCCACAACCAGGCGGAACTAATGGCCGCAGCGGCCAGACCTGCCAGCGAAATGCCACCCGTGACCCAACGTTGCGAAGGCTTGCCGAAGGCGTCGACGAGCATTACCACCACACCTACGAGGCAGACGATTAACTCGGGCAGAATCAGCGCCAGGTTGACGTCAGGCGCTGTCAATTGAAAGGCTAAACAATTCATTGTTAGGTTCAACTAATTCGTTCGCGTGTTCTCCAGCCTCTGCGCATCTGTGGTAAACGGTTCCGCGCCGACATCCTCGGCCGCAGATACTGCCTGGAGTCGCAACGAGAAAACGATCCAGTTCATTATCTTTTCAACTCTTCAGTATTCTCGCTGCCCGCCGGTGCTACCAAAGCAAATGAACCGCCTCGGGGTGGCCCGGCAACGCGATTCCTAACTTCCTCTACGCTGGCTCGGGACCGATCCAGGAAGACCGCCGGATAAACTCCCATGAAGAGCATTAAAGCAAGCAGGGGAATCAACAACCCGATTTCTCGCGAATTGAGATCGGGCAGATTCGCGTTAGCCGGATTCGTGACTTTCCCGAACACGACACGTTGCAACATCCACAACATGTATACAGCGGCCCAAATCACGCCGGTGGAGGCCAGCATGGTGGCAATCCATGCGTGTTGAATTGCGTTTGATGTCCAGCTTCCGATCATTATTAGAAACTCGCCGACGAAGCCATTAAGAAAGGGCAGGCCGATCGAAGAAAGCGATGCGATCACAAAGAAGGTCGAAAACCAGGGCATCGGCGTTGCCAGCCCGCCGAAGTCGCTAATCTTCCTGGTGTGCCGTCGCTCGTAGATAAACCCAACGAAGAGGAATAGTGCGCCCGTCGAAACGCCGTGATTGAGCATCTGGTACAGCGCACCCTGCATGCCGAATTCTGTAAAAGAGAAGAGTCCCAGGACGACGAAGCCCATATGGCTGACCGAAGAATAAGCGACCAGGCGCTTGACGTCCGGTTGAACCATTGCCACCAGGGCCCCATAGATGATCCCGATGATTGCCAGCGTGATCATCACTGGAGCAAACTTCCGCGACATCTCTGGGAAAAGCGCGAGATTAAAGCGCAGCAAACCGTAAGTCCCCATTTTCAAAAGCACCCCAGCGAGAATCACTGAACCCGCCGTCGGTGCCTCAGTATGTGCATCTGGTAGCCATGTGTGAAGCGGGAAGAGCGGTATCTTGATGGAGAATGCGAATGCAAAAGCAAGAAACAACCAGAATTCCGTGCGCGAAGGCAGACTCGTCCCGCCGGTTCGCATCGCATCCAGAATTACTAAGTAGTCAAAACTACCGTACAAATAGTAAAGAGCGATGAGTCCGACCAGCATGAGCAGGCTGCCCACAGCGGTATAAATGAAAAACTTAACAGCGGCGTAGATTCTTCGTTCGCCGCCCCAGATGCCAATCAAAAAGAACATCGGAACCAGCGATGCTTCAAAAAACAGATAGAACAAAAGCAGATCGAGCGACACGAAGACCCCGATCATCGCGCCTGCCAGCAACAGCAGAAAAACGTAGTAGGACAGTTGGCGTTTTTGAACCGCAGTCCAACTGGAAACTATGGCAATAGGCATCAAGAGCGTCGTCAAAAGCACTAGCCAGAGGCTGATGCCATCCACTCCCAGATGGTAATGTGCGCCGATTGAGCCGATCCAAAGTACGTCCTCGACAAACTGAAACTCTTTAGAGCCGACACCCTTAATCAAAAATAGTGATAATCCAAAGTCGATGACGCTGAAGACTAATGCGATCCACTTATAATTGGACTCTTTCTTCACTTTGAGAAGGCTGTAACCTACAGTCGCCAGCGCGCCGATTACAGGCACCAGAATGATTATGGTTAAGAGATGCTGTTGCATATAACTATTGAAGAAGCCGCAAAGCACTAACACCGAAGTAAACAAAGAAGCCAATTACAGCCAGAGCGCCCAGCAAAATGATCGCCGCGTATCCGCGCACGAAGCCGGCCTGAAGATGGCGCACCACGGTCCCGGTCTCAGTTACCACGTCACCCAGCGCATGCAGGAAACCGTCAATGACGCCGACATCGAACAATTTCCACAAGCCTTCGCGCGACCCGACCTTGATAGGGTTGATGATGGTCGCGTCGTATATTTCGTCAACGTAGTATTTGTTCTCAAGAATGCGTGGCATTTGAAGTAATGGGCGCTTATGAAATATCACCCAACCAATGACCATCCCCAACGCGGCTATCAACACTGAGACCAGAGCCAATAGTCGTTCGCTTCGGATTTCTTCAGGCGAATGCGCAACCTGGGTCCCTTCATGCAGCTGGTCTAAAGGTGCGAACGCGGGTGGCCCGTCTACGCGTTGCGGCGGCGGCGACAGCCAAATAGGTTCTCCGTCGTGGCTGTTTTCAAGGTGCGCGGACGAGACCGTTGCAATTACCGGATCGAGTGTGTGCTCAAGGTAGTTCGCAGGATGACCCCCAACCAGAGAACTGATGGCATAAGGTACGCCGATGAAACCGCCGATAGTTGAAAGGATGGCCAGTACTATTAACGGCGCAGTCATGAGCCAGGGGGACTCATGCGGTTCGTGCACTGCGTGATCTGAATAGTGGGTGTCATCATGCACCTCGCTGGACTCAGGATTCATAGCACCGGCGTGATCAACGTGGCGTTCGCGGAAACGTTCGGAGCCCCAGAAGGTCATGACCATCATTCGCGTCATGTACACGGCAGTGAGCAGCGCGGTCAGTGCGCCAACAATCCAAAGAACTTTGCTCCAGGCCGCGCCTGGCAAAGTCCCCGCACTCCACACTCTCCACAGGATTTCATCCTTGGAAAAGAAGCCGGCGAAGACGGGTATGCCGGAAATCGCAAGCCAACCGGTAAGCATAGTTGCGAATGTGACAGGCATGTATTTCTTTAAGCCGCCCATACGGCGCATGTCCTGCTCGTGGTGCATGCCATGAATTACGGAACCCGAGCCCAGGAAGAGCAGTGCTTTGAAGAACGCGTGCGTAATCACGTGAAAAATTGCTGCGGTAAACGCGCCTATACCGCAGGCGAGGAACATATAACCCAGTTGCGAGATTGTGGAGTAAGCAAGAACCTTCTTGATGTCGTTCTGGGCTAACCCTACAGTGGCGGCGAACAATGCGGTTGCAGCGCCTATAATAGCCACAATAAACATCGCAGTCGGAGCATGTACGTAAATCTCCGAGCAGCGGACGATCATGTAGACGCCGGCGGTCACCATCGTTGCTGCATGAATCAGTGCCGAGACGGGAGTGGGTCCTGCCATGGCGTCAGGCAGCCAAACGTAGAGTGGAATCTGAGCGCTTTTGCCGGCGGCGCCAATGAAAAGCAGCACCGCAACCGACGTAAGTTCGCCGGCGAAAATTGTCTGCCACCCAAAAGCTTCAGAGGGTAACGCGCTTATCACATTAAAAGCGCTGGTCACGCCTGTCGCCGGCTGACTGAAAAAGCTGATGGACGCGTTGCCGGCGGCAGAGGTAATAAAAAATAGGAGCATTATGCCCAGCACAAATCCCCAGTCGCCAACGCGATTCGTAATGAACGCCTTTTTGGCAGCATCTCCTGCTTCTTTCCTGTCGATGTAGTAACCAATCAGCAGATAGGAACACAGCCCCACACCCTCCCAGCCGACAAACATGAGCAGAAAGTTGTCGGCGAGCACGAGCGTGAGCATGGCAAACATGAAGAGGTTTAAAAACGCAAAGAAGCGGTAGAACCCGCTGTCTTCGCGCATATACCCGACGGCGAATACATGAATCAGGAAGCCCACGAAGGTAACGAATAGAGCGTACGTTCCGCTCAATCGATCCATTGCCAGGCCGAAGTCTGCGCGAAAGTTACCAACCCGAATCCACGTCCAGAGGTGATCGAAGACCGGCTCTGTTGAACGAAGCGCTCCGCCCGCTTTGAAGGCAAGATAAAACGCGATGAGAGTGGAGGCTGCCACCGAACCGCACGCAATGAGACCGATAAATTTCTCATTGCGCAGGCGACGGCCGACAAACCAGTTGATCGCTGCGCCTGCAAGCGGAGCAAAAATGATCAGACTTAAAAGATTGTTTTCCACAAAACCTGTTGTCGTCGGTCTTTGGTTTTTGGTCTTCGGTCTTTGATCTCTAACTCACGTTGTCAAAAACCTTCAAAGGCCTAAGACCAACGACCCAAAACCCGTCCGCTAAAGTTTTAAGATACTCGCATCGTCCACATCGAGAGACTCGCGATTACGAAAGATCGTAATGATGATTCCTAAGCCTACAGCAGCTTCGGCAGCGGCCACGGTCATGACGATAAATACAAACAGCTGTCCGTTAACATCCTGAAAATAGCTGGAAAAGGCCACGAAGGTTAGATTCACTGCGTTGAGCATTAACTCAATGCACATGAACATCGCGATTACGTTGCGCTTTACGATGACGCCCACCGCTCCAATTGTGAAGAGAATGGCGGAGAGAGCCAGATACCATGACAGTTGTGGTTCCATAACTTTCCTATTGCCGCCCTATTCGCGCTTTTCCGGATCAGTTTGAAATTCCACGCCCAGGACATTCGCGGCTTCAGACGTCGTCTGCGTCTCGACTGGCCTCAGGTCGCCGATGGCCCGCGGATTTACAATGTCCATTGCCAACACCTGCGACCCCGGGACGACACGCGCCGTGGCAGACAGGATGGTGGTGCGGCGTGCGAGCGACATCGCGCCGACTATGGCCATCAACAGTAAGACCGACGTGATCTCAAAAGGCAGCAGGTAACCCGTAAATAGTTGGACACCAATGGAGTGGGTTAGACCCACGTCGGAGACGCCACCCTGAAACCGGTTCGCCGGCGACTGGACTGAATAAAGAATGAATGCCGTTTCAGCGATTAATATCGCGGCCATGCCAATAGCTGCTGGAACCAGAAATCGAAGACGCTTGCGACGCGGATCTCTGTGCTCGACGTTGAGCAGCATGATGACGAATATGACCAGCACCATGATCGCGCCCGCATAAACAATCACCTGTACCGCCGCGATGAACGGCGCTGCCAGGGTCAGATACAGTGACGCCAGCGCAATGAACACACCGATAAGCGAAATGGCGCTGTAAAGCGGATTAGTCTGCGACACCATAGCGACTGCACAACCAATCGCTAGCCCGGCGAAGGTGATAAAGAGAATCGTAGCCACTGAAACGGGTAAAGCGTGAATGCAAAATAGTAAATAGTTAGGACATCGAGGTTCTAACCGAATGTTTCTTTCAGTTCAGCCGGTTGTCATGAAAACGACTGTGGCTGTCAAGATTATGTTCACAATTGCTGCCGGCAGCAGGAACTTCCAACCAAAGTTCATCAATTGATCAAATCGAAAGCGCGGCAAGGTACCGCGCAACCAAATGTACAAAAACAGAAAGAACAGAATTTTGGCGAAAAAATAAACCACTCCCAGCAAAGGAAATTGCGCGACGCCTGGACCATTCCATCCACCGAGAAATAGCGTGGTCGCCAGCATCGATACCGTAATCATGTTGATGTATTCAGCGTTGAAGAAGAGCAGAAACTTGATCGAGCTATATTCCGTGTGAAACCCCGCAACCAATTCAGTTTCGGCTTCAGGCAGGTCAAACGGCACGCGATTGGTTTCCGCGATGGCGGCAATCAAATAAAGGATAAACCCGAGCGGCTGGTAAATAATGTTCCACTGCATTCCATACCAGCCCGACTGTTGTTCCACGATGTTGTAAATATCGAGAGTGCCGCAAATCAGAATGACACCGATGAGCGACAGGCCGAGGCCGAGCTCATAAGAGATCATTTGTGCCGATGAGCGCAGACCGCCCATCAGACTGTATTTATTGTTTGAGGACCAACCAGCTAGCGCGATTCCATAAACCCCGACTGATGTGATGCCCAACACGTAGAGCAGGGCGACGTCGAAACGAGCGATCACCAGTTGAAAAGTTCCGAGAAAGGGAAGCGTGACGGTGGGACCAAACGGATACACGATGATGACCATGATCGCGGTCACTACGGCAATCATCGGCGCCAACAGGAAAACGAATCTGGTTGACTGGTCTGGAACCAAATCCTCTTTCATCATCGTTTTAATGAAATCGGCAAAGGGCTGCAGAATGCCAAAGTAACCCACGCGATTTGGCCCTACGCGGCCCTGTATAAAGGCGAGCACGCGCCGCTCGGCTAGCACAGTAAATGCTACGAGCAGCATGATTGTCAGGAAGGCTATGGTGATTGCGACGATCAGCATTGCCGAGTGAATGTATGGATTGTTCCAGTCCATTAAGTGGTAAATGGTTAATGGTAAATAGTGAATCGAAGTACGGTCGGCCCTGCCACTATTTACGATTACTGCTCCTACTCTGCTGCAGTACCAACTTCCTGCCGCAGGGCGGCATCAACTGTAATCTGATACAGCGGTGAAACTCTGAGCGTTTCCGGTCGCGGGTTACCGCCTGCCAGCAGATGAAACTGGGGCACCTTATCTGTCAGGGCCCCGATTTTAAAGAGCTCATGTCCGACCTTTGGCGTTACAGCCAGCTTTTCTCCGTCATCCGGCAACTTCTGTACATTTTGACGAATAGAAATGAGTTCAGCGGCCAGATCGCCTTGTTCCGCGATCTTATATTTCGCTTGCAAGGGATTTGATTCGTCCTTAAGCACGGGATAGCGCAGCCCGGCATAAGCGGGGATTCGATCTGCAATTTCTCGAAATACGGCGCTGGCGGACATCTGAAAGCCGAAGTCCTGGCCCAGTTCCGCAGCCAGTTGTGCCGTAATCATCCAGTCGGGCTTTGACTGATTGACCGGCGGAATCGACTGTCGAACGCGCTGAACAAAACCGTCATTGTTCGTGAATGTTCCGTCTACTTCAGCGAAGGAAGCGGCGGGCAAGACCACATCCGCGAACGCGGTGGTGTCAGATTCAAAGAGTTCCTGAACGACGAGGAAGTCCAGCTTCCCGAGAGCTTCTTCGCGTCCCCTCAAGTGCTGGGTAAGGAAGCTCCCGGCTACATACAGGGCGCGAATCGAGTTTCCTGCTTCGTCGAGCATCTGCGTTACGTTTAACGCGCCGTTCATCAATCCCATATCGTGGGCGCCGACGCTGTTATTGAAGAACGGCAGAGGATGCAACAAAACACGCCGCCCGTCGCCGCGAAACGCGTATGGCAATTGTGCGACGACAGCCTGCGCCTCCGGACTCAACTCAGCTCCGAACATAATCACCAGATCTCCCTGGGTGTTCGTTAAGGTGTGTCTCAAGGTCTGAATTTGGGTTGCTTCAACGCCTGACTTTTGGGCGACTAACGTGTCGTAAGAGCTGCCTGCAAGGGCCAGTACAACCGCGGATTCTGTACCTGGGCGAATGTGTACAAATTGCGACGACTGTTCAATCAATCTAATCGGAACAGAATTTACAACGATCAAATTGGCGCCGCCGTTTCGAACCGCCTGCCGTATTTGTTTACCGGTCAGAGGTTGCAGCTCTTCCGGTTCGCCCCCCATAAGAAGGATAGTTTTTGCATAACGGATATCGCGATGCGTGGCCAGAGATCCACCGAGGTTGTCGAAGAAAGGTTTCAGGCTAAACAGATCGGTGGTGGAATAGTTGGGTGTCCCTACCAACTCAGTTGCGAACTTAAAAAGCAGGTAGTTGGCTTCATTTGTAATGCGGGGGCTGCCGACGACACCGAGAGCTCCGGGGCCATTCGCATTGACCACGGAATCAAGTTTCTGCGCGACGTGACGAATGGCTTCATCCCAGGTTGCGGGAATGAGCTTGCCACCCTTTTTATAACGAATCATCGGCGTGCGAATGCGCGCTTCGTGGTTCACAAATGGATGACCAAATCTTCCCTTGATACAGAGAAACTCGCCGTTAAGTCCATTCACGTAACGATCGCGGGCAACGATGCGCATAAGTTCGCCGCCGCGCGAGCCCAACGACATCTGACAGCCGTCTGAACAATAGGTGCAGGTCGAAATTGTTTGGGCCAACTCCCACGGTCGCGCCTGGTGGCGGTAAGTGGCGTCGAGTAAAGTTCCTGTGGGACAGACCTCTATGCAGTTGCCGCATTGTGAACAGTCAAGCCACCCTCCATACGTTCCGATTACCGTGTTCGAACCGCGACCTCCGGCTTCGATAGCGTCCTCGCCCATCCACTCATCGCACACGCGCGTGCAACGTTTGCAAAGGATGCAGCGTTGCGGATCATTCGCGACGATCGGCGAGAGATATTTCTCGGGGTAATAGTTTTTCTTCTCGGTAAAACGCTCCTCAAGCCCACCCCAATCAAAGGTCATCTCCTGCAGCTCACATTCGCCGCCCCGATCACATACGGGACAGTCGAGAGGGTGGTTTGCCAGCAGAAACTCGAGCATCGACCGTTGGGCCTTTTCAATTTCCTCGCTTTGAGTGGTTACAACCATCCCGTCTGTGCAGATGATCGTGCAGGAAGTCTGCAGCTTCGGCATCTTTTCGATACGCACAAGACACATGCGGCACGATGCCTGTAGCGCCAGGTCGGCGTAGTAGCAGAAAGATGGAATGTCGAAAGCCTTGTCGCGGCAGACGTCAATTAGCCGAGCGCCCTTGGGCACTTCAAACTCTTTCGCGTTGATCGTGACCTTGATTACTTCAGTTGCATCCATAATAAATAAAAGCGATCGCCTTAAATAAGATCGGTCGACTCATGGGCGAAACGACGGCTGGTCGAGACTCTTAACTAAAACCAAACCAGAATTGCCAGAAGCACATCCGGGCGAGAGTCGTATGATGCTGTACTTCTCAGAAGCGTTTTTACCATTCGAGTCGACATCCAGAGTGTACTTTCCGATGTTGAATCCGGAAGCCCAGACTAGTACTTCATATTTGCCGGATGGTAGGTCATCTTTCTGGAAGATCCCTTTTTCGTCGCCGTCTGTCGAGTAGAGCTTGTCGTCGGACAGCCGCTTGATATGCAAACGTGCGGAGGGTATTGGATTATCAAGTCCGTCGCGAATCTGCCCTTTCAGCGTTCGCATATGTCCAGCATGACCGAAGTTTTCGATGAATTGCGCGACAGCCGGCAACGCATTGAAATGCAGGACTAAGGCGACAACGAATACCGGGAACAATAATCCGTGATGTCGATCATTCACTTGCATCATGCTAGTCCGGTTAATTCAGCTCCACTGATGTGTTTCCTGAAGTCCTCTGGAAACCTCTTTATTGCCGACTGGATGGGCCATGCGGCCGCATCGCCGAGCGGGCAAAAAGATTTACCTTCAATGTTGTCGCAAAGGTCGAGCATCAGTTGTGCGTCTTCAGGACGGCCGTCGCCGTTCGCTATACGCTTGAAAACCTTCACGAGCCAGTCCGTACCTTCGCGACATGGCGTGCACCACCCGCACGACTCGTGTTTGTAAAACTCCGTCAGGTTCTTGGTAGACTCAAAGATGTCGACAGTTTCATCCATCACAATGAACCCACCGGACCCAACACTCGATCCGCCGGCCACAAGTCCTTCATAGTCCATGCGCACGTCTTTGCCGATGATCTGGTCTGCACGCATGATGTAAACCGACGAGCCTCCGGGAATCACCGCCTTAAGCTGTTTACCGTTCAGCATTCCGCCGCAGTCTTCCATGATGAACTTCTCCATGTCGTCATAGCCCATGGGAAGCTCGTAAACTCCAGGACGATTTACGTGACCCGAAACTGACCACAGCTTTGTTCCGCCGCTTTTTTCCGTGCCCAGTTTCTGGTAGGCCTCACCTCCCATTTTGATAATGTCCGGGACAGCGGTCAGCGTTTCCACGTTGTTCACAACAGTTGGAGAAGCGTATAAACCAGACACAGCAGGGAAGGGAGGCTTCATCCGTGGATGGCCGCGCAAACCTTCAAGCGAGTTCAGCAGGGCTGTTTCCTCTCCACAAATATAAGCGCCGGCTCCGGTGTGGGTGTAAATCTCAGAGGAAAAGTTTGACTTGAAAATGCTTTGCCCCAGCAGACCCGCAGCGCGAGCTTCTTCGAGCGCACGGTCCATAATGTCGATCAGGTAGCGGTATTCGCCTCGCGTGTAGATGTAATTGGTTTTCGCGCCCAGGGCGTATGATGCAATCAGCATCCCCTCGATGAGCAGATGAGGATCGCGCTCCATCAGATAGCGATCTTTAAATGTACCGGGCTCAGACTCGTCAGCGTTACAGACGACGTATTTTGGCTTGGGCGAGTCTTTAGGGACGAAGCTCCACTTCATTCCGGTAGGGAAGCCGGCGCCACCCCGTCCACGAAGTGCAGACTTCTTTACCTCATTGATCACATCGTCCGGAGACATTGAATTCAGAACCTTCTTGAGTGCTTCATAGCCTCCGTGCTGACGATACACGTCCAGCGATTGCGAGTTTTCGAGGTGAACTCGCGCTAGCTGAAGTGGTTCACATCCTATGGCGCCAATAAACATTGCGGGTAAATAGTAAATGGTAAATCGTAAATGGTTTTGGGTACTTTGAACTTTGTGCTTTGAACTTTGTGCTTTGAGCTTTGTACTTGGCTGTGTCGTGGCATCGTTCAGCCAAATCGGGCGGAGCTCAAAGTACGAAGATCAAAGAACAAAGTTCAAATCAGTCATGTTAATGAATCCAGAATCTGATCGACCCTTTCCGGTGTCAGATTTTCGTGATAATCAAAGTTGATTTGAAACATTGGGGCTGTGCCGCAAGAACCGAGACATTCAACTTCCGAGATCGTAAAACGGCCGTCCGCCGTCGTCTCGCCCGGTTTGATTCCGAGTTTCCGCGAACAATGCTCCGTGATCTTTCCTGCGCCCAGGATCTTGCACGAGAGCGTGCGGCAAATTTGAATGTGATACTTACCTATTGCCTTCGTATGAAGCATCGAATAGAACGTAGCAACTTCCCATATATCAGTTATACGCAAACTCAAACGCTTCGCCAGATATGCCACTCCCGCTGGATCGAGGTATCCGCGCTCTCTTTGCACAATAAACATCAGAGGTAAAATCGACGATCGCTTGACCGGATACTTTGCCAGGTGTCGGGCGATCTCCGCTTCAACCTCTGGAGAAAACGTCGCCACCTCCTCGCCAATATCTACAGGCTGTGAGCGGGGCTCGATTTGGATTAGTTGCGTACTCATTATTGACCAGTCAGTAGTCAGTTGTCCGTGGTCAGTAGCTATTGCGCCCTTCCAACCACGGACAACGGACTACTAACTACGGACTAGCGATCAATTTCACCTAAAACAATATCTAACGATCCTATTATGGCGACGATATCGGCCACCATCGCACCCTC
>JBHENH010000083.1:0-7290 GCA_046262135.1 Pyrinomonadaceae bacterium
CCGTTTTGCCAGTGCCTTCTGTGTCATTCCAGTAGATCCATCATGAGCGACGGCGTTCCGACATCAGGGCCCTCCTAGCCCATATCGGCAATCGCGATGATTGGTTGATGCAACATCGTGAGCTGGGCCGAACTTCCCATGTAACTACGCGCCATTGAGATAGCCTCCGTGAGGTTATCGGCCCGTTCCCATCCCATCATTGCGGGAACGTGTGCATTCTCGGCTCCTGCGGCAATGACGTGACCCGCGTGTTGCCGGCCGTTCTCACCCCAGTACCACATGAAAAACGGGTGCGAGCCGTGATATGCATGACCCCGACGGTACATTTCGACGTAGCTGGGATTGTTTGCAAATTCCTGTTCATACTTTTCCCGCAGTACGTTAGCGTCGCGCGTCTCAGGCAACAGCCGGTTAAAAAATTCGAGATAGCTTGGATGGAAGTTGTGATCAAACTCGTCGGTGCAGGGATGGTGCAGAATAAGCGTGCCACCCTTTTTGAGCAGGGGTTTGCCGCGATACATATTGAAGTGGTAGCCGAGGGCCATCACTTGCACGAGCAGCGGGTTCAAAATCGAGTTAATACTGTAAGGAGACATGTCCGGGACAGGACAAATCAGAATGTCACACTGCCCATCAATCGGCACAACATACTGCTCCATGCTCTTGGCGATAATGCGTTCG
This sequence comes from Pyrinomonadaceae bacterium, assembly GCA_046262135.1. GTDB lineage: Bacteria > Acidobacteriota > Blastocatellia > Pyrinomonadales > Pyrinomonadaceae > PSRF01. The sequence goes on from JBHENH010000083.1 coordinate 682, forward strand.
TGTACAGGATTTGTGCGCCCCGCGTGACACGCAATCATTTCGTAGCTGCCCTTAAGTGAGTTATACATCGAGCGTTTCGCTGGCCGCGGCATCTTGTTCATAGCGAAGCGCATCGCTTCGTATTTCATCCGGTCGAAAGCAGAAAAGTCATCCTCGTTCTTTGTTAGGAATCCCATCTCGGGACCGAAAATATAGTTGTTGATGGTCGTCTCAATGTGAAAAACGTTCAAATGCTCATCCGCGATCTCACCGACCCGATCAATCACACGCCCCAACTCTGATCCCGCCGGATCCATATAGCTGTTGGACGCGCGTATAACGTCGGGGTTGTGGTGCGCTCGCAGTGATTCGTAGTCACAGAGACCGACGCCGACAGATTTGTGGCCACCGTTCATCGGCACAAAGTTGAAATTCAAGTAAATGAGCAGATCACTTTCGGCGGCTCGCCGGTTAAGTCGCAGCGGCTCTTTGTGTTTTGTTTCTCCAATAAGTACGAGATTGCCTTGGTCTTCAGCGTCATGGTTGTAGTAACGATCGGGATAAAAGTCGTCCCAGATTTTTTGCCCGACCATTCGCTTCATCTCGGAAGGTGTCATCCTGCGGTGCAGGGAGATGGCGATAATGATGTGCACGTCGTCCACGCCGTGGCCGTGGAGCATCTCAAGGAGAATTTCGAGACCCGTCTGGCGGATGTCCGGGGTCTTCATCGGGGGAATCGGCATACTGATGTCGTCCACAGCGATGGTGACTTTCATTCCCGGCTCGAGTTGTGCAAATAGCGGATCGCAATCATGAGGGTGATTTAAAGCGTAACGGATGGCCGCTTCACGGTTGACGAGCCCTTTTATAGGCGGGTTGGGATAAATGACGCGCGTGCCCACAGGCAAATCTTCGAGGATAAAATCCATGCCCGAAGCAAGGATGCGAGGCGCGCTATCGCGATCAATATAGACAACTGATTCGTGTGTTTTGCGTCTTAGTTGAAGGGCCATAGTTTAAAGTCAGTAAATGGTGAATAGTAAATGGTAAATGGTCGTTGCAAGCGGCCGCGCGGATAATTTTGATGGTTGAATCGACTTAATTGACAGTCCTTGCGGATAGATGACGCATCAATCCTGTTAATAAGCGCCCAATTCTCTCAAGCTGGGCCCCTTTTAGCTTGGCAAATGCGGTTTGGTCGAGATAACCGAGTCTATTCGCAATGATCAATTCGGTTTCAAGTTCGCTGGCTGATCCCTGCGAGTTAGAAAGAAAATGAGAAAACTCCTTTCGCGAACGGCGGCCGGCCCCTTCAGCAATATTGGCGGCAATAGAAACTGCCGCGCGACGAATCTGACCGGTTAGGCCATATCGCTCTTCTTTTGGAAAGTGTTCGCTGCTTCTATAAACGTCTGTAACAAGTTCGATGGCCTTACTCCAAGCTTCAAGGTTTTGGTGTGGACGCATGTCTCAAGCTCCTTTGTTCCTGAGTTGTGACCATTTACCATTTACCATTCACTATTTACTGACTTCCGTTCATTCACTTCAGATTAAGAATGGGCCAATCATGGTGCAGGGCTGTCTGCCGCAAACGCATGTCAGGATTAATGGCGGCTGGGTGGCCCACGATTGAAAGCATTGGCAGATCACTCATGCTGTCTGTGTAAGCGTAGGAATCGCTGAGACTGATACCCTCCCGCTCGGCAAACACTCGTATCCAGGACGCCTTTGTCGCAGCAGCCATCACGGGTGGCAGAAGCCTGCCGGTCGCCACGCCATTCACAAACTCAAGACGATTCGCCACGTAATCTTCAATTCCCAAATGCTCCATCAATGGTTTTACCGAGACATCCAGCGCGCCTGTAACTACAACCTGACGCAGGCCAAGGCTCCGAGACTTTTGCAACAACTCATAGGCGCCGGGAAAGACGGCCGGCTTCAACACTGACAGGTATAGATCCTCTGCAAGGAAACGAAGGCGATCTTGCGAAACGCCTTTGTAGCGCTTGAAGTAAAGATCGTTGAATACTTTTCTGCTGTACTGGTCAGTTATCGCGAAGACCGGCAGACTCAGAAGTGTCGCCGCGCTTTTTTTGAAACTGCGAAACAGTCCAGGTTCATTCCGGGCATAGAAGCCAAGGGTATGAACCAGGTTGGTGCTGACCAACGTGCCCTCAAGGTCGTAGAATGCCGCCGCTCCCAAGCGTTTACTCCAAAGTCGACGTGCACCCGTCGAGTGTCCGCCGAGCCGCTTTCTGAATTGATGTATTAAGGGCGCCAATATAACCCAACGAGGCAGATTCACGGTAATGCTAAAACATGGTGTACAGCGCAGCTATACAATTAACTGCCCGGGCGTGAAAATCCTAAGCAAAAACGTAAGGAGCGTGCTGTCGTCGCCACGTGAGGTTTAACGTAGGAGTGGTGGCAGTTGCCCGGGGGCGAACTCGACGGTGAGATAAGGGATTCGTTTTAGGTAATTATGGGTCCCCTTGTCCGACGTTACGGCTGCTTAGCGGCAATTCGTTTCAATTCGTCGAGCGTGCGTTTGTGTTGTTCCAGCTTCTGGCCCGCCTCGCCAAGTTTGCCTTGGGACGTTAAGCGCTGATATTCATCAAACTCCTGTACTGCCCGGTTGATGAGTTGTTGAACCGATTCCTCGGTGGCAGGGGTCGCTGCGGCTTTCGGCTGGCCGTCGGGGGGTTTTTGCTGCGCCGGCTCCGGGTTTTGCTCGGATGGAGTCCGGCCGAGGTCGCCAAAAAGATTTGTCATGGCCTCATCAAAGGTTTGGCCATAGCCCAAACGGTCCTGTGTTGCGAGAACCACCAAGCGAAGCTCGGGCATCGGACTACTTTCGGCTTTCAGGTAAATAGGTTCGACGTACAGAAGCGATCGGCCGATAGGAATCACCAGCAAATGTCCGCGCAGGACATGAGAGCCTTGCTGATTCCATAGAGTAAATTGGGAGGAGAGTTGGGAGTTCTGATCGATGCGTGCTTCGATCTGCAAAGGTCCATCAATCAGGCGCGACTTCGGAAAATTGTAAATTAGAAGCTTTCCATAATTCGCCCCATCGCAGCGACCTGCCATCCATCCGATCATGTTGTTACGACCGGTCGGCGTGAAAGGCAGAATCAAAACAAACTCGTTGGCGGCGCTTTCCCCGGGCAGCTGCATTAGCACAAAATACGGATCGATCGGTCCTACCTGTTTTCTATTCTGCTTATCGAGACTAATCTGCTGCGCAACGTTCCAGACGTCTTCGCGCTGGAAAAACACCTTGGCATTTTGCGTGTGATAGAGGCCGTAGACTTCGCCCTGGGCTCTGATTAATGTTTCCGGGTATCGAATATGGGCCCGCAAATCTGCCGGCATTTGACTGGCGTCGAGAAATAACGAAGGAAATGTTGCACGATAGGTGGCGATCAAGGGGTCCTGATTATCAAAAATATAAAAGTGCGCCGTACCGTTATACGCATCAATCACAACCTTAACGCTGTTGCGGATGTAGTTGACACGCCTGCCATCAACCTCGTGATGACGCGAATACGGGTAAGTGTCTGACTGGGTGAATCCATCCATCATCCAAAAGAGCCCGCCCTGATCGCTAACCACCACGTAGGGGTCATTGTCATAAACCAGAAATGGCGCGATTCCGTTGACAATGTCGCGAATGTTTCGATGTATGAGTACCCGACTTTCAGAAGTCACATCATCCGAGAAAGGGAGTTTTGATAGATCACCGAGCGCCCACGCGAGCAGCGACCGACGTGCTGGACCGCCAATTTGTATGCCTCCAGATCCCTCGTAGCTCGTGTAAGTATTAGTTTCTCCCTGCGGATAATCGAATTCCTTTTGCCTTGTCTTCACATAGACGTCTGTGTTTGTTTCCTGGCCGTAGTAGACTTCGGGCCGGGTCACTCTTATTTCATTCGCGGTAGACTCGATAGGCATGTTTGAAACGACAAACCGTGGCATGCCCTCAGGCGTGAAACCGTTGGCCGTATTCATGGTGACGCCGTAGCCATGTGTGTAAATCAGTTTTTCGTTGATCCAATTGCGCGACGATTCCGGAAGTTTTTTGACATCAATCTCTCGCGTGGCCACCATCATCTGACGCGTGGTTCCATCTATCCGATAACGATCTACGTCGACATCGGGAAAGTCGTAATATGTCCTGATGGCCTGAATCTGTTTGAGCGTGTCCTGCAGTGCATGCCAATCCCAAAGGCGTATGTTCTCGAGTGTTTCCCGATTTCCACTCAGATTAAATCCCGCCACTGAATTCTCCGCGTCAAAATCTCGCAACTCCACCTGCTCGAGTCCAAATGCCCGCCGTGTCGCAGCGATGTTTTGTTCGATGTAGGGGGTTTCACGCCCCAACTCATTTGGTTTGACAACAAAACTCTGGACATAAGCGGGCACGAGGAAGACACCGATGACGTAGATAGCGAAAGGAAGAGCCAACGCGAGAATCAATAATCTTAACCCGCGTTTTGTCAGCGCATTTACCAACGCGAGTACTGCAGCAACCACCAATGCAATAGACACTAGATAAAGCGCCGGCAGCAGATAGTTCGCTTCAGTAAACGTCACTCCGGAAAAAGTTTGGTGATCGTTCCAGAGGTATGAAAACCGAGCGAGATACGTACGCCAGGCCAGCAACAGCAGAAAGATTGTCAAGGCAAAAGAAATCGCGGAAAAAGCCGCTTTGTTAGGGCGCGTACCTGCGGTTTTCAAGACTTTCTGCGGCACTGTGAGCAGCGAATACACTATCGAGGCGCAAAGGAGGACGAATGCCAGCGTGATTAACCATGAGCTAATCAAGTTATGAACAGGAAGCGTGAAGAGATAGAACCCAAGTGGTTTTTGAAAAATCGGATCAACTCCGGATGTGGCGACCTGGTTGGAGTAAGTTGCGAAGAGCCGCCAGTCGCTCTTCATGGCCAACCCGAAGAAAAGACCAAAGAGGGCTGCGAGGATCCATCCGAGGGGCCGTATAAAGCGAGCGGCAGAAAATTGAATAGGCTGATTGTTAACTATGATCGTTCTTTTTTCGAGTGTCTGCGCCGCAAACGCTCTTTCAAGCAACCAGAATCCTGCTCGTAGCAGCAATGCTGTTACGATTGCGAAAACGAGAAACAGCGCACCCTTCAGCTTGAAGATGTACCAATAGATCGCTGAAAACCCGAGTGAATTAAACCAGGCTGCCGATAGGTATATTGAAAGGCCGCGAGACAAAACGATGAAGAGCACTACAACAGCGGCAATCACCCAACGGCGCCAGCGCCGCCGGGGATTTGGGCCTGCATCAATAACTTCAGTGTCTCGCAAAGGGAAGGAATCGCTCACGCGCGGGTAGCATACGCCGATCGCCTATACCACTCAACAGGTGAGGCGGCGAATCTACGCAGCATTGCCTCAAAAGTCGTCGACTATGTCAGGTTCGGACTGTTCCGTCTGAGCTGGCGTCGCAGCCGCTGGGTTATCGGCGTCGACAGCCGCCAAACCGTTTGCTGAGAGTGGACCCAACAGGATAGGAAGCACATGACCGCGGGATCCGAACACGTAGTGATCCCGGCGGAACGTTAACCGCGCCTTGTGGAACCGCATGGTTGAAAGGTGCCCCCTTGGTATTTACAATTTTGTAGCTTTCACGGAAATTCTGGATATACTGTCGCTCCACAACAAGAGAAACTTCATAGAGTTTAAGAATGGCGGCAGGAAACGCGGCATTTTCGTTTTCCAGGCTTTCGGAACAAAACCTGCCAGATGGCAGGCAGATTGTCACAAGCGCCGATGGCACGCGCGTCCTGATTTTACCTGACGGCACTCGTCGCGTTCTTCGTCCGCGTGAACGGTTGCAGCGCAGGAGACTGTTCCCATAAGCAATGGAAACTTAGGATCGTATCGCCATCCAGGCACCCTGGCTTTGTCGGGATTCGAGCTTTTTTAAACGGCTAATGTCAGAGGAAGAATATGCAATCAAATAAAGCAAAGAGTCTGATCGTCTGCGTAGTCGTCGCTCTGTTGCTGAGCAGCGCGCCTCCTCCGGTCGCGGGAGAACATGCTGTTGAAGGCACTACAAGTCCGGCGATTCGCATAACTCCTCCCGCGCCGGTATTCGATGAAAAGACACGCCTGGCTGAGCTTGCCGGCAGGCGCGATCGCGTGGTGCAGTCGATGGGCCCGAACTCAATGCTTGTCCTCTTCAGCGCGGAGCCCCGCGTCTATACAAACGACGTCGATTATTTATTCCGACAGGAGAACAATCTCTACTACCTTACGAATCTCAAGCAAAAGGGCGCCACCGTCGTGTTGCTCCCCGGCAACGATATATTGCCTCAGGTGCTTTTCTTGCCTCGCAGAAATTCCGCCGCTGAAACATGGACCGGCCACATGTATAGCGCCGAAGAAGCGAGTGCAGTTTCCGGAATCAAAGAGATCTGGGAGGCAAGCGAGTTCGAGCCCTTCCTGCAGGCTCTACGGAATCGCCAGCCTTACCGCCCGAAGGCTGAAAATATTCTCATGTCTGCGAGCGTGGCCCAGGTTGCGACCGCGGGTCATTCGGGTTTCGAAGGATTGTTTACGGCGGCCGGTAAGAACGAAGGCCAGCTCTATATGCTTATT
>JBHENH010000083.1:7300-13107 GCA_046262135.1 Pyrinomonadaceae bacterium
CGCTTCGGGTTACAGTATAAGAAACGCTTCGCCGATCTTTGCCAGCTTGCGACTGCGCAAGTCGCCGTTGGAACTCGCGTTAATGCAGCATGCGATCGACATTACCACCGAAGCACTCGAGCGCGCCTGGGTCGCGGCAGCAACCGCCAAGTGGGAGTACGAGGTTGAAGCCCAGGTCGCGTACACATTTAAACTTCGAAACGCCGATCACTGGGGCTACCCATCTATCGTCGGTTGTGGACCAAATGCTACCACTCTCCATTACCAGGAATCTCAGGGGCCAGTGAAGCCGGGTGACCTCGTGCTTATGGATGTCGGCGCAGAATATGATCACTATTCCGCTGACGTCACGCGGACGTTCCCTGTAAACGGAAAGTTTTCTCAGGCACAGACCGAAATCTATCAGATTGTTTATGACGCGCAGGAAGCCGGGGCCAGGGTTGCGCGCCCGGGTGCTCTGGTTTCCGACGTCCACCGTGCGGCTACTGAGGTCATCAAGGATGGTTTATTGAAGCTCGGGTTAGTTACGGATCGAAATTCAAACGAGTATCGCGTATGGTTTATGCATGGAACGTCGCATTGGTTGGGGATGAACGTCCACGACGTAGGCGACTACGGCACGAGGCTGGAACCCGGAATGGTCTTTACAAATGAACCCGGCATATACATCGGACCGGATGCTCTGGATAATTTGCCAAAGAATCCCGAGACCGAAAAATTTATTGCTGCAGTCAGACCGGCGTTTGAAAAATACAAGGGCGTCGGCGTGCGTATAGAAGACGACATGGTGATCACGGCCACTGGGGTAAGGTGGATGACGGAAGCATTGCCGCGGAGAAGTTCGGACATCGAAAGCTTTATCGCAAGAGCGCGTCGCGAAGCGCGGTGACGTATTCATGCCGTCGCATATTAAGTTTAGTTCGACAGCATTGACGCTGGTGAAAACCAGGATCGTCCGCTAATTCGCAGGTTCTGCAAATTGGCGCCTGAGGCCAGTCGCTCAATCCTATTTGTCCGGTTTCCTTAAACCGCCAACCCTTCACGCAGTTTGACTGGCCTGGGACCTGCCCACCTCTTCTTCCAATTTGGTGAAAAACCGGGACGCCAACATCTTGGCCGTTCCCTGGATTAGTCGCTGACCAACGCTGGCAATCATCCCGCCGACCTGAAGATCCCCGCTGTATTTGATTAGCGTTCCTTCACCGTCTGGCTGAAGATCAAAGTCGCCAAAACCCTTTACAAAGCCCGGCGTCCCCTTCGCTTGCACCGCGATACGGTAGTGTTCCGGGGGCCTCATATTTTCAAGCCGAACTATTCCGGTAAAGACTCCCTTGATAGCGCCCACGCCTGCGCCAATGGTGGCTGAGTATTCGTTCTCACCACTTTTTTCCAGACGTTCACAACCTGGAATGCACCGTTGCAAGACTTCCGCGTTAATTAACGATCGATAGACTCGATCGATGGGTGCATTAAGATGATGTGTACCTTGAATATTCATACGCGTGCATCAGGAATACCTGCCCTTTAAGTGTAACGACGGTGCATTTGCGTTCTGCCACTACTGCGCACGAGTTGCTGCAGCCTGAATCGCGCGTCGCGTGTAAACCTGGGCCAGATGTCGCCGGTAGTCCTCGGAAGCGTACAAATCTGAATTTACCTCGACCCCTTCGGCCGCATGCGACGCTGCGGCCGCGACGGTGTCGTCGTCGAGCGTTTTTCCTATCAGTGCTCGCTCAACTGACGATGCACGGTACGCCTTTGAGGCGACTCCGGTGATGCCGATACTCGCGGATTCACACTTAGTGCCGCCTCCAAAACCCAAAGCAACACCGACTCCTACAACAGCGAACCCTGAAGCCGGGTGGCGCAGTTTCTGATAAGAGTGCGCAAAACTTCCGTTCGGCTTTGACACTCGAATCTCGCGCAAGATTTCTCCGGTATGAAGTGCGGTTGTGAGGAGATCAACAAAGAAGTCGTCCGACGTGATTACTCGCTCCCCAGCTTTGCCAACAGAGACCATTTCACCGCGGAGAGCAATGATGGCTGCGGGCCAATCACCCGCCGGATCGGAATGGGCAACGCTGCCTCCGATGGTCCCCTTGTTTCTCACCTGCACATCCCCAATATGCGAAGCGCACTCTGACAATAGGGGACAAATCTCTTTCAGCAAGGATGAAGACTCAATTTCATAATGCGTAGTCATGGCGCCAATAAGAATCTGATTGCCATCCTCACGTATATATGAAAGGTCTTTGATACGACGCAGGTCCACGAGCAGCGCCGGTTGCGCGAGCCGCAGCTTCATCGCCGGTATCAGGCTGTGTCCACCGGCAAGGATTTTGGCATCGTCTGGATTTGTAGTGAGAAGTGTCAGCGCTTCATCGATGGTTGTCGGCGCCTGGTAATCAAACTGCGTTGTAATCATTGCTCATCTCCTTCGAGCAGGACGGACATCTCTTATGATTAAGCCATGTTCCTCTTATCATTTCTCATTTGGCATTAGCGAATTCAACGTGGAAGTGCAACACCTGGAAGTCGAATCTGAGGGTGGTACGTCAATGAACCCCGTCGGACCCGACATTCAAGTTTGATACAGAACCGGGAGCCATAGCGACCGGATCCCACAACACAAGTTGGGTGGTAGCATCCGATCGCTACTGCTCACGGTTCCGCAGTAACTCCGAGAAATATGCGCGGCAGCTGTTGCACTTCCAGGGTTCAATCGTCAGCCGAATCATATCGCAGCTGTTGGCTACACACGTTCCAGAGCTAGTGATTAATTATTCTCCAAACCGCCTCGGGTTTGACGGGCATATCCAGGTGGCGCACACCAAAAGGCGACAAGGCATCAACAATCGCGCCTACGATTGCCGGAGTCGCGCCAATTGTACCGGCCTCACCGACGCCCTTTACACCGAGGGGATTGACCGGGGAAGGTGTTTCGGTGCGATCCAGTTCAAGCCAGGGAATCTGTGCAGCCCTTGGAACGGCGTAGTCCATCAAGGTTCCCGTTACCAGTTGTCCTTGATCATCGTAGACAACTTCTTCGAACAATGCCTGGCCCAGCGATTGAACAATGCCACCGTGCAGCTGACCGTCTACAAGCATTGGATTAATGACTTTTCCACAATCATCGACCGCTACGTAACGGAGAAACTTTATATCGCCTGTTTCACGTTCGATTTCTACGAGAACGATGTGAGTGCCAAACGGGAAAGTAAAATTCTTCGGTTCAAAAAAGTAGGTGGCCGAAAGCCCCGGTTCAGTATCCGGAGGAAGTTCACGTGCAAGGTGGGCAGCGAGCGCCACGTCCTGAATAGTCAAACTTGATTTGCCCTCAGTGTGAGGTTCAGGTAGTGCTCCACCCGGCGCTTCACCTACAGGCACCACCGGCTCGGAATGGCCGGCCACGGCAGCCTGAGCGGCCGCCACCGAATAACGGCCGCCTTCAAAGGCCATGCTGGACGCATCAGCCTTCAGCATGTGGGCGGCGATTTTGTTAGCTTTTTCTTTTAGTTTTTGGATCGCGATCAATACCGCTGTACCACCCACCGCCGTAGCGCGGCTGCCGAATGTGCCGATGCCGTATTGAACAATACCCGTGTCTCCATGGATCACCGTGACATCGTTCAAATCCACCCCCAGTTCGTCCGCCGCAATTTGCGCAAATGAGGTTTCCTGACCCTGACCGTGAGGCGAAGCTCCAGTAAGCACGGTCACCTTTCCGGTCGGTTCGATTCTTACGGTCGCGCTTTCCCACCCGCCGGCCGGCATAGCCTGAGATGGACCAAGAGCGCAGATCTCTACGTAGGTCGAAATCCCAATACCGAGCAGCCTTCCTTCTGCCCGAGCTCTTTTCTGCTCGTGCCGAAGTCCTGCATACCCGATGGCGTTCTGAGCCTTGTTCAAAGCTGTTTCATAGTCACCGCTGTCATAATCAAGTCCGGTGGCCGTATGGAAGGGAAATTCGGACGGAGCAGGAAAGTTCTTACGCCTCACTTCCGCGGCATCCATTCCCAATTCGGCTGCCACGAGATCCAACGCCCGCTCAACGACATAGGTAGCTTCAGGCCGGCCGGCGCCACGATAGGCGTCCGTGGCCATCTTGTTTGTGAAGCAAGCAGTCACGTTGAGTTGAATAGCGGGAATCTTGTACGCGCCGGAAAGCATTAATCCGGTCAAGGTTGGTATGGCAGGAGTCAGGAGCTGGTGGTAAGCGCCGAGATCGGCGAATACGTTATAGCGAAGGCCGGTGAGTGTTCCGTCCTTTTTGCACCCGATTTCCAGATATCCCACCTGGCCGCGCCCATGGATAGTTGCCTGAATGTTTTCGCGCCGGCCTTCGATCCATTTCACAGGTTTTCCCAGCTGCATGGAAATCCAGCCGAGAAGAGCCTCTTCCGCATACACGTTCAGCTTCGAGCCAAAACCTCCGCCAACCTCCGGCGTGATGACGCGTAATTTGTTTTCCGGTATTCCGATCATTATGGCCAGCTGAGTTCTGAGCAAATGCGGAATCTGGGTGGACGACCAAACGGTGAGTTCCTGTTCACCCGGAAAATAGCGTGCAAGCACACCGCGACCTTCCATCGCGATCGGCGCGAGCCGCTGGTGAACAAGACGTTGCTTGATGACGTGGTCGGCCGACTTCAGTGCAGCTTCAATGTCGCCCTCACCCGCTGTCAGTTTATAAGCTACGTTGTCGCCGAAGCTCTCATAAATAATGGTTTCGCCCTTCGCCGCATCTTCAACATCAACCACGGCGGGCAGTCCTTCATAATCCACCATTACCAGATCCACTGCGTCGCGGGCAGCGTAAGGGTTCGTGGCCACGACAGCAGCAATAGGATGGCCCACAAAGTAAGCCTTGTCCTGGGCCAACACGCGGTAATCAGGCACTTTCAAGTCCGGCAGCGCACTCGCGCATGGAACGGGACCGATTTTGGCAACATCTTTGCCAACGTAGACCGCGACCACGCCTGGCGCCTTTAGCGCCTCAGAGGTGTCGATCCCATTAATCCGGGCGTGCGCATACACCGAACGTACAAAGGCGACATGCAGTGTGTCAGGCAAACGAATGTCGTCCACGTAATGTGCGAGGCCCTTGATAAGGCGCGGGTCTTCCGTTCGCTTGACGCGTTGCCCAACGTATTTGGTAGCCATAGAACCTCCGGTGACGAGTGAATCCATTTCCCATTCGTCATTCCCATTTATCAGTTGTCATTTAAAAGCACCATACGGTCCGGACGGACGCTACGATGGAAAATGACAAACAACGAAATGACAAATGGAAACGGGTTCACTCATCACGACATTTATTACTCGCTATTTGTTACCGGTCGCCGCTTTCGCTGCGTATTCAACAGCCTCGACGATGTGTTGATATCCGGTGCAGCGACACAGATTGCCTTCCAGTCCGTGTCGAATCTCTTCTCTTGAAGGGTCAGGATTGCGCTCAATCAATTGAGCAGCTGTCATGATCATTCCCGGCGTGCAGTAACCGCATTGCAACCCGTGACGTTCCCAAAATCCTTCCTGGACCGGATGCAAATCACCGTTCGTTGCCAAGCCTTCGATCGTTTTGATCTCTGCTCCGTTCGCCTGCACGGCAAACATGGTGCACGATTTGACAGCCTGTCCGTCTAGCGCAATGGTGCAGGCGCCGCACAAGGACGTTTCGCAGCCAATATGCGTTCCCGTCAACCCAAGCACGTCACGCAGGTAGTGGACCAACAGCAGGCGCGGCTCTACCTCGTGCTGGTAAGTGGCACCGTTGACACTGAGGCTAATAGCTTTCTTCATTAGCT
>JBHENH010000084.1:0-12551 GCA_046262135.1 Pyrinomonadaceae bacterium
ACATCGGCTCTTTTCCGGGATCCAATTGCGAAGTTACCTTTGAGGGTGTGTTGCACTTCGATGGTTACTCCATTGGAAACATTCGATCTCCGGAAGGTACCCTGGTGCTGACAAAGCGCGGCCGCATCGAAGCAGATATAGAGGTTGGTACAGCAGTTATCAACGGATCCGTCACCGGAAACATTACCGCCGTGGAGCGAGTGGTTCTGGATAGTGATGCGCGCGTAACGGGCGAGATCCACACACCTTTACTCTCTGTAAAGCTGGGCGCGGTTTTCGACGGCGATTGTTTGTTTGTCGCCAGCGCAGCACCCGTGCCTGATGAAAAGCCTCTGGTAAAAGCCCGCGCCGCACGCGCCTGAATTAATCTCTAGATTTGACCTCCGATAAGGCGATCGCAGTCGGGTTTTGCCGCGAACCCGTTACACATTCTCCGCCGAATTACATTTTCATTACAAAGCTAGACATAGTAAGGGCTGTTGTCTATTATATGTTACCGCTGCCGGCGGTTGATTACTCAAACCGTCAAGCTGGATTATCCAATAACGTAAGGCGCGCGCGTAGTTTTGTTACTCCTAATGTCCCCTCTGGCTGTGACTTAATCCCGCGGCCCCCCAACAACGGAGGTTACTAATGCTTAGAATGGGAAAGAACCCAAAAGAGTCGGAAAGCGGAATTCCCGCCGAAAAACAAGAAGTGCCAGCCTATTCCACACCTAAGACCTTTAACTCGTATCAAGGCTCGTCGTCTGACACAAAAACAACGACTGAGGCTGCGCCGGCCACAAGCAGAGCTATGACAGAAAGTGAATCACTCGCACGTGAAATCAAAGAAGGCAACTTGAGTGGCTTTGTGGGCGGTGGCACAGTCGTAACTGGCGAAGCCAACTTTAAAGCGATGATGAGGGTGGATGGACATTTATCGGGCCGCATCTGCTCCACTAGTGGGACGCTGATTGTCGGCGCAAACGGCAAGGTAGATGCCAATATTGAGGTGGCTATCGCAATTGTTCACGGCACAGTCAATGGGGACATTATTGCTACACAACGTCTCGAACTCGGTCGCGCTGCGAAACTGAACGGAAACATTCAGACCGCCTCGCTGGTAATCGAGCCCGGCGCACTTTTCGAAGGCAGCTGCAAGATGATCAAGATGACTGCAGGCGCGAATAAGACAAAGGCCAATGGGAGAGACGAGCTTCCGCTGGACACGCACAGCATGAAGGCTATCAACGCAGATATGGTAGAGAAGCCCAATGAGTTTCCGGCCGCGTCCAGCGCTGCGATCTAAAGTTTCAATTGTATTCCCGATATTTTGGCGCTTCGCCTGAAAAGGCGAGGCGTCTTTTCTTTGCCGTGTGCTTCTTGCGCTAGTCCGCTTAATCGATAGCTCTCACCATAGGGTCATGCCACCCACGGATTTCGCCTGCGAATTAATGCGAATAAACGCGAATCTAAAAAAGAAGTATTAGAAATTAAAGCCCGGGAAGCTAACGCTAAAACGAATTTAGAAAGCTTTTGCGAGTCGACGATCTCGCGCTTACTCTTCTTCAGATTCCCGCTATTCGCGTTAATGCGGCTGAAATTCAAACTACCCCACTACTGGCCAGTCGAATAACTTGACATATCAACCCGCCTAGCTGATACATAAGGGAAGTTCCCCCTTCGTATGAATAATTAGACGGCTGACCGTTCTTGCAGCATATGCTCCAACCCCATCCGACAATGTATAAAACGACTTCATTTCGCGCGGGCGCGTGTCTTTTTTCAGTTTGCACAATCATTCTTTGCGTAAACATGTTTTCGGCCGGAGACGCGTTCGCGCAAAGACGCAACAAAGCTTCAGCAACGTTATTTTCCGCGGTTTCTATACCTAAAAACGTGTTATTGCGCATCATACGCGCCGAGGACGAGCGCCGTTGGGACAACGATTTGCGCAGTCTCATTACCGATCCGAACTCCCTGGTGCGCGCACGTGCCGCACTCGCTGCTGGCCGCATAGGTAATGAGGATGCCCTGTCTGATCTGATTATTCTGATTCGTCAGGACAGGGACTCAAATGTACGAGCTATGGCAGCCTTCGCTCTGGGCGAAGCTGAAGTGGCGTTAGGTGCGAGTGCCTTGCTCGCATCGCTTAAGGACAGCACGGACCCTCAATTGCGAGGCAGGATCGTGGAAGCGCTGGGTAAGATCACGGCGGCGTTACCGAAGGAACGACAAGAGCGTGCTCAGGAATTGGGTGGCGCAATACTTGCCGAATTGAGTCGCGCTGACAAACACGCAGTCGCTGGTGATCCTATGGTGGTTTTGCTTGGTCTCACCGCGGTGCTGCGCGCGAAACCGGCAAATGCGGGACCTGCTATCTCCCGGTTCCTGACACATTCAGACCCGCGAATCAGAGCGGACGCTGGTAACACCCTGGCCCGGCTTCGATTGAATGATGGAAACGAACAGTTGCGTAAACTTGTCCGCACCGATCCCGATCCGCTTGTCCGCGCGAATGCCGCACGGGTGCTGGGAGCCACCGAAGATAAAACCTCCTTCGAAGAATTGCTCGATCGCGCTGTAAAAGATGCCGACTCTCGTGTTCGGGTGAGCGCTATTCGCGCCTTGGGTTCTCTGAAAGACCCACGAGCCGCGGGGCCGCTTCTGGAGCGCGGTGCGTTTCTGACGCGGAACGATCCTCGGGTAGCAGGCGAAGCAAACGAAATCTTAGAGTTGGCGGCTGCGCTTGGTCGACTCCGGCAGGGATTGCCAAGTCAGGAGGCGCTCGAATGGTTGAGGGCCGCGCGCGAGAAGTTTGCTCGCTCCGCACCCGAATTCGAAACTGCCCTGGTCCGCATATCGCCCGCAGCCTATATCGATAGTCTTGGAAGCGGATCCGCGGCGCGAATGAATGCTCAGAAAGCTGTCCTGCTTAATTGGAGAGAGGCATCGAGTCTTGCTCAAGGTCTCGGGGAAATTGCGGCTTTACCTGAATCAACTAAGGACAAGAAAGTGATTAGTGCGCAGGCCGAGGATATTTTGCGAGCCATGCTCAACTACCGCAATTCCGCGCTTACTATCAACACCCTGGTTGCTGTTCACTCCGAATATGCAATTCCGGATGTGCTGCGCGCCTTTGCGGCATTCAAACCAATAGACCTGGCGGAAGTTTTGCGCAAGCATCTCTCCGATTCCGATGTCATCGTGAGAGCAACCGCGGCTGAACTTTTAGGGGAATTGCCTGATCCAGCAAATGTGCGTGCCCTTGCTGAGGCCATGCCCGTAGCTTTAAGAGACAGAGAATTGAATGACGCGGCCCTGGCGATTCTCGATGCGTTGGCGCAACAAAAAAGCCCTATCGCGAATGAGGCCCTCAAGACCGCGCTGGACTCTCAGGACTATCTCATTCGTCGGAAAGCTGTTGCTCTTCTTAACGCAAACGGCGCCGGAGATTTCTCGTCGCGCATAGGCATAGTGAATACGCGCAACAGGTCTTCAGATTATGAGCGTGCAATCTCAAGAATCGGCAAACAAGTCATGGCGGTGATTACCACAACTAAAGGGCAGTTCACAATTGAATTGCTTCCCGAGGATGCGCCGCTGAACGTTGATAATTTCATCCAACTTGCGCAACGCGGTTACTTTCAAGGCATCACATTCCACCGCGTTGTACCAAACTTCGTGATTCAGGGCGGTGATCCGAGGGGAGATGGGAATGGCGGCCCCGGATACCAGATTCGTTGCGAGATAAATGAGACTCCTTATAAGCGCGGTGCGGTAGGGATGGCGCTTTCGGGGAAAGATACGGGCGGATCGCAATGGTTTGTGACACACTCACCGCAACCGCACCTCGATGGAGGCTATACGGTTTTTGGAAACGTCGTTGCTGGAATGGACGTGGTGGATAATATCGCTCGCGGGGATGTGATCCGCTCAATCACAGTAAGAGAAACGCCACGTCGCGGTTCCGTCCGGCACCATTAAACAGTGCAGTTGTGAAAAACGCTTTAACAACACTCTTCGTTTCAGCGGCTCTCCTCATGTTAAGTGGGGTGTTAGTGACTCCCGCCCAAACCGCGCAACAATCTGCGCTGTTCAAAGAATCCACCGCCAAAGCATCTCTCCGGCAGCGTTACGAAATACAACTTAAACTCGATTTCGACGAGCGTACGTACACTGGTTCGGAACGCGTGCGTTGGATTAATCGCGGCGACCACGCAACCTCGGTACTCTACTTTCACCTTTATTCAAACGTCCGGTCCGACCTTCCCGCCCCTTCAGCATTTGCCGACTCGCAAACACCGGAAACCGAAGAACCACGTGTTGAGATTTTGGGTGTACACGCGGCTATAGACGGCGCGCCCCTTAACTATTCCCTCGAGCAGGACACTACTTTACGGGTGAACCTGCGTGATCAGGTGACGCCTGGCCAGGCAATCGAAATTGTAATTGGATTTAAAGGTCGCGTTCCAGAGGTTGATCCTGATCAAACGGGATTGACCACGCATGTGGTTAAGCAAATCAGTGCCGCTCTTCTTGGTGATCGCGAGATGCGCCGGGCCCGCGACCTGAATTTTCGCTGCCGGGGTGTGATGTTGCTCGGGACGTTTTACCCGGTGCTAGCGGTACATGATGGTGATGACTGGGTACGCCGGTTGGAGCCCAGTGTCGGGGACATGATCTTCAATGAGGTAGCGGATTATGAGGTACGCATAGCGGTGCCGCATGGCATCAGCGTCTTTACCTCGGCGGGCGTAGATGCAACCAAGTCAGACAACCCAGGCTTCTCGGTTTTCGCCGCCCCAGCCTTGAGAGACTTTGCAATCATCGCCGGGCGCAACCTGCGGTCGGAGCAAAGACAGGTTGGAGCGACAACATTACGATCAATTTTTATCCCGGAGCATGAACGCGTGGGACAGCGCGTTCTCTCAATGGCCGAGGATTCCGTGAAAGTTTTTACTTCAAAGTTTGGTCCGCTGCCTTTCCGGACGATTAATATCGCCGAAGCGCCGCTAGTCGCGGGTGTAGGCAGTACGGAGTTCGCAGGCATGCAGGTTATCGCAAGTGCTTTCTACATGGATTTTGATTCGCCCGCTGTGCGCAACTTACCTGAGATCATACGGGAGCAACGGCCGTCGGTTGAAGAGAGCCTCGAATGGAGTGTGGCCCATTTGATCGCTCATCAATGGTGGGGCGCCGCGGTGGGTAACGATCCCGCGCGTGAGCCGGTGCTGGACGAGGCGATGGCCAGCTGGTCTGCACTTCTGTATTTTCAGGAAATTTATGGTGACCAAAAAGCCGCTAGTGTTCTGGAAGATCAGTTACAGGGCGTGTACCGTTTATATCGAACATTGGGCGGTGAAGACATGAATGCGAATCGACCGTCTCGTGATTACCGAAATACGTTCCAGTACGCAGCGGTGGTTACTACCAAAGGGACGCTCATGTTGGTGCAGTTGCAGCGACTGCTGGGAAGGGAAAAACTATTGGCTGCTTTCCGCAATTACTTCCAGTCAAACTTACTTGAAATTGCCGAACTGGAGGATCTGCGTGGTGCTGTCATCGCCGAAGCTAGTGTCGAACAAAGAAGAGCCATTGGGCGTGTTTTTAACCGTTGGCTGGCCAGCAAGCGCGGTGACGACGATATCGCTAAGCCCGATCAGGAGCTGGCAACCTCGCTTGGATTGCCCGGCAAGGCCAACCAGCAAGGAGGTGGTGGCCGCAATGCTCTTAAACCTTTCGCGCGAGTTGGAAAATTTTTCTGGCAACAAATTACACGAATCCGCTGATGGTCGATGTGTCGTGAATTCTAGACCAGCATCCGTGCCTGTTACGTATCCCAAGAGTTGAGAGACTGCAATTCTTTCCTAAAAGAAATGAAAGCTTATAAAGCCGGACAATTTGAAGGAGGCGGGCAGATTCTGACGCAAACGAGATCCGTCGAAATTGAAGAGGGTCTCAAACGGTTAAGCTGGTTAATGGACGACTTTATCCGTATACCCGGAATAGGATGGCGTTTTGGGCTTGATGCAATTGTGGGTCTTATCCCGGGCTTTGGCGATACCGCCACCTCACTCGCGTCCTTTTATATTCTTGCTTCGGCTGTCCGCTACCGCGTTCCGAAAATAACGCTTCTGCGCATGGGTTTGAATATCGGTATTGATTATCTCGTCGGATCGCTGCCGTTAGTCGGCGATCTGTTTGACGCTTGGTGGAAAACAAATCAGCGCAACATTGCATTGTTGAGCAAACGTGCGACTGTTTCTGCAAGCGAGGCGCGCCGCGGGAGATTGAGCGACTGGTTGTTCGTTGGGCTCATAATAGTATTGCTGGCCGGCCTGGCAGTGGGCGCCGCCATCGTCAGCGTCTATCTACTCGTTCTTATTGCGGGCGCCTTTTCAAATGCACTATCTACATAACAGACTGCGCGCCCAACCTCGAACGTCTTGTCTACCCGTGAGCCGGGTTTGCCGCGCCTAAGCCATCACGCGGTCGAGAGTTGGCTTGAGTAAATCGAGTCCACGTTCGCCCGCCGCGAAACTGCGCAACTTGCCCTCCCTGTCCAAACCCTGGATATCCGCTTGAGCGTGCGTCTGTGTACCTCCAAACCATTCCGTGGCTCCTTCAAGCCAGCAAAACGCGGCGTTTACCGCGAAAGATTAGGGTGCCGGGCTGCGTAATCCACAATTGTGCCGACATAACTCTCGAAGGGTGGGCAGGTGATTCCCCGCGGTCTCAATAACTCACCAGCTTTTGCCGTGTCATACGTCTGCTTCAGGAAGAAATACGGAACGGCGTAATGCGGCAAATCGGTGATTGCAGGCGACAGCGGAAGCATCAGAGAAGATTCCACAAGCGACGCCGGAATAGTGACGCGCGATACTCTGCCGTTAATCGAGCGTGTGATTGTGTTGAAAAGTGCCCTGGTGGTTAGGGGACTGGGGTCGGCAAGTTGAACGGTCTTGCCAACTGACAGCGGATCGCGTGCGAGCGCTGACATCGCATCTACCACAAAGTCCACAGGAACAAGATTCAACGTAACTTCATTGTTTCCGATGTTGAAGGTGGATAGTACAGACGGCCATTTCAACAGATAGCGTATCAGGTAATAGATACCGTCGTATTTCGCTGTCTCTCCGGTTGTTGAATCTCCGCAAACCACCGCGGGACGGTGAATCGTGATCGGCAATTCAGACTTCAGCGCATCGACTTCGATCTCGGCGAGGTATTTTGTTTCCTCATAGTAGTTACGAAAGCCCGCGTTGTGACTGAGTTCGTTCTCAAAGATCACACCGGTACGCTTCCCTGCTACATAACAGGTCGAAACGTAATGATATTGACGTAGCCGCGGCAGCGACCGGACAAACTGGTTGACGTTGCGCGTTCCCTTGACGTTCACCCACACTCCAACATCCCGAGGGACTGCCAGGTCATAAATGGCTGCGAGATGAAAGATAGTGGACACCTCGGAACGCGCCATCTCCCAATCACGAGGCGACAAACCGAGATGTGGTTCCGTAATGTCCCCGGACAAGATGACAAAATCCGAACGAGATCGTTCGGTTTCAGTCGCAATGCTGTCCAGTACATGCCGGGCACGCTCTGCAAAGTCAGGTTGTATGAGCAGCAGGAAACGGCCCTCTTCCGAGGCCAGGCGACGTAGCAGGCGAGTTGCAATGAAACCCGGGAAACCTGTAATGAAGGTGGAATCGGCGGGCGGCATAGTGCGATCTAAACTGCAGGGCCAAAACTCACGAGAACAATTGGATCGAGAATCCTATTTTGCTGTCGCCGACAGATCAACGATCGCCGTTTGTGGTTCCAGTCCTATCCTTTTTACTAGATCCGCAAATCGCGAATCCAATCGAAGGTTATCAAACATAGGTTCTGCATTAATCCATGCCAGAAACACCGCGCGTTGTTTGTAGGCCTCCTCCAGCCAGTGCAAGGCGGTATCGGTTTCCCCAAGGCCCGCGTAAATTAGGGCCACATTATATGAGGGCACACGGTTATCCCCAGATGTCTGCTCTAAATCCGCAACCATTTTCCGTGCTAATTCGAGATCACCTGCGGCGGCATAAACATGGCCGAGCATCGCTTTAGTTAGGGCGCTGCCGCCCGTCAACTCTATTGCTTTTTGCAGTGCCGAAATTGCTTCCTCGTAACGTCCCAGCTGTGCATAAGCCGTTCCCAAAAACATGTGAGCCACTCCGAACCCGGGTTCCATCTCCAGCGCCTTGTGGTAATTCTTAATCGCCTGATCAAACTGTCGCCCAAAATAAGGGCCCAGCCCACCTCAGTGGTTATGATGGGTGCGAGTGGGTCAAGTTCGCTGGCTAACTTCACTTCTTCAAGCGCCCTCGCATGCCGACCCTCGGCGGCAAGCCTGAATGCATACCAGTGATGGGCAGTAGCGTAAGTTGGATTGAGCTTAATTGCCTTCTTAAACTCTTTTTCAGAGCCGGCCCAGTTCCACTCAAACACGCAAAGGACATAGGCCAGCGAGTTATGGGCTTCAGCTAATGAATCGTCGATCTCCAAAGCCTTCACTGCCGCAGCCTTCGCCTTTGGCATGACATCAGTGGGCGCGTTGACCCATAGAACGCCAGTAAGATGTAAGAGTCAGCGAGGCCTGCGTAGGCAAGTGCGTAGTCTGGGTCGATTTCAATCGCCTGCTTAAAATGCTCGATGCCCTTCTTAAAGTTTTCTTCAGTGCGTTTGTTCCAGTAGAAGCGGCCCCGTAGGTAAAGCCGGTAGGCCTCCGTCATGAGTGTGCCGCTTCGTTAAGCACTTTTTCTCGTCTCCGCTAAGTTTAGAGAGTAGCTTTTGCGAAATCTCTTTCGAGATCTCCTCCGAACTTCGAAAATATCGGACAGGGTGCGGTTGTACTGCTCTCCCCAGAGTTGTGATTCATTTGTTATGTCAATCAGTTCCGCCTTTACTACCAGACGATCACCGAGTTGCATCACTCGTCCAGTTAATACTGCTCTTACCCCGAGCTCACGACCCGCGAGTTGCGGATCTATGTCTATACCGTTATAGCGAAAAACCGTGCTTCGCGGCACGACGCGAAGCTTCGGTAGTTGAGTCAATGCGTTAATAATGCTTTCAGTAATACCGTCGCTGAAATACTCCATCTCCGCATCGGGGCTGACATTTACCAGAGGTAAGACAGCGAGCGAATTAATAATGCGGCGCGAAAGCTTCCTCCGGCTCGCGGATAGCAACGAGATGTGTCAAGGTTCGTTGGTCCTGATCCACGGCGCGTGTCCTCCATGCCAAACGATCCGCTACCCGTTTTGCCTGGCAAAATCTGTGTTTCCTGTAAATCGCCTGAGGAGGAGGATTCAGCAACCAGCGCTGTACCATCGTTACGACAAAAATTTAATGTGTCGTCAGAGTAAACAAGCTGACATTCAGGGCAGCGCTTCATAATGGTGAATCATATGCGGCCACAAAACCACTATCCGTTAACCCAGGGATGCGCAACGCACATTCCAGCTCATTTCCCGCACCAAATTGGAGGCGTTAGCGTGGCACGAGTATAATGTACATCTTCACACCAAACGCAATCCCCCTGCTGAAGGAGAACAAATGAAACCAGTCCGCATTTTACGGCGTCGTTTCGTTTGCGCACTTTTACTTGTATCTATTGCCGTTTTCCCGGCCTTAGCGCAACAGAACGCCGACTGCACGGTTCGAGTGACACTGCTCCAGGTTAACGATGTTTACCAATTTTCTCCCGTTGACCAGGGCACTCGTGGAGGACTGGCGCGAGTGTTGACCCTCAAACAGGAAGTAGAAAAGCAGTCGCCGAACACACTTTTTCTGCTTGCTGGTGACACGATCTCGCCTTCCGTCGAATCCATCACTTATAAGGGCGCGCAAATGATAGACGCCTGGAACACCGCTGGACTCGATTATGCTACGTTTGGTAATCATGAGTTTGACTTCGGCCCCGACGTTCTGCTCGCAAGAATGAAGGAATCCCGTTTCAAATGGATCGCAGCGAACGTGATTGATAAAAGAACTGGCAAGCCTTTTGGCGATGCGGCCGCTTTTGTTATTCGCGAGTTTGATGGAGTGAAGGTAGGCATATTCGGGCTCGTTTTAGAGGAAACAAAAACCACATCCCGGCCCGGACCGGATGTCGTTTTTCTAAATCCCTGCGAGACGGCGCGCAAAATGGTTGAGGATATTCACGCCGCAGGGGCAAAGACAGTAATCGCATTAACGCATCTTTCGATGAGTGAGGACAAGGAGGTTGCTCGGTGCGCGGACGTTGACGTAATCATTGGAGGTCACGAGCACTCCCTGCTAGAGTCGGCTTCAGGCGGTGCTCCTATCTTCAAGATGACGGCTGACGCGCGCGAAATGGGCCAGATTGATTTGAACATTTCCAAGAGCAGCGGGTTGGTCCAGAGCATCGATTGGAAAGTCACGCCTGTAACCCGGGACACCAAAGAAGACGCGCGTTTTGCCGCGGTCTACCGAAAATATGGAACGCTTCTGAAGGAGCTTTCGCAGCGTGTCGGTCGCACGACCGTCGAGCTGGACGCCAGAAGCGCCGTTGGCCGAAGCCGCGAAACAAATCTGGGCGATTTTATCGCCGACGCATTCCGTGCAGCGACGGGATCGGATGTGGGGCTAATGAATGGCGGCTCTATTCGCGCAGACGAGGTTATTCGGCCGGGGTTTATAACGAGACGAGAAGTGTTATCAATACTTCCGTTTAAGAACAAAGTTGTAAAGGTAGAGCTAAGTGGTGCAACGCTTCGCCAAGCCCTGGAACATGGAGTGGCGCGCAGCGCTGAGGATGCGGAGCCCGGCCGCTTTCCACAGGTCTCGGGTGTCAGATTTGCATTTGATGCGCGCCGGCCACCAGGATCCCGGATAGTGAAACTTACGGTTAATGGAAGGCCTCTGGACCCGGCGGGAATGTACACCCTGGCTACCAGCGACTACGTAGCAATTGATGGCGGCGACGGCTACGCTATGTTGAAAGATGCGCGCTTACTTATTACTCGCCAGCAGGCAAAGTTTGATTCCGACGTTTTACAATCCGCAATCGCATTGAGAAAAAGAATCGCGCCGAAGACCGATGGCCGAATTGAACGGCTGGACCAGGATCAAAAACAAAAGACCGAGTGTAATTAAACTGGCATGTCAAACGAAGAACCTTACGAGGACGATTCTTCGCCAAGCGCGAAGTATGAAGCCAAGCAGCTTTTTCACGAGGCCTACCAGGCCCAACTGGCTGAGAACTTCGAAGAAGCGATAGAACTTTATAAACGATCCATCGAAACGTTTCCGACCGCGGAAGCGCACACTTTTCTGGGCTGGGTCTATAGTTTCCAAAACCGCTACGACGAGGCCATTGAAGAATGCCTGGAAGCGATTCGCGTCGATGAAACGCTGGGAAACCCTTATAACGACATCGGGAGTTACCTTTTAGCAAAGGGAGATTCGTACAGTAGCGTCCGTTGGTTCAAACGCGCCCTGTTCGCCCCCCGGTATGAATCTTACGCGTTCCCGCATTTCAACCTGGGTCGCATTTATGAGACGCGCCGCAAGTATCTGGAGGCGGCCAGACACTACGGGAAAGCGCTTGAACAACAACCCGGATTCACCGAAGCCGCCACAGCGCTGCATCGCATGCAAGCATTGTTGAACTAATGGATAGTTAAACCGTTGCCGATCACGATTCAGTTTTTATAACTCACGACTCACGATTTTGGTTTTGTGGCGCTTCTCGTCCACAGCTACGTAAATGACTTCCGCTTCGGTGACCCTCACCTGCTCCGTCGACGCACCCACCCTCTCCGTTTCAACGACCACGCGAACGGTTATTGACGTATTACCGATGCTCAGCGTTTCGGCGTAGAAGCTGACCAGGTCTCCGACAAATACCGGCTTATGGAAAATGACCTCGCGCATCGCCACTGTAACAAATCGCGGCATGCCCGTCCGACGATGGGCCTCTATTGCACCCGCCATGTCGATATAACTCAGAATGATGCCCCCGAAGACTGTTCCCTGCGAATTGGTATCGCGCGGCAGAAGGGTGATTCGAATCGCCGGATCACGAAATGTCGTCATATTTTTCCCTGATCGTAACGGGTGGTGCCCCTGTCCACTTCTCTCTCGAAAGCAGGCACTGTACCCACGATTGAACGTCAAACGCTTATGAACCTAAGGCGTTAACTGGCGCCTTGTCCAGTCCGTGATCGCCTGTTTCAATACATCGAGATGGCCTTCAAAGAAATGGCTTGCGTCTTGAATGACCGTAAGCTCGGCTGTAGGATTTTGTCGTGCGATCTTTTCGACCAGAGTTCGGATATCATCTTCCGCACCAAACTCGTCGCGGTCTCCATGCACAAACAGAATAGGTTTACGACAGGCCGCCAGAAAGTCAAAGTTGTACTTACTGACCGGTGTCCCGATGCTGATTAAACTACGAACGCGCTCGTCTGAAATACCTACTTCCATTCCCACACGCGCACCAAAGGAAAAACCACAAATCGTAATAGCAAGGTGGGGAAAGTTCTGAGCAAGATAATCCAAACC
>JBHENH010000084.1:12656-13024 GCA_046262135.1 Pyrinomonadaceae bacterium
TCCGGCGTCGTTAAGAGCGCCGGCGGCGCGAAATACAACTTTATTGTGCATTGTGCCACCACCCAGCGGATGCGGATGCAGAACTAGCGCGACGCCGGCCACCGAGTTCTTCGGCGTCTCTTTCAGAATTGCCTCAAGCCGTCCGTGCGTTACCGGAATAAACAGGTTGCCCGCTGGATACATTTACCAAAACCTAACATATATCAGCCTGCAGTAAGCAACTTGCCCCTTACTTGGACATCTCGTGGTCCGAAACTGAAGTTGACTTTCGATACGACGAGCGTTTAGCTTCCTACGTCTTCAACCACACCTCTCACGCAATGACTTGGGCGATAGTCATAGCAAGGGAGCATCGCATGGCACACGAC
>JBHENH010000085.1:0-13022 GCA_046262135.1 Pyrinomonadaceae bacterium
TGCCAATTATCCGCGAAAGAACGGGCAGTGTCTTTGACTACTTAAAAGATGCCGTGCTCGTAGTTGACGAACCCTCATCCGTGGAAACATATCTAGGAGAAGTTTATCAAACGCTTGCAGATCGTTATGCCGAAACTGAGTCGGCGGACGATATAGCCTTAAAGCCCGAAGAGCTTTATCTCGGCCCTGAGGAGCTTCGTTCCAGGATTGACGAAAGGCAGCGGGTTGAACTGCGCGTGCTTGGACGGGCGGCTGCCAAATTGGACCAGGGCATTGCGCTCGATTCAGAGGCTCCTATGATCCAACTTGGACGCTCCAGAAGCGTTCGTCACCCGCTCTTTCTTTTCCCACCAGTCGAGCCCGCGGCGGAAGTTGAATGGAAAACTCAATCAGCCTTGAAGTATCACGGCCGCCTGTCGAACCTGGCGTCCGATTTGGTAAACAGCCTTGAAAACGGCACGACCACACTGCTGGTGATGCCGAGCCTTGGAGTCGCCGAACGAGTCGGAGAGATCCTTGCCGAATACGATGTGAACACACGGCTGACGTTAATCGACGAGATGGCTGAGCCGTCGCCGTCCGCGGCTCAAATCATCGTTACGGTCGGTCGAATCAGCGGCGGTTTCGAACTTGTTAATGCGCGACTGCTGGTCCACGTCGAAGCCGATTTGTTTGACGAAGCGGGGTCTCAAGCGCTGGACTGGCGCGCACCGGGGGCAGATAGCAGACAACAAACCGCAGACAGAAAAAAGAGAAAATCGAAAACGGCGGCCTTTCTCTCTGACTTTCGTGATCTGAAGGCCGGCGACTATGTGGTCCATGTTGACCACGGCCTTGCGCGCTTTGGTGGCCTGCAAACGTTGAATCTTGGACAGCGAAGCAGCGAGTTTATGCTGCTATTTTATGCCGAAGACGCGAAGCTCTATGTTCCAGTAGAGCGCCTGGACCTGGTACAACGTTATTCGAGCGCCGAAGGACATCAACCGCAGCTTGATCGACTTGGAGGACTGGGCTGGCAGAAGACAAAGGCTAAAGCGAAACGTGCCATGCGCGACATGGCCGACGAACTCTTGCGTTTATACGCGGAACGAAAACTTGTAGGTGGTTTCGCGTTTGCCGCCGACACGCCTTGGCAGCAGGAGTTTGAAGATGGATTTGAATACGTTTTGACGCCGGATCAGGAAACTGCAATCGAAGACGTAAAACATGACATGCAAGAACCGACGCCAATGGATCGTTTGTTATGTGGAGATGTCGGTTACGGTAAAACAGAAGTAGCGATGCGCGCTGCATTTAAGGCCGTGATGGAAGGGAAGCAGGCGGCGGTGTTGACGCCGACTACCGTGCTTGCATATCAGCACTACGATACATTTCGCACCCGCTTCGCGCCATTTCCAGTGAAGATTGAATTACTCTCGCGGTTTCGTTCGACCAGGGAACAGAAGGAAGTTGCCAAACGCGTAGAGGCCGGCGAAATCGATGTGGTTATCGGTACGCATCGCCTGCTGTCGAAAGACGTGCGATTCAAAGAACTGGGGCTTGTGGTCGTCGATGAAGAACAACGTTTTGGCGTGGCCCATAAAGAGAGGCTAAAACATTTGAAGAAGCGGGTGGATGTCTTGACGCTTTCGGCGACACCCATACCGCGCACACTAAACATGTCTCTCAGCGGCCTGCGGGACATGTCGTTAATTGAAACCCCTCCGCGCGATCGACTGGCGATTCAAACGCAGGTTGTTCAATTTTCCGAAAACGTGATCAAGTCGGCAATTGAGCTTGAACTTGGTCGAGGCGGTCAGGTGTTCTTCATACACAATCGTGTTGAAACCATCGACACTATCGCCGCCCTCGTTCAACGTTTGGTGCCCCAGGCTCGTTTGATAGTGGGTCACGGGCAAATGAACGAAAAAGAAATGGAGCGTGTAATGCTCGATTTTATTGAGCACAAACACGATGTGCTGGTTGCCACAACCATCATTGAGAACGGGATAGACATCCCTCGTGCCAACACCATCATCATAAATCGCGCCGATCAATATGGTCTTTCTCAACTTTATCAGCTGCGGGGACGAGTGGGCCGTTCCAATCGTCGCGCCTATGCCTACCTCTTGATACCCGGTGAGCAGGAGCTTTCCCCGATTGCCAAGCGCCGCCTGGCGGCGATTCGCGAGTTTTCAGACTTAGGCGCCGGTTTCCGGATTGCCGCCCTCGATCTCGAACTGCGCGGCGCAGGAAATCTTTTGGGAGGCCAGCAGTCAGGCCACATGGATGCGCTGGGTTTCGATCTTTACACGCAGATGCTGGAGCGCACCGTCTCTGAGTTGCGCGGCGAAGTAGTGGAAGATGAGACGAGCGTGTCGATTAATTTGGACATTGACCTGGCGATACCTGATGAATACATCAGTGACATGGGACAGCGTCTCCGCACATACAAACGGGTGTCCTCGGCGCGGGATGAAGAGACACTTTCCAGTATTCGCAATGAAACACGAGATAGATATGGCCGTCTGCCGGAGTCTGCCGAGCAACTGTTCGGTTTTGCGCTTCTGAGGCGAGTTGCTGAAGACGTCGGAGTGCTCTCAATTGACAAGACGCACGATGGGGTCGCGCTTAAATTTAGCGAAAAGGCGCGCATATCACCGGAGAAACTCGCTGCATACGTGAACGGCAGGGAAGGCCGGGTTTTCAGCCCGACGGGCGTCCTGCGATCGCCTTTAAGTGAGGAAGAGCAAGACAACGTGCTCGATATGATACGTGGGATCTTGATGCACCTGAGGGCTGACGACGGCCACTAGTCGGGACGCGGCTCCGGACCAATCAGATTTGTTATGCCGTCGTGTTTATGGTCAAATCTACGGCTCAGCCGAACGTAATACTGAGAATAGACCACGCAAAGTGTGAACAATTTACGGTGGCCAGCAGTAAATCATTTAGGAGTAATGTTGTGAAATCTAAATTCCTGTCTTTCGGAATAGCCGGCTTTTTTCTGGTAGCGATATTAGCTTTGGTTCCGTCGTCAACGTTGGCTCAAGAAGGCGAATTGCAGGTCGTCGACGAGGTTATCGCCCAGGTAAACGATGATGTGATCACGCTCTCAATGCTGAAACGCGAGTCCAAAGAACGCGTTGAATCAATGAAGCAAGCAGGAATGGCTCCGGAAAAAGCGGCCGAGGAGGTTAATAAGCGACAGTCCGAATTGATTGCAACGCTGGTTAACGAGGCGCTGCTTCTGCAAAGGGGAAAGGAACTCGACCTGTCCAACGAAGTGGAAGCCGAGGTTAACCGACGAATGCTCGAGGTAGCTAAAGAGCAGGGCATCACCACCATTGAAAAACTCGATGCGGCCATGCGAGAAAGTGGCGTTGATCCCGTGAGCACACGGCAAACGCTACGCACCGAGATAATGAAGCAGGCTGTGATCCAGCAGGAGGTTGATCGAAAGATTTTCTTCGGATTGACTACACCTGAGCTAAAGAAATATTTCGACGCTCATCCTGAGAAGTTTCGCAAGCCGGAGACCGTAACGCTCTCAGAAATCTTCTTGAGCTCGGCGGGGAAGAATGAAGCTGAAGTAAAAGCGCGGGCCCTCGAATTAGTTGCTCAGCTGCGGTCCGGCGCGGATTTCGGTGCCGTTGCTGCTGCAAACTCGGAGCGCGAGGTTAATGGTGTGCGCTCGGCGCCACAAAACAAAGGCAAGGTCGGCGCATTTGAAGTTCCCAATTTACGTCCCGACATCGCAGGTGCTGTAAAAGCTGTGAAGGTGGGTGGAGTAAGTGATCCGCTGCGCAGCAACGAGGGTTATCAGATCCTACGCGTTGATGAGCGGATTGCGGCGAGCACTTCTGCCTCCTTCAATGAAAATCAGGTGCGAGAGGCCATCACGATCGAGCGAGCGGAAAAGCAGCGTGAAGACTACCTGCAGAAACTTCGCAACGAGGCCTACATCAAAATCTCAGAAAACTATCGAGCAGCAGTCGCCCCTCTCTTGAAGCTTGCGCCAGAAAAGACAGCTGAAAACACCGGTGCAGCAACCGGAGGAGCAAAGCCGGCCGAGAAGAAAAAAGGCAAGCTGCTGGGAATCTTCCCACGACCATGAAGGCAGGAGCAGTCGGCACGAATAAACCTCCGAAGCGGGTTTCTCTTCCCGTGGTCTGCTCGTGCCGTCTGCTTCCAGCGGGAGTATGCGTCTCGATCTCTTCCTTAAAGCAAGCCGTCTCTGTTCCGGACGAACTGTCGCTCAAAAATTTTGCGAGGCTGGTTTGGTCTCAATAAACGGCACTCGTGCAAAGTCTGCACACATAGTCAACTGCGGAGACACTATCATAATTCGCCGTGGCAATAAGCTGACGACAATCCGAGTAATAGCAATTCCTGTAACCCGGCAGGTTTCAAGAAAAGACGCGAGTACTCTATATCAAGTAACGAGCGAGGAATCGCTGGATCTTGCCGAGTTCTGAGCTTCGGCTCTAGTGGCTTACCCGGCGCTGAGGCCCGATCGCTAATGGCGGTTACGGTTCTGAGTTACCATTCTATTCGAGGTTAGACTCGAGCAATCCGCCATGAAACCCTTCAATTCCGTCATTGTTTTGCTGGCTTCTTTACTCTTGCTGGAGTTTATATTTTCACCAAAAACAACAGAAGCGCGTATTACCTGTCATTGGGCGTCAGTTATCCGAACGTTGAAGACGTGAATCGCGGGCTCCGCGAGAGGCTAATCACGCGAAAGCAATACCAGACGATCATCACTGCTAATAAACGCAAAACTACCCCTCCCCAGAACACAGCACCTGGAGGATTAATTTACATTCACGGAAACGGGGCAAACGGCGATTGGACATGGGGCTGCGTGGCATTAGAAAATGAAGACATACGGGAATTGTACGATGCCGTCTCAGTCGGAACGCCGGTTACAATCACCCGGTGATCGGACGGTTAGAAAGCATGACGCAGATCAAGCCATTCAGGATTCGCAATGTCGAGATCAATCCACCCTTGATCCTTTCGCCGATGGCCGGCGTTACGGACGTTTCGTTTCGTCGTCTGCTGAAACGAAGAGGCGGTGTAGGTCTAAGCGTGTCGGAGTTTATTTCAGTTGAAGGCCTAACCCGCAGCAATCCCAAATCGAAGAGACAAATGCGGTTTTACGCCGATGAGCGGCCGTTTGCTGTTCAGATTTTTGGCGGGCAGCCTGAACGCATGCGCATTGCTGCGGAGATGGCAGAGGAGATCGGCGCGGACATTCTCGACATCAATTGCGGTTGTCCGGCTCCAAAAGTTGTGAAGCACGGGGGTGGATCAGGTTTACTCAAGGATCATGAGCGCCTTGAGACAATACTCAAAGAGATTAAGAAAGCGATCACGATTCCGTTGACCATCAAGATTCGCGCCGGATTTTATGATCACACAATCAACGCCGTCGAGACTGCAAAGCTGGCCGAATCATGCGGCGTCGAACACATAGCGCTACATGGACGCACCAAAGAGCAGGGCTATCGGGGTCTCGCGAATTGGGATCTTGTGAAACAGATAAAGGAAGCTGTAAGCGTGCCAGTCTCAGGCAGTGGTGATGTGACTACAATCGAGGGTGCGTTTGCGCGTTTTGTTGAGACCGGGTGCGATGGGGTTTTGATTGGACGTGGCGCCATGGCAAACCCGTGGATCTTTCGACAAATTGAAGACGCCATCAGCGGCCGCGATATTTTCCAGCCAACTCTTGCCGACAAGCGCGCTATCCTCCTTGAGTATTTCGACATGCTGAGGGAAGACATGCCTGAGACGCCCGCCATCAATCGTATGAAACAACTTGCCGGGCAATTCACGCGCGGGTTGCAAGGTGGGGCACTCTTTCGGACTTCGCTATACCATTCCCACTCAGTCGAAGAAATACTTCATCGCATTGAGGAATATTTTGGAGCTATTGACTCCGGCCAGCCCTACTTCGGTGAAGCCGGCGCGCCGCTTGAAGAGCCTGCCGAACTCGATTCCTGTGAAGCGGCCAGCGCTGCCTGAACCGTCATTGCGGTTCCTCGACCGCGATCTTTCTTTTACGGACCACCGAAAGGTAACAACTAATGCGAACTGTAATCTTCGGAGGTGCCAACAGTCTTGACAATTACTTCGCTCGTAAAGACGACTCAGTCGATTGGCTGATGTGGAACGATGAAGTGTCGTCAATCATGTCCGAATTTTGGAAAACTATCGATACGGTCGTAATGGGGCGAAGGACTTACGAGGTCGCACTGCGGATGGGCGGTAGTGGTGGAGCGTACCCGGGCGTGAAGAACTATGTCTTTTCGCGAACGATGAAGCAAAACCCAAAGAGCAAAATCAAGAATCTGGAGATCATTTCCGAAGACGCAGCAGAGTTCGTAAGATGCCTAAAAAAAGAGGAAGGCAAAGACATTTGTGTGATGGGCGGCGGGCTATTCGCGAAATCTCTTTTCGAAGCAGACGTGATTGACGAAATCGGTTTTAACATCCATCCAGTCTTGCTCGGGACAGGAATACCGCTGTTTCACGAGATGAGCCATCAGATCGATTTGCAACTGATCGAGTGCAGAGCCTTGAAGAATGGTTGCGTATTGGTTCGTTATCGTGTGAAACCCGCGGCGCGGACTAAAAGACCAACCGCAAAGCGCACCAGGAACATAAACAAAGGCAAATGACGATCTTGTTCAAACTGAAGGTTCTTGCGGAAGGTTCCTCCATAGATTGCGGCATAGCCGCGAAGAATTAGGGCAACGCACGGAAAGGCAGAGCCTTTCCGCGTTGATAGCGGCAGAGCCGCAAGCTGGACCGAGGTCGGAAAGGCAGAGCCGCCAACAAAAGTTCTAGGGGGCGGGTCGCACCTCAGCGACAGTAGCCGGAGGTTTTCCGGTTCCCGTGTCAAGATTAACAGCCGCCGGGTAACCCTTTCCTTTCAACACTGCTAACTCGATTACGACCTCCTTTTGGTTCTTGCCTATCGGTTTCTTAGCCTGAGCAGTGACAGCCGTCTTATGTGTCTTGTCTGCGGCAGTGTTGGGCGAAGCCGACGGAGAAGCACTTGTTCCAGGTTTGGTCACGGCGCGTGGATGTCGCGACATTGCGTTTAATGCTTCCAGCACCTGAGAACGTTCTGCTTCGTTAAGATCCTCCAGCTTCGTGCCGTTTGCCTCTAACACCTTGCGCAAGTTTTCTTCGGTGTTGGTATCCTGATCGTAGACGTCACGGTAGATGTGCAGCTTGCCATCTTCGACAACAATCGTTTCATACCTCAATTCGACGGGCACAACCTGGTCCAACTTGACCACTCTGGTTTGCGTCTTGTCTTTGAAATACGATTGGATGGTCTTGTCTGAGAGTTCCCCACCAGCAACCTGCGCCAGCAGCTTGGAAAAGTCCTGCACCTGCGCGGTGGTTAGACCGACGCAACCGTGCGATGCAAATGTGCCCAGCTTTGCCGGGGATTTGCCCCCGTGAATAAGAGAGGGAAGGCCAATAGGAATCTTAATGGGACCGAGTGGATTCAATTTGCTGCCCGCCTCAACCTTCTGGCCCACACTCACATTCTTCATTTTTGCCACCCATGGCTCGTCGGGTGGAGTCCATGTTGGATTAAAAATGATTGTTTGGGCTTTTCGCAGTCCGGTTGGAAGCGGAAATTCCGGGTAACCGATGCCAATCTTGTACGACTTAACCAGCGCGCCTTCTCTGAAGACGTCCATTCGATAAGCCGGAATATTTACAACGATGCGCGTGTCCTTTGGCACTGCATTTGGACCTGACAAAGGTGCGTTGTCGGTCGAGCCGGAGGTACCGGTTTTACTGGCATCAAGTTCCTCAGCACCCGTGACCCAATAGTCGCGCGCGAGGGCAAAAACATCCTGCGCTTTTTGTTCCCCGACAACCAGGCGGATTGCCTCGACGGCATGTTGCCGGGCTTGTTCGGCTTGACTCGACTGCTCGGGACTTCCTGTTTGTTCTTCAATATTCGATTGGCGAAGCCGGGCAACTTCCTCGCCTGAGATTTTTTGTAGCTGAGCAATCTGGTCGTCGCTCAATTCAATCTTCGATTTCAACCTGGACTTAAACGCTTCATCCGAAAATAAGGCATCCAGCACCGGCAACGTGACGGGTATCGCCGTGGCTTTGCTGATTTCTGCTGATGGCGAAGTTGATGCGGAGGGCGACGGTGTGCCGGGGGCTGACGTGGAATTGCCGGCAGGCTGAGTTGCGCATCCGGCTGTGACCGCCATCAAGGCTATGATTAGTGCGAGAGCTACATGCTTGAGTATATTCATTGTGTTCATTGCGTTCCTCGGTTACTTCTGTTCTCGACAAATTGTCGGTTGGTTTTAAAGCGTAATGATATTTGCTCGATCCACAATTTCTAGCAACAGGTGTTCCCACACACTTTGCAGGGACTGCCACGCTCGGGCATGCACCGAAACCCTCGCTCAATAACTGTTGCTGCACGATTAGCGAACGAATTTAGATTCGTGCGGGGGTAGCGACTGGCGGAGCACTCAGCATTCCGCTCCTCGGTTCTGATTTGCGGAAGAGTGACAGCTCACTTCCGTAGGAATGGATAGGGATTAATGCTAGCTCCTTCCCAGTACCGCTTTGGATCGGCAATCACGGAAATTGAAAAATGGAGGTGAAAATTGCCGGTACCGGCATTACCAGTGTCGCCCACATATGCAATGACCTCACCCTGGCGGATGAATTTCCCCACTACTATCCCGTCGGCGTAACGCTGCAGATGTGCGTAGTAAAACACAAGTTTCTTATCAGTGCTGAGCTGATAGATCGTAATGCCCCCGCGGTCGCTGGGGAACAGCTTTACAATTTCGCCGTCGGCGACAGCCACTACCGGCGTTCCTGAGGCAGCAGCAATATCAATCGCGTCATGGACACGTCCTTCCGAGCGCGAGTCAGTAAAGGTGTCTCGCAACTGATCGGCTCGCACTCCGGCGACCGGAACAACAAGTCTTAGTGTACCGACATAACTGCCCTGCGGTGTCAGGTCTATGACTGCTTGTGAGTTTGCGGCTGACGGCTCGGGTGCTGCATTTGGCCCACCCATGGAAACCGAAGGGCTGGAGATCGGTCGGGTTTCGGAGCCGGACGGGGGCGAACCAACGGCAGCGGGTGAAGCACTTTGAGAACCCGATCCTGTCGTTTTTTCGACGTTGCGAAAATCCACGTAGTCGTTTAGAAGGCCGGAATTTCGCTGCCGGGACCATAAGAACGCGCCTAACGCAGCAAACACAACGATAATCAGTAGCAGTACTCTTAAGCGGGCGGATCTTGCAGCATGGTCTGCCACTCCGCTACCTCTGAATGCCTAAAGGCAGCAGCGGACGAGGGGTGGTTCCTTCAAAGAACCAACTGGCGCCTACGCGCAGCCGGTGTTGCCAGGTTGGTAGCCGTGAGGTGTAAAGCGCAAAACGCGCTTGGCGCGCGAGTGGGCCACCAAAAGCTTTTCCTCCTGCCAACACTGCCGCGCGCTCTGTTCCCAGGCTGACGGCCTCCCCGAGCTCCTCGAAGTGTTTTGTTTGAAGCGTTGCCCCGGACACAAAGGCCTTGATGTTTCGGACCAGCAAACTTGCCTGCTGGAATGCAAGTTGGGCGGTGCCGGCAAGCGTGGGAGTGGCATCCTTGTAGAAGGCAATATCTCCCAACGCGAAAACATTCTCGTGCGAAGGAACCTGTAACGTCGGATTAATAAGTATCAGCCCGCGGTTGGTCTTTTCTACCTGAAGGTTTTCTATTAACGGATTCATTCGCACGCCACCTGCCCAGACGACTGCTGCCGTTTCAATTTCAGTTCGCTTTCCGGCATGTTCAAAAGTCAACGTTTTCTCAGTGACCCGCACCACACGAGTCAATGTGTGGATTTCAACGTGGGATTCTCGCAGTGCTTCTTCAACAAAGTCGCGGATTTCGCCTCCCATACCGGGCACAACCTTGTCGCCCATCTCGATCACTATCACACGGGGTTCGCCGCGAAGTGCTCGACGCTTAAAAGCATCGCGCAATAAATCCGCCATCTTAGTTGAAAGTTCCGCCCCGCTGGCGCCCGCGCCGACTACGGCGAAGGTCAATGCCCGTTGCACATCCTGTGGAGGCATATCAGGTGGTACGTGATCAAGCGCATCTACCATGGTCTGACGAAGTTTATCTGCGTGTGCAATCTTGCGGAACGGAATGGAGTATTCCGCGGCGCCTTCCACGCCGGCGTAGTTCGAAATTCCGCCTACTGCCAGCACAAGCACGTCGTACTTCAGAGGTGCGCGGTTGCTGCTAAACGTGATGGAACTGCCATCAAGGTCGATCCCCGTCACTTCGTCACGAATGAAGTTGACGCTTTCATCAAGCAGTTCCTTGTAGTCGGGACCAATGTGCCATTCCTCAACTTCGCCACTCAAGTATTCGTAGAGCATGGGCGTAAAGAGGAAGTGGTTTTCATCGCTTATGAGGGTTACATTGCCTGTGCCCTTCAGGTCGAGGGCCGTGAAAAGGCCGCCAAAGCCGCCGCCGATAATGACTGTGTGCGCTCTTTTGTTTGACATGAATGGAGTGTTCTCGGAGTGAATGGTATCAGAGACCGCGTGAGAACCGCATGTAGCGGTGGATCCAACATTTAAGTTGGTTAACCTGCGGGTTACACAACCGAGCGCGGTAGCGCCGGATGCCAGGTCATTCAGTGATAGGAAAGGTAAATACTTCACCCATATCGGGCTTAGCAAGAAAACACACCAGCGTGTGAGGTTATTCAACCCCCGGTTTCGCAATTTGCATTGTAATGAAGTTGACTCTAGCATCCGGCGCTACCGCGCTCGGTTCTGTCACAAGGTCGGCTTAATGCCGAAGTTGAGCCGTCAGGCGCAAATTACTCACTAGTCCCGAATGGACTACTGCCCCGCACGGAGGGCCGCTGGACAGCCTCCTAAGTGCGTGTTAACTTAATAGACACTTAATCTTAGCGGTTGCCGTCGTCAGACGGATCTTCTGCTGTTCAGGAGGATCATCCAGCAGTGCCCTTAGCCAAAGAAACGAAAGTGCAGATTCTCAACGACTTCCGCAGCCATGATGCGGACACCGGTTCGCCTCAGGTGCAGGTGGCGTTGCTTAGCAAGAGAATCAACGAACTTACTGACCACTTCAAAATTCATAAGAAAGATAACCACTCGCGACGCGGACTGCTCAAGATGGTCTCGCAACGCAGGAGTTTGCTGGATTACCTGAAACGCACAGATATTGAGCGTTACCACGAGGTAGTGAATCGTCTGGGTCTTCGCCGTTAAGTAACCATCGTAGTGTAAAAGAGAGACTTCGAATCTCAGAATCTGGAAAGCCCACGTCTATCGAAGAGCTTGCCCAAGGTGCCGAACGTGACGGCGATACTCCCAAGCAGGCAGACGTGTTCGGCCTTAGCGTAACGCATCAAAGGCGGCATAAGCTCACGGTAACGGGCTTTGCCGCCTTTTTCGTTATAGCGTCGCCTACCGGCATAACAAAGTTTTCACCCCGCGCGGTCACGTGGCGCGGAGGACAGTATGAACGATTTCAAACAAAGCGAGGCGTACGAGACGCTCGCGAGCCTGACCAGTTCAGGTAATTGTCCCAAGGAGACAAAGAAGATGACAGTTAAGAAATATCTCAAAGAATCGATAAAGTTAGGCGATAAGGATTTGAACGTTGAGACCGGCCGAGTCGCAAAGCAGGCAGATGGTTCGGTAGTTATCCAGTATGGTGACACGATATTGCTGGTTGCGGCGGTCGGCGCGCAGACCGTAAGAGAGGGAATTGACTTCTTCCCGCTAACGGTTGAATACCGTGAAGCAAACTACGCGGCCGGGCGAATTCCCGGAAACTATTTCCGTCGCGAAGGACGCCCCACCGAGAAAGAAGTTCTCACCAGTCGTTTGATTGACCGTCCCTGCAGGCCCTTGTTCGCGGAAGGATACCGGAACGAGACGCAGGTTATCGCCAGCGTCATTTCCGCTGATCCCGACAACAATCCGGACGTGATTGCCATAACCGGCGCGTCGTGTGCGCTTTATCTGTCTGACATTCCATTCATGGATCCCATCGCCGGAGTGCGCATCGGGCTGATCGAAGGCCGCTACATTGTTAATCCGACGTATGACGAAGTTCGCGAGTCGCGCTTGAACCTGATAGTCGCAGGCACTGAAGAGGCCATCGTAATGGTCGAGGCGGGAGCTTCGGAAGTCTCGGAAGAGATCATGGTTGAAGCTCTTATGTTGGCCCACAAAGAAATCAATCGACTTTGTCGGTGGCAGAAAGAGTTGTACAAAGCGCTTGACGTACAGAAGCGCGAAGTTGTTGTGGCGCCGATTAATGAAGAGATGCTTGGGGAAGTTCAACGTAACTACGGTGATCGACTGCGCGCGGCGATGGATACAACTAACCAGGAAAAACGTGATAGCTATGCCGGCATCGACGCACTCAAAAAAGAAGTTGTCGAAGGTTACCCGGAAGATGAACCGGAAAAACGTCTGATGGCGAAGAAGGTTTTCGATCAGTTAAAGGAAACCATGTTCCGCGACGATATTCTGAATAGCAGGCGCCGCCCCGACGGTCGTCGCTTCTCCGAGATCCGGCCCATAAGTTGTGAAGTTGGCTGGCTGCCTCGTGTTCACGGCTCCGCGCTTTTTACGCGCGGTGAGACGCAAGCTCTGGTCACTACCACGCTTGGCACTAAAGAAGATGAGCAGTTCATGGACGATCTCGAGAAGGGCGAAGTTAAGCGTCGCTTCCTGCTGCACTATAATTTTCCGCATTATTCGGTTGGTGAGGTGGGCCGCTTTGGCTCGTCAAGCCGGCGCGAAATTGGACATGGCGCGCTCGCGCGACGAGCGATCGAGGCAGTTCTGCCGGACGAATCGGTGTTTCCTTATACACTTCGAATTGTTTCGGACATCACCGAGTCCAACGGTTCCTCATCCATGGCCAGCGTATGCGGCGGCATATTGTCGTTGATGGATGCGGGCGTACCCTTGAAGGCGCCGGTT
>JBHENH010000086.1:0-12636 GCA_046262135.1 Pyrinomonadaceae bacterium
ATAGTCGAAAGAGCATTTTTAGCTTTGAACGCGCTGTTCGTATTGTAGATCCAGGTGCTGCCGCGCAATTTGTTCGTCCCCGATTTAATTTGGACGTTTATTACGCCGCCCGCCGCTCGTCCCTGCTCGGCATCATAGGAGTTAGTCGAAACGTCAACCACTTGAATGGCTTCCGGCGGCGGAACAATCGCCGTTTGCGAGATTACATTTGTCTGGTTGTTAATCGTCCCGTCAAGCTGAAAGTTGTTGTAGCGTTCGTTCTGCCCGTTAATGCGATTAGTGGTCGAACCGTTCGGATTACCGAAAGCCGAACCGACGGATGCCGCTTCCGTTACGCCCGGCGAAATATCAAGCACACTTTGATAGTTACGGTCGGGTGAAAGAGGCAGTTCTTCAACCTGTTCGCTAGTGATTTGCGTGCTTACATCGGCGCGGTCGGTCTTTAATTGAACTTGGTCGCTGGTAATTTGAACGACTTCTGAAATCGAGCCCGCCTCTAATTTCGCATCAGCGCGAACAGTTGTATTGATGGCGACTTCGACCCGGTCGCGGACAAATTTCTTGAAATTCGTTTGCGCTATCTCGACGCGATACACGCCTGGGTCAACGCTGCCGATCGAAAAGTTTCCTTCTTCATTGGTCGTGGCTTCGCGTGTCGTTCCGCGGCCAATATCGGTTACGAGGACACGCGCTGCCGGAATTACTCCACCGTTTGTATCTTCGACGTGTCCCACGAGCGATCCCGTGACGGTTTGCGCCGCCGCAGCACCAATGAACGCGCAGATCAAGGAAAAAGCCGCGACCAGGCGAGTGAACGTTATCTGCTTCATGATCAAAATCTCCTTTGAGTTAGAGGCCGAGAAGTTCCCGGACTCGCTGTGTTGATTTCTGCGCCTTTGCGAAACCTTGCCCGCCGTCAAGAGGTTTGCCAGCTTTCGACAAAGTTCCCTTTTGCCTGCCGTTAAAAATTCTACCCTCTGCCCTCGCATAACACGGGTTTAACTTTCAGAACATCCACCCCGGGGTAACTCCTGCCGCCCAAACCCGAAAACCGGCCAACCCCATAAGGCAAACTAAATGCAGTGGCTTTAGTTTGAGACCACAACAAAGTGGAGAACAATATCAAACTGACTCCCTTCTCTAAGCCTCACGCGGTTGATGGAGCGCCGAAATGTTTTTGCAGGACGAGTGCAATTGTGCCGCGAAGCCTCGGTTGAGCGGCATCTTCTGCCGGGACAATTTGTGTCCCCCCCGCCATCGGCGAGCGTTCTGCAACGACTTTTTTAATAACAGGCTGGACGCGCTCCCAGGCGCGAGTCACCTCGCCTACCAGCACAATCAACTTCGGGGCGATTCCGGTAATCAACATTGACATACCGACGCCCAGGTAATGCCCCATGCGGTCAAGCACCTCTGTTGCTTTCACATCACCTTGCTTCGCCAATCGTAAGATGTCATCAAAGGTCGGTTCGTTTGAGCGCGTAGAGTTGCGTATTTTACTTATGCGACCACCTGTGGCGGCCTGAACGTAAGCATGGATCGCTGCCGAGTTTGAGGCGTACACTTCCCAGCAGCCACGATTACCGCATTTGCACAGGGGACCATCTTCGTTGATGGACACATGGCCGAATTCACCAGCCACACCCGTCGAACCACTAACAAGTTGTCCGTTGGCGATGATGCCTGTGCCGATGCCTTCCGAAACTGTTACTGCAATCAAATCATGCACACCGTCTCCCTGCCGGTTGAACCACATTTCCGCCAAAGCACATGCGTTTGCAGCATTTTCGATCTCCACCGCCAAACCCGTCGCGCTCTCAAGCGGCTTTTTCAAATTCAGATCACGCCAGCCTAAGTTCGGCGCAAAGACCAAGCGTTGTGTCAGGCGGTCAATGCGTCCCGGCAAGCTAACGCCGATTCCTTCGTAAAAGACTTGCGGATGCGCTTTAACGAATGCTTTTACATGCTGGCATAAATCTTTGACGAAAATCTGTGGGTCTGTAGCTGTTGGTATAGACTGCTGTGCAATAAATCGAGCATTTAGATCGGCGAGCGCGATGGTCGTAGTTGCTGGCCGCACGTTGATGCCTATAACCCCTGCTCGCTGGACGTTTAATTGCAGAAATCTTGGTTTACGTCCGCGCGGTGCGTGACCGAGGGCACCTTCCGTAATCCATTGTTCGACGATTAGCTGTTCTGCGATAGAGGATATTGTGCTGGGTCGAAGCCCTGAGTATCGTGCCAGGTCTGCTCGCGAGACGGGCTGGCGCGTGCGAATCATGTCGAGCACGATGCGCCGATTAATATCGCGAGCGGTTTCGCTGGTCGCGACATGAAAGCTCGTCAAATCAATTTTTCGCATTGACAGAGAAGGGCTAATAGAAATCGCTCCATTTAGTTCGGGGGTCGAATAATATTTGCGCCACCATAGGTAGTCAAGCTTTATTTTCAAGTGAGTAAACCCAAGTAGAGATGTCACCTATTTTCGCAATATACAGATTTCACCACGGAGCTCCATCGCTTGCATGGATTTTTCACTATAGTCAAAGTATTTCCACCGGTGCGTCATCGGTGAATGATAGGTCTTGCGCTTTCTGTCCGAGCGGGTCGAGAGGGTGCTGCATCAAACTGCTTTGAGGGGATGACCCGTGCCTGCCGCTGCTCTTTCTCACGATGGACGCTGTAAGCAAGCGCCTTGACTTTATATT
Organism: Pyrinomonadaceae bacterium; assembly: GCA_046262135.1. GTDB lineage: Bacteria > Acidobacteriota > Blastocatellia > Pyrinomonadales > Pyrinomonadaceae > PSRF01. The sequence continues at coordinate 2,709 of JBHENH010000086.1, forward strand.
CGATCTGGATTTTCCCGGTGCCTATCTCTCTGACTTCGATCTTTAACCGCGAACATCGTTCCGCTGTTGGATCGGCTACTCTTAATTCTCCTGGTCGTCGAGCTTTTGTATACGGTGCAGGTTTCTTTCCGGGAACACGGTCTCATTCCTGAACCGTTTCTCCTCGTTGGGCTCATCGCTGGTATCCGCCGGGTATTGGTGTTGACCGCCGAGTTTGCACGGATTAAGGAGCAGACCGCAGAGGTTTTTCAGCACTTAATCGTTGAACTCGCGGTGTTAACTTTCTTGATTGTGGCCCTCGTTATTTCCCTCGTGCTTCTGCGAAATCGCGGAGTGACGGCGATTGCCGAACGCGCAACTTGAGTTCAGATCCGAAAACCGCAAGTCTCTTTTCTATGGAAACAACGTTCACATCAGTTGGTGTCTTCGCCTTACTCGGGTTGGGCTTCGACCTAAGGTTGTTTAAACCGATCCTTCATTTGACTAATTTGATCGCCGATCTCGCAATCCCTCAGAGTCAACTCCTTGTCGACGTGGCCCCTATTCGAGGAGTTGGAAACAGGGAGACCTCCGCATTGCGCATAAAAACTCTAACTCTTCCTTTTTCAGAAGTTGCGATCAGCGACGAGACGATGAGTTATGCCATCGGTTACTGTTCTTTGCGGTTTGCTGCCATTGAGTACTATTTTTTCTGGCCACATATTGGCCACTCGGGAAAATCAGCGCACTCAAAGTCACGATTGTAAGTGTTGGGATTGTGAAGGTTACTGGTGGAGCAGAGGAGGGTCGAACTCCTGGCCTCCGCATTGCGAACGCGGCGCTCTGCCAACTGAGCTACTGCCCCACTAACCACGCATATTAGGAATATGAGGTGGAAGTGTCAAATTGCGTTTGGCGGTAACGTGCACGCACTGCATGCAGCGTGATCGGTTTATTCGATTTTCCATTTATCATTTGTCATTGCGGTCACGCGGAGTGATCTCATTAGCAGCGTAGCTTCAGCCCGGCAATGTGCGTCAATTGCGCGCGAACCGTGAACTGTTTCTCGGGAGAGTCCACAAAACCGTTGAAACGGTTGCCGAGTATCGTGAGGCCGACGATCGCCGGGCTGAAGCCCGGCGCTAATGAGATCGCTCCGCGTAACAACGTTCGCGTTGCAACTTCCGCTGCCCGGTTTCGCTCCTAACAGAGCGAGGCCTTTGGGCAGGTCTTCGTGGCTATAAACATCGCCCCTGTGGGGCGAAGCGACAGCGCATAGGCTGTTGGACTTCCAAGTTGAATTCGCGCAGTTCCAAGTTGAATTCGCGAATGAAAAATGAAAAATGAGAAATGGAAAATCAGCAGTTTCTCATACTCACTCAAAACTCTTCGCTGCCACCGCCAAAGCTTCGCCAAGTCGGTCGACATTTTTTCCTCCGCCCTGGGCCATATCGGGTTTGCCACCGCCGCGACCTTCGATGATTGCGCAGGCATCTTTCATCAGCGCATTCATATCGCCACTCGCATCAGTGGATTTCGCGAATACGAGTCGGGCCGAGTTGCCTTCACGAGACCCCAGCAACGCGATGATCGATGGATACGAGATTAAACTCATCGCCAGACGCTTGACAGACTCAGAATCCCGGTTGTCAAAAATCCTGCTGATAACACGCATACCATCTGGTCCAGCTCCGGTGTTCTCGACCAACTGCGCGGCCTCACTTTCCGCTGCTACTTCTTCAAGCACTCGCAGGCGCCGGTGCAATTCCTTGTTCTCATCAATCATTCGCGCCGCAAGTTTTGTGGCGTCGTCACGAGCGCTGCTGAACAGTCCGGCAACCGCGCGTGCTGTCTTATTCGCGCGCCGGTAGTCGCGCGATGCTCTTCCGCCCGCCAGGAATTCGATTCGACAAAGTCCCTTGGCGCGTTCCCAACCGCGCACCCCTATCATTCCCACTTCACCGGTTCGATTCGCGTGGGTGCCGCCACACGGAGTGAGATCGAAACCCTCAATCTCAATCACTCGCAGTTCTCCATCGCGTGCGGGCTCTTTTCGCAATGGAAGTTCGGCAGCTTCTTCAGGCGTTACAGTTTTGATGGTTATTTGGCGATCTTCCCAAATGACGTTGTTGGCCAGCTCAACCGCACGTTCTATTAAATCGTTGGCGGGATTCGACAATTCGACATCGATCTCACACGATTGCTCCAGTACGCGAAAACCTTTCGTTGGGGCATCAAAAAGAGTTACGAACGCCTGGGACAAGATATGCTGTCCGGTGTGTTGCTGGATGTGATCGAGGCGCCGCGGCCAGTCAACTCTTCCCTTGACCGTGGCGCCGACTTCAGGAACTCGCCCCTGAATGACGTGCAAGACTTCGTTTTCATCAGTGTCAATGCATTCAAGTACTCTCGCGCCACCGAGTATCCCTGTGTCAGTCGGTTGTCCGCCTCCAGTTGGAAAGAAGGCTGTGCGATCAAGTGTTACGGCGGTCCATCCACTGACGCGCTCAGTTTTATCAGTGACCTGCGCTTCAAACTCGATCAGATGAGAGTCGTTGTAGTAGAGACGTTCAGTCGTTGGCATTTACTCAAAGTATAAATGAACTGGCCTTTGATTCGCAGTCTATGGAGAGGCGTAGCCTCAGGATCATCAGGAATGGCGGCTAAAGAAAGAGCGGGGGTAAACCCACCTTCCTGACCATGAGACTGCGCCAGGCGACTGATCCGATCCTGTCGCCTCCCGTTACGATTGCAATGGTCTTTGACAGTGTTTCCAAAAAACAAACATAATCCGCTCGCCTCCAAGCTCGGATCAATGTCTTGTACATGTGAGTTTTATGAATCGTTTCCCTCTGAAAGTTTCGCAACGGATCTGGTTAGCTCTCCTGGTTCTTTTTTCGATCAGCAGTGTTGCGTCCTCTCAAGTTAAACAACCGCTGCGTTCGATCACGTATCGACTTTCCATGTCACGCCCGGTGTCACACCTTTTCGAAGTCTCCATCGAAGTGGAACTTCCAAGAGATTCACAGCCGCAGTGGCTCGACTTTCAAATGCCTAAATGGTCGCCAGGCCGTTATGCCATCTTTGACTTCGCCAAAAATGTTCAGGAGTTTCAGGCGTTGGGTGGGATATGCCCTCCACAGGCACAGTGCAAAATGGCGCCGCGTGTTGTGAAGCGTCACGATGATCAAACGTGGCGCGTCTCTACGCAGGGAAGCGACAGCCTGACAATTAGATATAAAGTCTTCGGCAACGATCTCTCCGGCACCTTCTCGCAACTTGATGTGCGCCACGCAAACTGCAATGGCGGCAGCATCTTCATGTACGTTGTCGATCACAAGCCCGACCGTGTAAAGCTGGTAATCGAGCCGCCGTCGGGCTGGCGGATAGTGAACGCACAAATGGACAATCCCCATCAGCGCGAATGGCAGTTTCCCAACTATGACATTCTGATTGACACACCCACCGAAATCGCCCCTGACTGGACGGCGGACGAGTTTCGAGTTGACGGCAAACAGTATCGTGTCATTGTCCATTCGTTTGGTGAGGAAGGGCACAAACGAACGGCTCTAGTCCGCGACATCGAAAAAATTGTGCGGGCCGAAACCGCAATGTGGGGACCGCCGGAATTTGATGCTTACACATTTCTAATCCACTTCGCTGCCGATGACCGCTCCGGAGATGGCATGGAACATCTCAACTCTACACAGGTTATTGAGCCAGGGGCTCTCGCAGAACCAGGAACCTATGGAGCCGCGCTCGATACGGTAGCACATGAGTTCTTTCATGTATGGAACGTCAAACGGCTTCGTCCGCTTGAGCTTGGTCCATGGGACTTCACTCGTCCTTTGAATACTCGAAGCCTTTGGATCGCCGAAGGGCTTACGAGTTACTACGGTCACCTTATGCTTCGCCGCGCCGGAGTTTGGGACGACATTCGCTTTCTGCGCAGAGAAAGCGAAACGATTACGGCTATTGAAAGCTCTCAAGGCAGCCGTCTCATGAGCGCGGAAGACTCGTCTCTTTCGGCTCCGTTTATCGATGACGCACCGCACGCGCAGAAAACGAACTTGGCGAATGCATCGATTAGCTATTACCCGAAAGGGGAATTGATCGGGATGGTTTTGGATCTGCTTATTCGTGGAAAGACGAATGGCAGGGCTTCCCTGGACGATGTCATGCGACGCATGTACGACGAGTTTTATCTCAAGAGTCCGAATGCTAGCTATTACCTGCGCGGGCGGGGGTACATGAGCGACGATTTTCAGCGTGTGGCTTCGGAAGTGGCTGGCTACGATCTGGATGAATTCTTCCAGCGTTATGTCCGGGGAGTGGAAGTTCTTCCTTACGAGGAAGCCTTCGGTTATGTAGGCTTGCGCGTGGTTCGAGAACAGGCTCGCGAGCCTTATGATGCGGGCATCGCCGTCGAATGGCAGAAGCCGGGAACTCTCACAATCCGGTCGGTTCGCAATGGTTCGCCGGCCGAGACTGCGGGGCTACAGGCCGGCGATGAGATCCTCTTGCTGGGTCGTAGGCCTGTAACTGGCGAAAACTGGCTGCTTTCGCTAAGTCGTTACAAACAGGGAGACCGAGTGCCTATTTCTGTGAAGCGGGACCGTCAAAGCCTCCAGGCTATGCTGCGTCTGGGCGAGCCTGAACGCTTTGAGTACAAAATAGACCAAAAGAGGGACGCCGCTCCGGAGCAGGCAGTTCTGCGGAACGCCTGGTTGACCGGGTCCGCAAAAAGTGACTGAATCAGAACCGTCCTCCTGCTGGGCCTCAAGGCGCTTAAGGAAATGTTTAATTCCTCGAATTTGTGTGCGATTCCGGACGACATAGTGTAGCTTTCTCATCCATACTAAACCTTTCTTAAAACGCGGTTTCAAGCCCTCAGGCACTGCGTTTGCTGAGCTAGGTGTTCCCGGCACAGTAAATTAAAACAGTTTGAGCAATGGAGGGACTATGTCAGCAGTAATGGAAACCTTGGAGCACTATTCGGACGGTGGGCGCACTAAGGGAATGGACGTAACGTTCGGATTAGGGCGTTGGCTCAGCGGTTTATTTGGTTGCCCGCACAAAGAAATGAGCCGTCCTTTTTCAAGACATGGTGAAACGTATCGCGTTTGTATCAACTGCGGGGCGCAGAGGGGGTTCGACGAACAAACCTGGAACTTTAATGGCCCGTTTTATTTCAAACCGGCCCGTACCTCTGATTTGCGAGATGTTGACTTAACCTCGCTTCTACGTGTTTAGTGATGCCGTAAAGGCGGCTCACGTGCGACACCAGAAGCCGCCTACTCTAATCGATAATTGGGAGCCTCCTTCGTGATAATCACATCATGAACGTGAGACTCCCGGAGGCCGGCGGAGGTAATGCGTATAAACCGGCTTTTCTCTTGAAACTCTTTTATTGAACGGCAGCCGGTGTAGCCCATCCCGGAACGCAGGCCGCCTACGAGTTGTGTAGTCATCTCTCCCACCGTGCCTTTGTAGGCAACGCGCCCCTCGATACCTTCAGGCACCAGCTTCGACTCGCTTTCGGCCAATTCCTGTGCATACCTGTCTCGCGATCCTTCGCGCATGGCCGCGAGTGAGCCCATGCCGCGATATGTCTTAAACGACCGACCCTGGAAGAGAATCACTTCTCCCGGAGCTTCTTCCGTGCCCGCGAAAAGCGAACCGATCATTACTACATCTGCGCCCGCGGCAATTGCCTTTGCCACATCGCCGGAAAACTTTACGCCGCCATCAGCAATTACTGGAATGCCCGCGGTCCGGGCCGCCTTGACGCAGGATTGAATCGCGGTTATTTGAGGAACACCGGCGCCGGTAACCACACGCGTCGTGCAGATAGAGCCTGGTCCAATCCCGACTTTGATTGCATCGACGCCTGCGTCGGCTAACTCCTGCGCGCCTTCCGTCGTACCGACATTTCCCGCTATCAGATCTGTTTCAGCATGCCTGCGCTTTATCTCCCGCACAGCTTCAATAACTCGCAACGAATGCCCATGGGCCGTATCGATAACAAGACAATCAACGCGAGCCTTAACCAACTCGTCCGCGCGTTCGCGGAAATCGCCGGTTGCGCCGATAGCGGCCGCTACACGCAAGCGGCCGAGATCATCTTTCGCAGCAGTCGGATACTTAATTGCTTTTTGAATATCCTTAACAGTGATCAAACCCTTGATGCGCTTGTCTCCATCGATAACCAATAACTTTTCGATCCTGTGCTTCTGAAGGACTACCTTTGCTTGTTCAAGCGTCGTGCCCACCGGCACAGTAACGAGGGGCTGCTTGGTCATTACCTCGGACACCGGAATATCGAATCGCGTTTCAAATCTGAGATCTCGATTCGTGATAATACCGACCAGGTGACCGTCTTCGTCGACAACCGGGACACCGCTGATGTGGAAACGCTCCATGACCTGAAGCGCCTCCCTCACCGGTTTAGTAGGGACAATTGTGACGGGGTCAACGATCATTCCTGATTCGGAACGCTTTACCTTATCGACTTCCTCCGCCTGACGTTCGATACTCAAATTCTTGTGTATAACGCCTATGCCGCCCTGCTGTGCAAGCGCGATTGCCAGTGCGGCTTCAGTAACCGTGTCCATGGCCGCCGAGCACAGAGGGATTTGCAATCTGATATTTCGCGTGAAGTATGTGGATGTGTCGGTTTCGGCCGGCAAAACGTCGGAACGGGCGGGCACTAAGAGCACGTCGTCAAACGTAAGTCCCTCGCTAATGTTTGCTGAGATCATACGGGCCTTATTAACTCCTTATGACTGGGTACGGAAATGGAAACGGGGTGTGATGATAACAACAAAAATGCCCGCCATCTAAAGCGGGCAGCATCATTTAGTTTTTCCTGCTGACAAGCGTGCTCGCGCTCATGTCCCGCGCCTCCGCGCCGGACCGAAGCGGGTTACTATTGCAGGTACGGTTCGTAATCAGCTTTCCAATTATTAGACTCAACAGCCACGAGTGCCGACTGTCGCACGGGTTGCGAGTTGTAATTCGCTTCAACCGTCGTATCCGTAGTTCTAAGCGATTGCACCTGACGTTGCTGGAACCAGTGGAGCACGGCCAGCGCAACAACTGTCAGAATTGCGAGGATGATGATTGCCAGTACCACAGTCAGAATAGGTGAACGCGTCGCCGGCGCATCAGTGTAAACTTTTGAATGATACGGAGTGCTCGAAATTTCGTCAGGATCTCCCTGGTCCCGCATGTGGCGCGTATAACCGTCAACCGCCTGCTTCTCGTCGTATCCAACGTAACGCGCGTAGGCCCTCACGAAACTCCGGTTGAAAATTCCCCCCGGAAGACGCTTGTAGTCATTTGTTTCAATTGCTTCGAGGTAGTGGACCGATATACGAGTCTGGTCAGAAATCTCACGCAACGCAATGCCGCGCGCTTCGCGCGCAAGTCGCAATTGTTCTCCGATCGTCGCTGCCATCACCAATTCGGGTCACCTCTGTGGTTACTACTTGGGTGTATCTTCGAGCCCGCTGGATAGCAGTTGAAAGTAGACTGCAACTTGTTTTCTCAATCTAAGGGCGTTTGACTACCGTGCAATCAACCTAACTGTTGGCCCGACTATAGCTTGCGTTACTAAATGCTGTCAAATTTTCCGATTAACAAGGTTGCGCGTCTCTTGATTCTTCGAGCCCACGGTGATAGGTTGACGGCAGTAACCAAACAATTCGACTTTAATTTCTACAACAGAAAAAGTGAGGATGCATGAGATGCCCTTAGAAGCGCTCGGAATGGTGGAGACCAAGGGTTTCGTCGGAGCCGTCGAAGCCGCTGACGCAATGGTCAAAGCTGCGAATGTTCAACTTTTGGGAAAAGAATATATCGGCGCCGGTTATGTAACGATATTCGTTCGTGGTGACGTTGGTGCAGTGAAGGCGGCAACGGATGCCGGTGCTGCAGCGGCACGAAGAGTAGGGGAGTTGATTAGCGTTCACGTTATTCCGCGGCCTCACGCCGAAGTTGAGCGCGTACTTCCTGTTGACGGCCGAACCGGCTTAAGTCCGGATGAACGGTCGCTTCAAGGCGGCGCGCGGGGACAGCTGGGTCAGGGTGAACAGGGTCGTTCGCTTCAAGCTGGCTCGCGGGAAGGCACCAAAGAGAGAGCCCGATGATTTTCGATTGCCAATTGCCAATTGCCGGTTGAATAGATCCCTGAAGTCAGGTCCCAATCGCAAATCGGAAATTGGAAATCGGCAATGCCGGGAGGTTCGTTATGTCCGCAGACAAGGACCTGTTATCAGTACAACAAGCGCGGGACCTCGTAGAGGCCGCTTACAAAGCGCAGGCTGCACTCGCCCGGTTTGACCAGGCGAAGATTGACCGTATCTGCGAGACCATGTCCAAAGCGGCTCTTCGGGAAGCCGCCCGCCTGGGGGCAATAGCGGTGGAAGAAACCGGTTTTGGAGTTCCCGCCGATAAACAAGAGAAGAATCGTTTTGCCGCCGAGGACGTTTGGAACTACTTTCGTCGTCTTCGCACCGTCGGGGTCGTTTCGGAGTCGAAAGATGTCGTGGAGATTGCCAGCCCACGCGGAGTAGTTGCCGGAATTATCCCTTCTACCAACCCCACCTCCACTGCCATCTTCAAAATGTTAATCGCGATAAAGTCCAGAAATGCCATCGTACTTTCACCGCATCCTTCAGCCGCCAGGTGCATTAACGAAACTGTGCGAGTGATGCGGGAAGCAGCTTTAAAAGAGGGTTTGCCTGCTGACGCAATTGCCTGCATGGCCACCGCCACGATTGAGGGTACTGAGGCTTTGATGAAGCACAAGCAGACCGCTGTCATACTCGCGACGGGTGGCATTGGACTTGTGCGTGCAGCTTACTCTTCCGGGAAACCTGCATTCGGCGTGGGCCCGGGCAATGTTCCGGTTTTCGTAGAAAGAACAGCTGACGTGCCCAAGGCGGTCCAGGATATTTTGACCGGGAAGTGTTTCGACAACGGAACTATATGCGCTTCCGAACAGGCCGTCGTTTGTGATGCGCCGATCGAAAAAGCCGTACGCGAGCAATTCAAAGCGCAGGGTGCGCATTTTCTTTCCGCGTCCGAAGCTGAACAGTTAGGCAAGATTGTTGTCACACCACAACGTTCATTAAATCCGGGAATCGTCGGCAGGTCTGTAGAAGTAATTGCAAAGATGGCAGGCTTGAATGTTCCGCAGGGAACGCGATGCTTGATAGCGGACGTAGGGGGTGTTGGTCGCGACTTTCCACTTTCGATGGAGAAGCTGTCACCTATTCTGGCTTTTTATGTTGCCGACGGAATAGCTCGCGGTGCAGAACGCAGCTATGAAATATTGCGTTATGGCGGTATGGGCCACACAGCCGGTGTTCATACGCGGTCGCGCGAGGCCGCTGTTCGGTTTGGCAGCGAGATGCCGGCATCGCGCATAACGGTCAACACCCCAACCACCCACGGTGCGATCGGTTTTTCTACAGCGTTGCCGCCGTCAATGACCCTCGGCTGCGGTTCCTGGGGTGGGAATGTAACTTCAGATAACGTCTCGCCTCTCCATCTGCTGGACATTAAACGAGTCGCCTTTGAAACAAGACCGGTAAAGAGCGCGCGTCCCGCAATTTCATCTTCAACGACCGCTACACCTTATGTTGCAAGCACAGATCAGCGTCCAAAACAGCCGCAGGCTGTCAGTGGCGCTGCGGCGGGAAAAATCAACCGACAAGAGATAGCGGCTATTGTTGATAAATTCCTCGCCGGGCGGCGCTCCGACGAACCCTCAACTAACAAGATGACGCCAGGAAGTCCGCCAGCCTCGCAGCCCGCTCAAGCTCCAGTCCAAGCAGAAGCGGGCAGCATGTACGCTGGACCACGTGAGAGTGTTCATGCGGAAACTTCGGGCCAGCAGGCCAACGGCGGGCGATCTTCATCATCCACCGGAAATAAGGTGAAC
>JBHENH010000086.1:12646-12896 GCA_046262135.1 Pyrinomonadaceae bacterium
CTTCTAACGGAAGGTCCCCAGTAGACTTTGTGAGTGAGGATGATGTACGGAAGGCAATTCAGAAAGGCGAAAAAATCTACATCAACGGCAAAACTATTATCACCCCGGCGGCCCGGGACATGGCTGAACCTTCAGAAGTGTTTGCTAAGGTTTGAAAAACGTCAGAGTCAGTGGTCCGTAGTCAGTAGTCCGTGGCCAGTCGCAGTCAATCGCGTGATTTGAGATCGCGCATTACTACTGACTACTGACA
>JBHENH010000087.1:0-12829 GCA_046262135.1 Pyrinomonadaceae bacterium
ACCCAACGCGAACGCCACGGCCGAAGAACACAATCCCGTATGTGGTGATCGTCTCCGACTTTTTTTGCACCTGGAAGAAGGTCGCATTGAAGCCGCACGTTTCCTTGCGTACGGGTGCGCGCCCACAGTCGTCTGCGGATCAATTCTAACGGAGCTGATTACGGGAAAGAGTATCGCTGACGTACTACAACTAACGCGTAAAGATCTTGATGAGGCCGCCGGTGGTTTACCGTTGAGAAAGCAACACGCCGCGGCATTAGCAATTCAAACTCTTCGCGTGATACTGTGGGCCGCAGTACTGTTTCGGCTCCGTGCCCAGCACGAAAGTTTTTGTGCGAATCACGGGGCACGTTTCCACCGCAATTAATCCGGTCGAAGGATCTATGTCGAGCGTGATGGTCCCTTCCAGGCGTCCCGACTCATTGGTTCGAAGTTCTGTCCTCGGAGGTTTCGGTGTGGGTGACGCAAAAGTCGGCGGTTGACCGGCTGGTGGTACGTATTGGTCTTGTGTAGGGGGCGGCAATTCTACCGTCTCCGGCGTCACTTCCGGTTCCGGCTCAAGGGAAGGAGCGGCCTGCGAAGAAGTGCCGTTGATAAACAGTTCGATGCGTTTATCCAGATCTTCAGGAGATGCGGGACCGCCGGTCTTCGGATTAATTGCTACCTGCTCGATACCCGCCGGCATTTGCCAATCCCCCTGCCATTCGGGATGCTGGCCTAATGCGACGGCCATGAAGTCAGTCCATATAGGTAATGCAGAATTTGCGCCCGTAAGACCAAGTTGCGACCCATCATCAAATCCGACCCAGACGACGCAAACCAGGTTTGGCGTATAACCTGCAAACCAGCCATCACGTGACGTTCCGGTCTTACCGGCAACGTTGGCTTTCAAGCCGCGGGCTCTGACGGGAGCGCCAGTACCTCGGTTGATGACATCCTTCATAAACGATGTCATAACGTAGGCCACGTCCGGACGAAAAACATCGGTCTTTTGAGGAGTAGGTGCGGCTATAGTTACGCCGCTACCGGTAGTTATGCGATTAATGGCAACGGGAGTCGTTCGAGTCCCCAACGTCGCGAACGCCGTGTATGCTGATGCAACTTGCAGGGGAGTCGCTTCACTTGTGCCAAGGGCCATCGCCGGGTACGCCCGCGCTGGTTTCGGCAATCCAGCTCTGGCAGCGAGGTTCATTACGCGGCCAATAGTCACCTCCATTGCGACGTCAACAGTGACGACGTTCAGACTATGGACCATCGCATCTCGCAGGGTTACAGGAGCGTGGGAATAGGAACCACCAAAGTTGCCTGGCGAATACTCCTGATTGTCGTATGTAAACGTCTTCGGCTCATCTATGTATGTGGTAGCAGGTGTAATAACTCGAGGTACTGGATCGTATGCGGTGTTAAGCGCAGTGGCGTAGACGAACGGTTTGAACGCTGAACCCGGTTGGCGGTAAGCGTCTGCAGCTCGATTGAGTTGGCTCTTTGAATAGTCCCGTCCGCCGACCATAGCAACTATCTCGCCGGTTCTGGCGTTCATTGCTACCAGCGCCGCTTGAAGCGTTCCCGGTGGAAATCTTTTCGCTTCTATTTTGTCTAACACTCCGAGTTGTTTTGAGACGGCTGCGTATGCTGCGCGCTGCAAATCCAGGTTGATGGTCGTGTAAATTCGAAGGTGTTCCGCAGCGCCCGGTCCAGCAATAATGTCTCCCAACTGGCTCTGGACGTAGTCGGAAAAATAAGGTGCATCGGAAGTGTCGATCCGGCCCTTAGTCGCCGCCACCCGCAGCGGACTCTGCTTCGCCTGATTCGCTTCCTCTAATGATATGGCGCCGGTCTGCGCCATGTTATCTAACACTTGATTGCGGCGGGCGGTGGCAGTAGTAATATCGTGGTATGGGTTATACCGGTTGGGGCTGCGAATTATTCCGGCCAGAAAAGCCGACTCCGAGAGAGTAAGGTTGGTTACGTCCTTGTTGAAATATGCATCAGCAGCCTCGCCAAATCCGTTGATTGAAAAACCCGATTGTTGCCCGAGATAAACTTGATTGCAGTAAAGCGCAAAGATCTCCTCCTTTGAGAGCCGCGTTTCCAGAATTACCGACATGTAGGCTTCGGCGAGTTTGCGGCGCAAACTTTTCTCCGGAGACAGCAAAAGGTTTTTCACCAGTTGCTGCGTAATGCTCGAACCACCCTGCCGTGCGATTGGTGAATTTGGATCCGAATCGTAACGCCGCACCAGGGCTCGTAGTATGCCGCGCAGGTTTACGCCGTAATGTTCAAAGAACGCTCGATCTTCGGTAACGGTAATTGCCTTTATGAGTTGAGGAGGGAGGTCGTTGAATCCGATGACTTTTCGCTTTGCTCGCTCGCGCCCACTGACTGAGCTGATCAACTCGGGCTCCAGCCATGCTTTGTCGAGCCGTGCACTGCCGTCCAGATTTGTTAGCGAGCTTATCGATTTTCCATTTCGAGCAAACTGAACACGTACGCGCAAAAACTGGCGCTGCCCATCCACAGTGCTATCGTCGCTTGGCTCTACATCAACGGTGTCACCGCTTTGTGAATAACGTCCGCGGGCTTTGTCTGCCTGTTGAAGCCTGTCGACATAGCCGGAGTGCTTGAGAAAGTCGATGAGATGTTGCGGCGTAAGCGCCTGGCCGACACGTAGCTGCTTTGGCGCAGCGTAAATTCCGGCAGAACGCGTAAAGACTTCGCCTTTCAAAAGATTGTCTATTCGACCAGAGAAGACAGTCCAGTAGTAGACGAACGATCCGACGATAAGGATCGCCAGGACACCTACGGGAATGATGACCAGAGGACTAAAAATTCGGCGCGCAGAGCGTCGCCAGAAACTCTTCTGGGGCGGAGCGTACGCCACGATGTGTGATCTGGACCTCAAATCTTTCCTGGGAGGCGTCCGGGCGGGGGGTTTTCCTTGCGGTGGATATCTGAAAGACATAAGAGATAGTCGACGGACCTGTGCGTCTGCCTGGCGTGATTGTGGTCAGTCGTCCATCCTCGACTAAATGCTAACCTCTGAAACCAGAGGTGTCTACTTCAATCGATTGTGATAGTCGCATTGATCCCCAAAGCCTGGAGCAGCACAACTCCCGGCTGCCACCTCCAAGTAACGATATCATCTGGATTGACAGCCGCTTCCTTGTTTAGTTAACGTCCGGCTCTTGATATCTTTCTTGGCCCTACAACGTTGGATGCAGCCACTGATGTAAGCGTTTTATGCCCATCGGCAAGCGCGTTTTGACTGGAAATTATCGCCGGATTCTGTTTGCCGTGCTGGCGGTGGCTGTGGCGATTGGACTCGGCTCGGCCGGCTTCTATCTGATCGAAGGCTGGGCTTTGCTTGACAGCCTCTACGTCGCAGCCCAAACGGTCACTACTGTAGGCTACGGCGATTTAACACCGGCCACGCGCAATGGCCGGATATTTTCCATAATATTTATGCTCGGCGGAGTTGGTGTTGTTTTGTACGCGCTTACCACTACCGTCCAGGCAATAGTGCAATCCGAGCTTGTAGCGACCTTTGGCCAGCGACGGCAGTCACGAAAAATGAGCAAACTGCGAAACCATTTCATCATTTGCGGCGCGGGCCGCGTGGGCTCACACCTGGTGCGCGCACTGTCGGGCAGCGAAGAAGTCTTTATTGTCATTGAGAAAGATCCGCAGAGGGTTGCCGAGCTGATCGCTCAAGGCGTGATCGTTCTGGTGCGGGATGCTACGCTCGAAGAAAGTCTTCGAGAAGCGGGCGTTGAACATGCGCGAGGACTCGCCGCTTGTTTGCCCGATGATGCAGATAACGTCTACGTCGTGTTGACGGCCCGCGATTTGAATCCAGGAATGCACATCGTCGCCCGCGCGGCTGAAGAACAGGCTGAACCCAAATTAATCCGTGCCGGGGCAAATAGAGTGGTTGCTCCGACGATTATAGGCGGTCATCGCATGGCAATGGCGCTGACAAAGCCAGCCGTTGACGATTTCATCGGATCGATCACAGCAAACAAATTGGAGCTTGCGTTTGAACAACTGGAGGTTGAGCCTACGTCAGATCTGGTGGGACAGAAACTGAGCGAAACGAAGATTCGCGCTGAACTAGATATTGTTGTAGTCAGCATTCGACGCAGCGACGGGCAGATTCTTTTCAATCCCAGCGGCGAGGCCATCGTGAAAGGCGGCGATATTCTGATAGCCATTGGCCACGCCGAATCTCTTATGAAACTGGCAGCGTTGGCGAAGGGATCCGGAGCCCAAAGTTCAACGTCCAAGGTCCAAAGTCGTTGAGCCTCGGCCCAAAGTTCAACGTCCAAAGTCCAATGTCCAATGTCACAAAAATTCGAAAACAGCTTCCATTTCGCCTCAACAACTTTGGAATTTGGACATTGGACTTTGGACTTTAGCTCCGACCTGATCAATGAGAATCCTTGTCACTGGCGGTAGCGGTTATTTGGGCACGCACGTGCGCCGCTTCTTTAATGCTGACGATTTTTCCCGGCGCTCCGGTAATGACGTCCTAAACACAGAAGATGTCAAGCTTGCAGCGAATTACGATGTAGTTGTTCATCTTGCCGCATACCTTGATAAAAGTGAGGCGGGGGCCGACCTCTCATTTCGCACAAATGCGGAAGGCGCCGTCAACATCATTAGAAACCTCCAGCCTAATTCAGTATTCATTTACGCCTCCACGAAAGACGTTTACGGCAGCCACGCGGACTCGTATGAACAGATCCCGGAAACGTGTTCCACGGAATATTGCGGGCAGACGCCTTTCGAATGGTCCAAATTATTAGGAGAACGGTGCATCGAGTACTACGCTCACCAGCGGAACGTTCGGAGCTGCATATTCCGTATGTCTACAGTTTACGCAAGGTCATCCGAGGGCAACGAACCAGGTTTTGTCACACACTACGTCGAATCGATCAAGCGTCGGAAACCGATTGCGGTTCCCCTGGCCGGTCGGCCCGTTCGAGACATCCTTCATGTAGATGACCTCTCGCGCGCTTGCCGTGCCTTCATAGACTCGTCAGTGGCTGCCGGCCTGTATAATCTGGGCGGTGGAACGCACAACGCGGCTTCGTTGGGCGAGATAATTGATGCTGTGGGGAAGCTAATTCAAATCGAACCAGAGGTGGTCGACGATGAAACTTTGCCGCATCCGGTTCCCGTGAATTATGTGTCTGATCTACGTCGGATAAGAGAGCAACTCGGCTGGCAACCCGAGATCGGAATCGAGGAGGGACTACGTAGCTTGTTGTAGCAGCTGAACTCGCCCTGAGATTTTGAAAGTCGATTTTTCCTTTCTTAATTTTCATTTGCTACTTTTCATCGGTATGAACGTTTGCCTTTCGCAGTGCATGCCGCAATAAATGACGAGTGAGAAATTTGAAATGAGAAAACGAACATTTCTTCTCAGATAATGGAAATGGCTGAAACCGAGGGCAAAAAGATCGATCGCATCATTGTTCGCGGAACCAACTGGGTCGGCGACGCAGTAATGACTGTGCCTGCGCTGCGCGAACTTCGCCGGATTTTCCCAAAGGCCCACATTACCCTTGCCACTCGCTCCTGGGCCCGGGACCTGTTTGAGGATGCCGACTTTCTGAATGAAGTGTTGGTGCATGAACGGACCGGCGTGCTCGCCACGATTGGGCAGGTCCGACAATGGCGAGAAGGCAGGTTCGATCTGGCCGTTCTATTACCAAATTCTTTTCAGTCTGCGCTGGTCGCATGTCTAGCCGGGGTTCCCATAAGAATTGCGTATGCGACCGACAATCGCAGGGCCCTTCTTACCCACCCGCTCAACTTACCGGAGTGGCGAGGATCCAAACACGAAGTATTTTATTACTTACAGATTGTCGCGGAAATCGAGCGTCAAGTTAATCACCAGCAAACATTTCTCGATATGGAACCGGATGGTTCGCTCCAGGTAGCTGATAGTCGCAAGTCAGCAGCGACAAATTTTCTTCGCGCTCATGGAATAACCGCTATATCTGACGGTCGCCCCTTAGTTGCACTTTGTCCTGGTTCAATAAACAGTCGCGCCAAGCGCTGGCCGGCTGAGCGTTACGCGTCCCTTGCCGACAGGCTCATCGACGAACAGGATGCACATGTCATATTGATCGGAGCAGCGGGCGAAACAGAAATCTCGTTGCGGATCAGCGAACAGATGCATGCCAAGCCCGTCATGCTAACGGGACGAACTGATCTCAAGGAACTCGTGGCCATCTTGAGCCTCATCGACCTGCTTATAACGAACGATACGGGACCTGCTCACATCGCCTCGGCTCTCGGGCGGCCCACACTAGTAATTTTTGGACCGACAAATCCGTTGACGACGCGGCCCTTCTCACCTCTCGGCGATATTGTCCAGCATCCGCCTGACTGCGCGCCCTGCATGCTGCGCGACTGTCCTATTGATCACCGCTGTATGACTGCGATCACACCGGGGGAGGTTTTTGATCGCGCCCGGATCCTGCTTGGAAGACAAGCGACGTCTGACAACTCCGAATTTATCCGTTCCTGTCCAACGCGGCTTTCTGAGGCAATTAACAGGCTCAAGTTTGCCGGATTATTAAAATGAACAGAGCAGTTTTTATCGACCGCGATGGCACGATTTCCGAGGAAGTGGGTTACATCAATGACCCATCGCGTTTCCGGCTGTTTCCCTTCGCGGCTTTAGCCCTCAAACAGTTGAAGGAAAATGGCTGGCTTTCGATCGTTACTACAAATCAGGCGGGAGTCGCACGTGGATACTTTTCTGAGGACATGATTAAGACGGTACACGAGAGGATGACGAACGAACTCGAGCGCGATGGTGGCAAACTTGATGCGATCTATTACTGCGCTCATCATCCTTCTGTCGGCCCTCCTCCTTACCGGCGGGATTGTGATTGCCGGAAACCAAAACCAGGACTGATCTCGCGTGCTGCTACCGATTTTAATATCGATCTCGCAGAAAGCTGGATGGTGGGAGATCGCTATACCGATGTAGAGATGGCGCGAAACGCGGGTGTGAAATCGGCGTTTGTTTTAACTGGATATGGACGTGGTGAGTGGGAACATCAGCGCGGCAACTGGTCGCAGCAACCCGACTTTGTAGCGGCGGATTTATTAGAAGCCGTGAAGACCATCGTCTCGCAACGGCCCGATGGAGCAAGCGAGTATCGCTGATCTGAGCGCGCTCATAAATTACAAACGGTAAGAATGTACTTTAAATTATTGGATGCATGCTTGTCTGATGACCGTTTAGTTGAATGTCTTGATCCGGTGAGGGCAGGCCCGCGGTGCTTAGCGGGCGCTATGTGGTACGATCCACGAGACCGCGATCAGTGAAAGAACCTATGTTTTGTTGGGTTCTTATTGAGCTGGGATAAAAAGCAGGCAGCCCCCCATCACGAATGCGAATCCTTATTGTAAAACTTGGAAGCATAGGCGACATCGTACACACCCTTCCTGCGGTCGCCGCTATTCGAAGGGCAATGCCCGAAGCGGAAATCTCGTGGGTGGTCGAACAACGGGCGGCCGAAATTTTGAGAGACAACCCGCTTCTGGATCGCCTCATCGAAGTCGACACGAGGGCCCTGAGGCGTGGGTTGATGTCTGGGGAGACGCTGCGGGCACCGCGCCAGCAGTTACGTCGGCTTCGCGCCTCGGCCTTCGATTTAGCTTTTGACTTTCAAGGGTTACTAAAATCCGCCACAATCGCGCGCCTTTCGGGCGCGCGTCGCGTTTTTGGGTTCTCTTTTAAGTCTTTGCGAGAGCCCGCCAGCCGCATATTACTATCCGACTCCATTTCGATTCCGAAAAATCGTCATGTTATCCGAAAAAACTTAGCATTGGTCAAGGGCGCGCTGCATATTCCAGTTCCTGAACATGCCAGAGACTTTGAATACCCAATTGCCACAACCCCAGACCATGAGACCGAGGCCCGGGAGTCCATGCCCCCGGAGGGCGAACCATACGCGATACTAAATCCGGGTGGAGGTTGGCCGACAAAGCTCTGGAGTACGGAGCGCTTTGGCAGGTTGGCCGATGAGCTTTGGTCGCACTATGGTTTGCACTCCCTGGTAACTTACGGTCCGGGCGAAGCTGAGTTAGCAGCCACGGTCATACACTGCGCTCGATCCGGAAAAGCCCGACCTGTGAATCTGTCTTTAAAAGGATTCTTCGAACTCGCGAAGAGCGCTGATGTCTACGTAGGTGGTGAGACGGGACCTACCCACCTCGCCGTCGCCGCAGGTGCGCCCGTAGTCGGTTTACTGGGTCCAACGGAATGGTGGCGAAACGGCAGCCTGCGCGAAGGGGATATTTGTGTTGAGCGCGTCGATATCGGTTGTCGTTCAGATTGCCATCGGCGCGCATGTTCAAAGTGGATTTGCATGGATATCGAAGTGGAGAGCGTGTTTCAAGCGGTCGGGCAGAGATTAAAGGAAGCGCACACGCTGCCTGACAAGTCGCCAACGACACTCCTAACCGTGACTACCTGATACAAACACCACCGGCGGCTCGACATGTCTGTCGTTACTGGAGATCAAGAACTATCGCGTAGAGGCGGAACCTGGATTCAACGCTGGCGCGTGCCACTCGGGTTTTTGTGCGCAGCGCCTTTTCTTTTGTTCGCACGACCTCGACCCTTGAGTCTCGTTATAGGCGCTTTAGTTTCACTGTTGGGATTAGGTTTGCGCGCCTGGGCGTCAGGACATATCCGAAAGAATGACGTTCTGGCAACCTCTGGACCTTACGCCTATACGCGAAGCCCTCTTTACCTCGGCAGCTGGCTAATGGGCGTCGGATTTACCATTGGTTCGGGCCGATGGTTGCTAGGTCTACTTTTTGCCGCGCTCTTCCTTGGCATCTATTTTCCTGTGATGCGCGTCGAATCGGCGACCCTCGCACAAATTTTTGGCGAGAGTTTTCAAGATTACTCTCGAAAGGTGCCGCTGTTCCTTCCGCGACTGACTCAATACCGTGCTGGCGAAGGTCAGAAGAAGTTTGATCGGGCTCTTTACATGCGATACCGAGAGTATCGCGCCACCCTCGGCCTTTTGTTCGTTTGGCTCTTACTGGTTTTGAAAGCGTATTACGTGAAATGAAATTGCAAACTCAAATCTCTTCTCGGTGGTTTTGCACCTTTGCCTTCGCCACGATCTTTACGGTCACCTACGGGCTTAACCTGGTTTGGGCTCAGAAACCCGCTGGTCCACCCGCTAACGCAGGTGTGGACACAGTAAGTCCTCATCTTTTTGAGAACGGTGAGGAACTTGTATACGTTGGTGAGTTTTCCCGCGCACTCCTAAAGAAGGTTGACGTCGCAGATTTTCGCTTTACCGCCTATCGGGAAGAACCAGATCAATCGGCGGGCACGCAAATGCAATCGAACCCGGGGGGCGTACCTTACTCATTAAAATTCACCGGAGACGTAAGGAGCAAAGGTTTTTTTAGCAAGCTTTTCAACTTGCACTTTCGTGAGCGAGTAGAGTCGACAGTGGAGCCGCGGACATTTACCGTTCGTAAGACAAAGCGAGTCGACGAACAGGGAAAGCGCATCCGCACGAGTGAGTCAGTGTATTCTGACGGAAAGGTTTCCTGGATCGAGCGCGATCCAAACAATCCTTCGCGCACGCCTCGCACGGCCAGCTCAACTTTTACCGGCCGGATCCACGACGTCTTGTCGGCCGTTTATTTCCTGCGAACCCAACCGCTCCAGATAGGCAAAACGTTTGAAGTCACAATTAGTGACTCCGGTCGCATCTATCAGCTTCCGGTTCGAGTCGTGGAGAAGAAGCGATTAAAGACCGTGCTTGGGCGGATTGAGGCCGTGCGACTCGAACCTGAAGTCTGGGGCCCCAACCGGTTGGTCGCCGGCGAAGGGCAGTTCACAATATGGCTTACCAATGATAAGAGGCGCATTCCTGTCAGTGCGCGTATTAAATTCGCCTATGGAACCTTCGATATAACGTTGCGAAAAGTCGTAGAGAACTCGCGAAGCCGGCAATATATAACTAGAAACTAGTTTAGGCGTCAGCCCGTCAAATTTCAGGCCTGTTCAAATCCATGAGGTTTGCGTGACATGCAATCGTCGGAATCGTCAATTCTTCACTAGAAGATAATGGGCACAACCTCATCGACTCCTCCCCTTCCCCTCAATTCAATCCCCTTAATTATTGGACATCGAGGATCATCCGCAGTTGCGCCGGAAAACACACTTGCCGCATTCTCGTGTTCCGTCCGGGACGGGGCTGACGGGATTGAGTTCGACGTCCAACTCGCGCGCGATCAAATACCGGTTGTCATCCACGACTCAACGTTAAGACGCACGGCGGCAATCGATCGTCTCGTATCCGAACTCACCGCTTCGGAGTTACAAGCGATCGATGTCGGGAAATGGTTTGACTATAAAAGACGAAACATCGGTCCATCTTACGCCGGTGAAAGGCTCCCTACACTCGCGCAAGTGTTTGAACTCTTCCGCTCACATAGTGGCCTTCTTTATCTGGAAATGAAATGTGAGGGACCCGAGCAAAAGGCCCTCGCGGCGGCCACCGTCAGACTGATTGAGGAGTTTCAAATGACAGACCGTGTTGTTGTCTCAAGTTTCGAACTTTCTGCGATCGGTGAGGTCAAGAAAAGTAACGCAAGCATTCGTACCGCCGCGCTCTTCGAACCGAAAGTCTCACGACCTATCTCAACTGTACGCCGCTCACCCATGGTTGATCTCGCTCTCAGACAGCGAGCTGATGAGATCGCGCTCCATTACACGCTGGCAGGCCCACGCATCATCGACAAAGCCAAACAGAGCGGACTTGAGATAGTGGTATGGACCGTCGATGACCCCGATTGGATCACCCGGGCTCGTTCGCTGGGAATCAAAGCACTGATCACGAACAATCCTCAGAACATGCTTACCTTCCGCAACGCGCCTCCGACTGCTTAGGTTTCCACACGTTGTTTCGTCAGGAATTGGCTCAGGATGACAGCGACCACGCACATCTGTATCATTCGCAGGACAATTTACAACGTAGGAGACTAGATAATGGCAGTTAGGAAAAACGTCGAGATTATTGCGCCAAAAGGCAGGTTAGGAGTGCTGCTGGTTGGTCTCGGCGCGGTTAGCACAACTTTCATCGCTGGGGTGGAAGCTGTAAAGAAAGGAATCGGAGAGCCGGTCGGTAGTTTGACGCAAATGGGTACGATTCGCCTCGGCAAGCGAACTGATAATCGCGTTCCTTTAATAAAGGATTTCATGCCGCTGGCTAAGCTCGAAGACCTGGTGTTTGGAGCGTGGGACATCTTTGAAGACTCAGCATACGATGCGGCAATGCACGCCGGCGTGCTGGAGAAGGACTTGCTGAGACAACTCAAGTCGCCGCTGCAAAAAATTAAGCCCATGAAGGCCGTCTTTGATCAGAATTATGTGAAACGCCTTAGCGGCACTAATGTTAAGTCCGGCGCGAATAAGTTTGAGCTGGCCGAACAACTCATAGAAGAGATTGCCGACTGGAAGCGCAAGAACAGATGTTCGCGAGTGGTAATGATTTGGGCCGCCTCAACGGAGATCTTTCTAAAGCAGCATCCGGTACACAAGACGCTTGAATCGTTTGAGAACGCCATGCGCCAAAACCACAAAGCGATTGCGCCTTCGATGATCTACGCGTATGCAGCGTTGAAGTCGGATATTCCGTTTGCGAACGGAGCGCCAAATCTGACTGTTGATATTCCAGCTTTGCGGACGCTGGCTGAAGAAAATAATTTGGCAATTTGCGGAAAGGATTTCAAGACGGGCCAAACATTAATGAAGACCATCATTGCTCCCGGTCTTAAAGCGAGAATGCTCGGGTTGAATGGTTGGTATTCAACAAATATATTGGGGAACCGCGACGGCGAGGTGCTGGACGATCCAGAGTCGTTCAAGACGAAGGAAGAGTCGAAGCTGTCAGTTCTCGAGTACATACTTCAACCGGAAGTGTATCCGCAGTTGTACAAAGACTTTTCACACGTAGTTCGGATCAATTACTACCCGCCACGAGGGGATAACAAGGAGGGATGGGACAACATAGATATTTTTGGATGGCTCGGTTACCCGATGCAGATCAAGATCGATTTTCTTTGTCGCGACTCGATCCTGGCGGCACCTATCGTTCTGGATCTCGCGCTGTTTCTCGATCTGGCACAACGCGCGGGAATGAAAGGAATCCAGGAGTGGTTGTCTTTTTATTTCAAATCACCCCAAACAGCTCCCGCACTTTACCCTGAGCATGATGTTTTCATTCAACTCATGAAACTCAAGAACACTCTGCGCTACCTCCGCGGCGAGGATTTGATCACCCACCTGGGACTCGAATATTACGATTAACAGTGACCGCTGAGCCCTCGAAATCATCAACACAATTTTCATGAAACCCTTTTGGTCGATACCCGCGCTAAAAGGTGCACAGCAGCCTATTTGTGTGTTTTTACGGATTCAATAAACCCCAATTATTGGCATTGGCTATCTGACACGAATTGTCAGCGCGTATGCGCCCGTTTTTTATGCCGGTGACGTCAATTTCACAACCTGCTCAACATTTTGTGATGACATTTGAAGTGCTGTCGTATATATAGGTTACGCGAATATATAGGTTACGCGAAGTACAACGCCAGGTCTTTAATAGGAAACGTCGGCTGATACCGACGCATCAATGAGATGAACGGATCGTTCCTTGCATTGAGGTAAGGCAGGCCAATTACGGCCGCCGCCAAAAAGGCGCTTGGGGGCAAACAAATAGCGCTCTTGGATGCGAGGAGGACGAACATGATTTCTGAAATGGAATTAGAC
>JBHENH010000088.1:0-12440 GCA_046262135.1 Pyrinomonadaceae bacterium
CCCTGGTATGCGTGGCCCCACGTCAACAGCTTTCCAGTTCCGGGCTCATAAACAGAGTATTCAATGTAAAGGTCGTTCGTATTATCGACGATGGTTGGATCCGCGTGTCGACTTTCCAGCTTGAGTTGCAGGAAAACTACATAGGCCGTTTTCTCGGCTTTAGCCAGACTGATAGCTTTCGCTCGATTTATTTCCCCGCGTATGGGATCCGACCTCACTGCGGCAGCGTCGTCCAGCCTGTCTGCGCATGCGCGCACTACCGTGTCGTAGTATTGCAGTGGAATCGTTGAGAACCCCTGATAGCGATCCATTCCAACGCGGAACGTCAACATGTTCTTTTCTTTGTCGATGGGCTGGCCCGGCGTAGGCGTGGGTTCCGGTGTTGGGACAGGGGGGGTAGGCGGCGCGGGCGTTCGCGCGCGTCTGCCGGACTGCGCCGAAGAAATCGATATGCAACTAAACGTAAGGATCAAAGCGATGCCGGCAGGGACAACGCGCAGGAAATGCGAAGCGTATGGCATGGTCCGTCCTTCGATCTGTTCGGAGTAACATTCGGGAGACTTGATTGCGGACATTCTAGCACCGGCGCTGACGAATCTCGCAGCTTGTTTGTTAAACTGCGATGGACTTCATTTCGCAGAATATCGGAGAGTGTCTTCATTGCCGTCATTGATAATCACCAGAGTCCGCGACCAAGCTCGAGATGTACGTTCGTTTGATCTGATGCCTGAGAGCGCAAACTCAAAGCATGTGGTCGTTTTTGTGCCGGGCCAGGTGGCAGTGCTCGCCGTCGAGGGCGAGCCTCCGGCTTACTTTGCATTTGCAAGCGCTCCCGATGATCCCGAGCTCGAGGTTCTGGTCAAGCGGAAGATGGGTGCCAGCAATTTGATATTCGACATGGTCGCAGGTGAACGAATCGAACTGATGGAAGTCACCGGCCATGGTTTTGCTCTCGATGAGCAGAAGGGGAAGGATCTTGTTTTTGTCGCTATGGGGACGGGCGTTGCACCTTTGCGTTCGGCGTTGCGGCATGTACTTAAACGCAAAGAAGAGTTTGGACAGTTCGTAGTGCTTTACGGCGCGCGCACGCCGGACGACTTTTGTTTTCGTGATGAGACGGAAAGTTGGGAGCAGCAGGGTGTTGAATTGCGCCAGGTGATTTCAAGACCGGATGGTCATGACTGGTCAGGTCCGACAGGGTACGTACAATCGCTTTTGGACCACGTACTTCCCAATTTGCATTCTCCGATCGCCCTTATCTGCGGGTCGCCTGAAATGATGGAACAGACGCGCGAGCGGCTTGCACTATTGGGCTTTAAGCCAAATGAGATTCTTACAAACTATTGAGTGACAGTCACTGGTCAGTGGTTGGTGGTCAGTAGTTAAATTCCCGAATCGTGCCTCAGCCTTTAGATTGTCCGATAAGCTTGAGGAACCTTGATCAAGCTTTCGCCGCGGTAGCGTCGAAGGACTTCAAATCCGCAGATTGCACAGATTCAAGCACAAGTCCTTATAAGCAGAGGAAACTGTTTACGGTCTGCTATGGTTTACTGTGGCGGATTTCCCCAGGTTTCGTAATCCCGCAGTCTGCGGATATGGGCTTCCAGTTTCAATTTTTCGACGAAGCGGCCAATGACGCCGCGCTGAAACCTCTCGAAGGCTTCCGGTATCGGCCCGACCTGATGAGTACGGCTGACGAAGCCATGGTGCTCACACGGGTCCGTCAACTACCTTTTCGAGAGTTCGACTTTCATGGGTATAAGGGGAGGCGGCGCGTGGTCTCATTCGGATGGCAATATGATTTCTCCGGACACCAACTCAAGAAGGCCGACGATATCCCTGATTTCCTACTTCCGGCCCGGGCGCTCGCCGCGTCGTTCGCCGGCCTGGAGCCGGCCGCGCTGCAACACGTGCTCGTTACTGAATATGGACCAGGCGCGGGAATCGGGTGGCATCGTGACAAGGCGGTATTCGGGCAAGTCGTCGGCATCTCGCTCCTGTCCCCGTGCACACTGCGTTTCAGGCGCAAGGTGATCGAGGATCTTCCGCCCATCCGAGACGCAAAATCATCGCGTGCGCGCGCGCAATCGAAAGCACAGGAAGCAAACGAGAAAACAGCCTGGGACGAAAAATACGGGACCGGAAGCGGTAGCGACCGGGTCCGCGCGAATCTACCAGCACAACGGTCCAAGGTTAAGTCGACATGGGAGCGAGTCAACGTGTTAGCCGAACCGCGCTCCGCGTACCATTTGAGCGGCCCTGCGCGATTGGAGTGGCAACACGGCATCCTGCGCGTAGAATCGCTGCGCTATTCAATCACCTTCCGCAACATGCGCGAAGACTGACGTTGATGGTCGCTTGCGTTTCACATTCCCCCGAGTGCCTCGATTTTGCCTCTTTTTCCGACACTTCAGTTAAAGCACGATACCTCACTAAAGTACTCCAATAAAAATTTAACCATTGGCGGCCGTAAGAGAAAATTCAAACATTTCAGTGCTCTTCGAACTATTTCTTCTCAGTATCTTCAATGTGTCGCCAGATGTCCGGGGCTGGTGCCACATGCGAGGGATTTCTTTACCTAAGTCTCCCCTGACCGCGATCCGGCATCACCTAGCCTGACATGGTCCATGAGTTCGAAGACGATTCTAGTCAGTTTTACAAGGACGAAGTGTTAATGTCGCAAATTCGGTTGGGCTCGATGTGGGGTAGTCACAAATATATTATGGGCAGCCCTTACACTTCGGTTTCGGTAGATTGATTGAAAAGTTCCGAAGACGAAGTCAAACAGCGGTGAAGTAACACCAAAGCGCAGCTCAGAAGTCTTGTGATGATGTAGCAAATGATAGACCTTAAGATAGCGAAACAGGCGCAAGCGCGGTGTGCGATGATGAGCCTGATAATGCAGAAATTCGTAGCTGAAGTAACCTGCCATCAAACCTATGAACAGGTAGACCATGACCTGCCAACTTCTCGTAATCGCCCACGCAAGCGCGCAATAACAAAGGACGATTGGCAAACTTAGCCGCAAGCTCACAAATAGATCGTCTGTGTTCTTCGGGTGCTCATGATGGAAGCGATGCAAGGCGTAGACAAAATTGCGCCTCTGATCGCCGGGACCATCAAAGTGAAAAACGAACCGGTGCAACCCATACTCGAAGAGGCCCCAAATCACGAGGCCGGTAAAACACAAAAGTAGGATAGCGATCAGGGAGCGCGTTTCGGTCATCGTTGCCGCCACGCCCAGGCCTACTGAAAGCAACGTATAGAAGTAAAAGGAGGTAAATTTCTTCCAATCTTTCGGAGTCATCACACACCTGCACTTTTCGCCTTGTTTTGTCCCTTTCTCTTTCCCTGTCCGGAAATCCCTTGAAGCAAAATATTGGCGACCTCGCGCGCTCGCGTCGCGGAAAGAAACTCGGGCGGGTGCACCATTTTCAAGTACGACATGATATTGATCGCGATGAGCCCTTGAAGCGCTATGGCCGCGTCGCCCGCATCCTCACAATTGAATTCGCCCGTTCTCATCCCGCGTTCGATAAGTGCGCGGAACGATTCGTAGTCCCTACTATGAATAACGGAGAGGTCGATGGTGTGATCTTCCGGCAGTGCGAAAGTAAGCGCCACCACAAAGCGCACAAGATCCGGTGTCGCAAGACAGAAAGCGAAGTCAGCCGCGATCATCTGATATAACTGCTCGGAGGCGGGGAGGTGTGTGCCCACGGCATTTTGCCGATGCTCAAAACAGCGATCGTAGGCGTCGTAAACCAACGCCTCGAAGAGTTCAGCTTTATTCTTAAAATGGTAATAGACCGTCGGCTTAGTGTATTTGGTAGCGTCAACGATGGCGTTGATGGAAGTCCCTGCATAGCCAGTTTTAAAAAACCGGCTCCTCGCGACATCCATAATGTGGTTCCGCGTCTCAGTCATTATTATACTCCCGCACGATACTTACCAGTAGGTATATAACGGGCACCGGGCTGTGTCAAGGGTTTGCGAGTCCGGAAGCTATCGCGTCAGCCCTTGGCGAGCGGCATTCGGAAGGCCACCATCTCTTCGCTGTTACGCACCAGGAGCACGTCCCCAAACAGCACGGGATGGTTCCAGGTCTTGCCGTCAATTGCCTTGAACCGCGCCACCTCGGTGAACTGCTCGGCGATTGCCCGGACCAGCGCCAGTTCGCCTTCCTCCGATATCACCACCAGTAAATCCTGATCGGGGAGCAGCACGATCTGGCCGTGTCCGTAGCGTTCGCCCTTCCACTTAGCCTCGCCGGTCCTGAGATCGATGCAAGCGAGGTTGCTGCCGTCGAAGCCGAAGGCATAGTCCTTGTGAATAACAAAATCGTTGAAGTACGGCTTCAGACCAGCGGATACCCAGCGTTCCCTGGTGGTCCAGCCCTCTGGCCCATGTGTAACCGCGAGCCGCAGCACGCCGACTTCGGAACCGAGACCGGAGCCGCTGCCGATCAGGACATCGCCGTCCGCAGTCACCGCCGGCTGCACAATGCTGTCGCCTTCCCATGCATACTTCCAGAGCAGCTTGCCATCTGCAGGCGCCACGCTCGTTAAGCCTTCCCCATTAACGAGCAGCACCTGCGCAACGCCATCGAGCATTGACAGATGTGGCGAGCTGTAGCCGCCGCGCGCGCTTGGAACGGTCCAGCGTGGATTTCCGGTGACGAGATCGTAGGCAGCGAGTGTACCAGCCGCGGCAACGATTACTACGTCGCCAACGACGACCGGCGAGCTGGCAAAGCCCCAGGTTGGAATCTTAGTCCTGGTGTCGGCCGCGGCATTGCGTGTCCAGACAACAGATCCATTCTGTGCATCCAGCGCGTTAAGAATTCCGGTGGCTCCAAATGTGTAGACGTGATTGTTGTTGAGTGTTGGAGTAGCGCGCGGGCCCGCGCCGGCATTCGACTCCCAGAAGCGGGCCGCGTCAGTGTGTCTCCATACTGGTTTGCCGGTGATCAAGTGGTAGCAAGAGACCACTTCATCGTTACCGCGTTGCTCCTGTGTATAGAGAAAGTTGTCGCGCACCGCGAACGAAGACCAGCCAGGTCCGATTGGCCGGCGCCACATTGCGACTGGCGGTTGCCTGGACCAGTCGGTCTCGATGCGTACTCCGCGAACGCTGCCGTCGCGCGCTGGCCCACGGAACCCTGTCCACCCTGATTCCGCGACTGCTCCTTTAGGGGCAGGGCTTGCCGCCGAGTTGGAAGTCGACGCATCTACCGCGTCCGCCGGCGGAGTTGCCGGTTCGTCCGCGCCCTGGGCCAAGAGTCGTTCCTCAGGAGACTTTGTCCAGCGCCAGTGGAGATCTGAATCAGCATCACCGGTGATGCCGCCTGTCCTTATTAATGTAAAAACGGCGCACGCAAGCAGAATGGAAGCGACCATCGACGTGCGCCGCATTCCCATAGAGAGCCCGCGCGTGACGACTGCCCAAACGACAAGAGCGAGAGTGAGAACCGGGATAGAGTACACCGGAAGCATCATCCCCATCATTCCGTTAGCAATGGAAGGGTGAACGGCACGCCTGGTTATTATGACTATGAGGATCATCAGGACGACGGCACCCAGACGCTCGGCCCATGGCGCCCGGCTGAAGAACAGCCACCACACGATGACCAGCAAGCCGCACGCGAGTCCGCCAAATATCGCAAACATGGCCGCATCGGGTGCGAAAATGGGAACGATGGACCAGAGCACGCACTCCAGCAAAACGGCTACGACGCCGGGCCATAGCCGGAGCGGCTTTTTGAGATTCGCGCGCGTAGGGTGATTAGTGACGAAAGGTTGGTCGATCGGGGTGGTCGACTGATCGTTCTGGGGGATGCTCATAACAGACTGTACGCTCCGCGCGGATCGTTTGTTCTAGTTTTCAGTCAGGACTCATGCAGTGTAAGTCCTGCGTAACTACAACAGCAGGGCTCATCCCAGCGCATTTCAACCGTGGGAACTGCACTAACAACGCCGTGAGGACTGAGTGCTTTTCTTTAATTGTCAGCGGTGATGAGATGCGCGTTGTCTGAGGTTTAGGGCCGCTCCCGCGATTAACGAGACCACATACGCAGGGATCGCGGTAATCGCCGGCCAGGCAATCAACGCGAACGCTAGTAAGCGCTGATTGCTTGATCCTCCCCGGTAGCCGTGAATATTCGCCTTGACTGCCAGAGCAAAAGCGCCCAGGGCTACAGCTAATGAGACGTGGGCGGCAGTTATCCACGGCGAATTGCGCAGCCGGAAGTGCTCGTAAGCTATGTGAAGCCCAAACGCTACGGCCGAGATTAGGAACCCAAATCGATTCCAGCTTTCACGCATCGAATTGGAGTAGGCGCCACTCGCTAACGCAGCGAATGCGATGCCCGCGACAAAATATACGGCACCGAAGAGTACTACCGCGCGCAGCCATCGTTGGCGATCAGGACCCGTGTGCATAAGACCTGGTACGGCTGTAAGAATTGCGAGGTCTGAAGGATCGACACGGTCACTACTAGTTTGCAACCCGTGAAGAGATCTTCATCCATTGGCACCACGCGAGTCTTCGCCAAGCACCTGACATACCCAGGCAACCGTGAGAAACGACAAACAGTTTAAGTGGTTCTCTTTACTTTTCGGCAGTAATTCGAATCACACAGAGGAGAGACCAGAGGACCGTAAAGAATAATCCCACTTAACCGCCCAGGATAAAGGAGGCTCCATCACGGACTAGTTATTGCCCGTGCCGTAAGCGATGCGATCATTGTAGCAACGCCCAGTGCACCCGGAGCCAGGATTAAAAAGGCCTTCCAGTCTGCCGCATAGAAGAGTTCGCCAAGAAATGCTAAGAATGCCAACCAGTAAAGCGCGAGAGGTACGCCGCCAACAAATATTAATATCCTGCCGAAGGTTTTGTTTCTCAGGACGTCAGCACATACCCCTACTCCGACAAGAGCGCTTGGGGCCAGCCACAGTGAGAAGATCCAAAGATAATGGAAGGGTCTGCGATATCCAGGAAATGGTACAAGCACCACGACTACGGCAAAAAAACACGTGCCGAGGCCGCACATCAGCTCAACTTTTCTGGCAAGAACCATAGGATGGGCCACTCTCCCCTCGGGGTAACAATTAAGTCGTCTTGAGAATGAATTATCTCTTGCTCAGCTAAATGCGCCCTGTGGCCCATTTAATCGCCGCGTCAAATAGCGCCCCACCACTGCTCGTGAAACTTGTCGCCGTGGTGTCATTGGTTACTACTGCAATTCGATGTCTTGTTTTGGCCCTGCCATCATTCCTGCCACGGCTCCCGTTACCACCCCCAAAATCAAGGTAGAATAACGAAGCGACCATCCATGTCGAAACATAGTCAGCAGACCACTGGCTACCTCCGGAGATGTAAGCGATTATGCCCAGGATAAATAATAGAGCCGCCCCGATAGCGGCCCTACTAAAAATTCGGATTCTATTCTTTCGAGATTACGCGAATAGCCATCGCGATTATGATGCTCATAACCGCTGAGGAGGGAATACCAAGAATTGCGATGAACACCAAACTATAGTCAAAATGTCTCGAGCTGAGAAGAACGAATGCCGAAACGGTTGCGGCTTTCGTAAGATTCCCCAAAATCCCACCGACCGCGCCTCGCCACAATACCGCTGCGCTACTTGTCCTTGAAGCGCTCACTAGCATATCTCTTTAGCGGAATGGAAAGCAGGACCGAGACTAAAACAAGATCAAATACTAGATAAGCCGCCTGAAACTCAGGCTGTTTCAGAATGAAGGCTACGGCATAATAAAATATTCCATACCCAGAGAGGACAATTGCGCCCCAGCGGCCGCGAGGCTTAAGTCGCCAAAGCTGTACCGTCGCGTAAGGACCAACCAATAAATTTAAGGCCCAGCCAATCAAAGCCAACATTTCGAAAACTCCTGTCGAGCCTAATCCTTGAGTTCTCGGACTGATGACAAGGTCAACCACGATAATCAGGGTCAAAAACGTAACCACAGCGTAATAAAACGAAATTAGCCTAACTAGCACTTTCATGAGATAACCATGGATCGACTAAAAAGATTACTACTCACTACTAGTTTGCAACCCGTGAAGAGATCTTCTTTAAGATTGGTCGCTGTACTTGCCGCTCGCTGGTCGCGGTTTGATTGTCAGGCGAGTCTTCTATTACAAACGGCCCGCGGCCCACTTGATTGCCGCGTCAAATAGCGCCCCGCCACTAGTTGTGAAGTCCGCAGCGCTCGTGTCATACAGGAACAGCCCTACACGCCTGGCGGGCGCAGCCAGTCCTGGCATCGCCGATCCTGTAGCGTAGCCGAAGATCAGAGTTTTGGTTGTATCGGTAGCCGCTGTGGCTACCGAGGCCGCGTTTGCATTCGGCTTACCCCAACTCGGCGTACCAGAGGTCATCACTACCCCCACTGTTCCTGATAATCCGGCGGCCAGCGGATGAGTGGGATTTGTAATCTTCACCTGCGTTTGTCTCGTGACTGTGCCGTAGTCCTTGTTCGTGCTTCCAGTCATTCCCATATTGGCGAACAGGCCGCTTTCCCAGGTAACTACGGGGACTGTTACAGTCCGAAACTTTGTGCCCGCGGGATGTGGGAGTAACGGTTGAAGAGATCACCACCACAGCTAATAACGGAGCCTAACTTGCTGAATGAATGCTCATTCAGTATTATGATCCTATTGTTTTGCTGGTTTTCTTGCGTCGCCGAAATCAAAAGAAAGAATGACAGGCAGGAATGCCTGTCCTACTCATGATGCGGATTGAAAAAGCTGCGGTTTTGGGCGCGGGAACTATGGGAGCACAAATTGCTGCCCATCTGGCAAACGCCCACGTTCCCACTCTTCTTCTGGATATTGCGCCCACCGAGTTAACTAAGGAAGAACAAGCGAAAGGCCTGAAGCTGGAGTCGAGAGAAGTTCGCAATCGCATCGCTCGAACGGGACTTGAAGCAGCCCAAAAAGCAAAGCCTGCCGCATTCTTCGTTCCTGACAACGCCGCACTCGTTAGTATTGGCAATTTCGAAGACGACCTTACGAGACTAAAAGACTGCGATCTGATTATCGAGGCTGTTGTCGAAAATCTCGAGATTAAGCGAAGCCTTTACGAACGTGTGGAGCAACACCGGCGGCCTGGTTCGATCATCGGCTCCAATACGAGTGGCATCCCCATTCGACAGCTAGCCGAAGGTCGTTCGGAAGATTTTCGCGCGCATTTCCTTGGCACTCACTTTTTCAATCCACCCCGCTACCTTCACCTCGTCGAAATAATTCGTACTGAATGGACTAAACCGGAAGTCTCATGTTTCATCTACGGCTTTCTCGATCAGCGTCTCGGCAAGGGAGTTGTGCCTGCAAAAGATCGTCCAAATTTCATTGCCAATCGCATCGGTACATTTGGTGCGATGGTCACTATCAAGACCATGCTCGAGGAAGGCTACTCGATTGAAGAGGTTGACAAGATAACGGGTCAGGCGGTGGGCCGGCCCAAGTCTGCCACGTTCCGTACTTTCGATCTGGTCGGCCTGGATGTGTTTGGTCACGTCGTGAAGAACCTCTACGAAGCGCTCGCTGATGATGAAGAGCGAGAAGTCTTCATTGCGCCTGAGTTCCTTACTTCAATGATTGGACGAGGAATTCTGGGAAACAAGACAAAGGGCGGATTTTACCGAAGACAGACAAGCGAAGACGGCAAGAAAGAAATCTGGACGCTGGACCAGGCGACTCTTGAATATCGTGCGGCGCAGAAGGTGAAGCTGCCCGCTCTCGACATGGCAAAAAATATCGAAGACTTGCCGGAACGTCTTAAGGCCCTCGTCTGGGACAAAGATCGCGTTGGCGCGTTTCTCTGGAAGACGATGTCGCGCACGTTTCGTTATGCAGCGAATCGAATCCCCGAAATAGCGGACACAGTAGTCGAAGTCGATCGTGCGATGCGTTGGGGATTCAACTGGGAGTTGGGCGTGTTCGAGACGTGGGATGCCATCGGCGTGGAAAAGTCTGTCGCGCGAATGAAGGCAGAAGGTCAATCAGTACCAGCGAACGTTCAAAAGCTTCTCGACGCCGGCGCAAAGTCTTTCTACAAGAAACAAGATGGGCAGCAGTTCTATTTCGACTTTGCTACGGCGCAATACATGCCACTGGCCGATTCGCCTGGCGTGATTATCTTGAAGTCAGTAAAAGAGCGCACCGGAGTAATAAAGAAAAACTCGGGTGCCTCATTGATCGATATAGGCGACGGCGTAGCTTGTCTCGAGTTTCATTCGAAGATGAATGCAATTGGTGGAGACACCTTGCAGATGCTGAAGCAATCGCTGGCGGAAGTTGAGAAGAACTTCGTTGGGTTGGTAGTAGGGAATCAGGGAGCGAATTTCTCCGTAGGCGCCAACATCATGCTGATGCTGATGGAGGCGCAGGAAGAAAATTGGGAAGAGCTCGATATGATGGGGCGCGCTTTCCAGGCTGCGACAATGAGCCTTCGGTATTCTCCGAAGCCAGTTGTGGTAGCCCCTTTCAATCTGGTCTTTGGCGGCGGCTGCGAGATGGTTTTGCACGGCGATAGAGTGCGGGCGGCTGCCGAAACATATATCGGGCTAGTGGAGGTAGGGGTGGGAATTATTCCCGCCGGCGGCGGAACCAAAGAGTTGCTGTTACGCACACTCGATTCAATTCCAAAAAATGTTGACGACGCTGATCCGTTCCCGTTTGTAAAGCGTGCATTTGAAACCATTGCTCTGGCGAAGGTTGCTACTTCGGCGGAGGAGGCACGAACACTCGGGTTCTTATCTGAGGACGACACTATATCGATGAATGGAGAACGGTTGGTGGCGGACGCGAAGAAGGAAGTATTGGCCCTGGCGGCGAGCGGCTACGTGCAACCGCACCCTCGAACAGACATTCTGGCCCTGGGCAATTCCGCGCTGGCCACTTTGAAACTGGGTATTCATCAAATGAAGCGCGGTGGTTATATCTCCGATCATGATGCCTTGATTGGTGAAAAACTCGCGCGCATTCTGACGGGAGGAGATTTGAATCATGAAACGCATGTCTCCGAGCAGTATCTTCTTGATCTTGAACGCGAAGCATTTCTGTCGTTGGCCGGCACACGCAAGACGCAAGAGCGGCTGGCGGCGATGTTGAAGACAGGAAAGCCGTTGAGAAACTAGTCCAAGGCCCGACGTCCAACGTCCAATGTCCAATGTCTAAATGCAACTGGGGGAATTAGTCGCGGCTTTGCCGCCCGATGTGCGGAAGGGCTCAGCCCTTCCGTATGTTACTTACGAATTTCTTGCGAGGCTGTGCCTCGCAAGGCCAGGAACAGAGGCGTAGCCTCTGAATAGATTGGCAGGTGCGGAAAGGCATAGCCTTTCCGCACATCAGGCGGCAAAGCCGCAAAGTTAAGTAATTGAAAAGGTGAGTTATGAAAGAAGCAGTAATCGTTTCAGCAGTTCGCACCGCAGTGGGTAAAGCGCCCAAAGGCACTTTAAGAAATACGCGACCCGATGAGATGGGTGGAGCGGTGATCAAGGAAGCCCTGGCGCGCGTGCCCGGTCTCGAACTATCTGAAATTGAAGATGTAATCATGGGCTGCGCCATGCCGGAAGCGGAGCAGGGAATGAACGTCGCCCGCGCGGCGGCCATTCGTGCAGGTCTGCCGGTCGAGACCAGCGCGATGACCATCAATCGTTTTTGTTCATCGGGTTTACAGTCGATTGCCATCGCGGCCGACAGAATCAGAACGGGAAGCGCCGAGGTGGCCGTGGCGGGCGGGCTGGAAACCATGTCGATGATTCCTATGGGTGGCCACACGATTCGGCCTAATCCCTACCTCGTCGAACACTACCCTGACTTTTATTTGAACATGGGATTGGCGACTGAGAACGTTGCTCGCAAATACAATGTTAGTCGGGAAGAGCAGGACGAGTTTGCTCTTCGATCTCACCAAAGGGCAGCGTCGGCTTTGGACGAAGATAAGTTTAAGGATGAAACGGTGCCGCTGACGGTAACCTTCGAAGAACTGGACGAGAAAGGTCGCAAACAAAAGCGCGATGTTGTCTTTGATCGCGACGAAGGCGTGCGACGGGATAGCACGATTGAAGGTCTTGCGAAACTTAAGCCGGCGTTCAATTTGAGGGGAACAATCACCGCCGGTAATGCTTCCCAGATGTCGGATGGAGCAGCAGCTGCCGTGATTATGTCAGCCGAAAGGGCGAAGAGCCTGGGGGCTAAAACGATGGCCCGTTTCGTGGCCTATGCGACGGCGGGATGTCCTCCGGAAGAAATGGGAATTGGACCAGTTTTCGCTATTCCCAAAGTTTTGAAGTTGGCAGGTTTGACGATTGACCAGATCGATGTCATTGAGCTCAACGAAGCCTTCGCGGCGCAATCGCTCGCCGTCATTAAAACCCTTGGGCTCGATATTGATAAAGTGAACATAAACGGG
>JBHENH010000088.1:12450-12824 GCA_046262135.1 Pyrinomonadaceae bacterium
CGCTGGGTTGCACTGGAGCAAAACTGACTGCCTCAATCTTGCGCGAGCTTGAGCGACGCAAGGGGCGCTATGGAATGGTGACTATGTGTGTTGGCGGTGGTATGGGCGCAGCAGGAATATTTGAAAGACTCTAAAACAGTTAGTTGTTAGTTGTCCGTAGTCAGTACTATGTATTGTTCAGACCGCTAACAGGAAACTAAAGATTAAATCATCACCAACAACTGACCACTGACTACGAACCACGACCAAAGGAGTAAACAAATGGTAGCCGTAATCGATCAGAAAAAAATAGTCCAGGGCGGTGCGTTCCTGATTGAGGAACGCACACCGGCAGAGATTTTCACTCCTGAAGATTTCACCGAAGAGCACCGCAT
>JBHENH010000089.1:0-12169 GCA_046262135.1 Pyrinomonadaceae bacterium
GCCTGAAGGTGGGTGAGTTTGGTCGCAAGTCTACCGCCACGTCGAAGATTGAGCCACGCGTGCATCGAATTAGTTTTGCCTGTCCGTGCGGCGCTGCCTGATAATGCAATCCGCGCAGCGTGCCGCGTCGTCGATTGTAAGCGACACTATTTTCAACGAACCGACACTCCAGTCCGCGCGCCTCAAACTCGCGCTGCGAAAACGATGGGGCGAAAAACCCTCGTTCATCTTCGAAACGCTCGAGCTCGATAATATAGGCACCCTTCAACTCACTCTCGGTAAAAATCATGTCTCCCTTGAATACAGCCCTTCAAAAAAGTGAACCTGCTTTAGTTGCTACGATTGGCCACGATCATAGCAGTTGAAAACCTTTCCGTTCACCAATCGATTGTAATAGTTATGAGCACAATCCATTTCCTGGTTTGAATGGGGCAGGTGACCCGGCCGCCAACCGATTCGGTGATAAGACTCGATTGGGCCAGTTCAACCTTTTACTTGTAATGGTTCAATTAGAGCGCGGAATTGCACATCTATCTGGTCAATACACTCGTTACGTTCCAGATTTAGAATGGCGAGTTGTTTAACGACTGCGTCCTTTTCCGTCGCCGGGATCTTCTCGAAATCATAGACTTTGTCTTGAATGTGCCACAGTTTGCAGTTGATATCAGCTAGTAGGGAGAATATTTGTCCGACAGAGCCCCTGATTTCAGCAGTGGCATTTCCTTCTTTTTTGTAGACCTTGTTCGCCGCAAATGTTAGTCGCTCAACCGGTATGCGACGTGCGACGGCGGCGCTGATGAATTCATTAATTTCATCGACGATTTGACCTTCCTGCTGTGTCAGACTCTGTTGGCGCGTCTCATCTTCAGTGTGCCAATGTTTGAGCTTGACGATAGTCAGCTTATCGCAAAGAGAACCGAGCGTTTCTGCCATTCATTTAGTCCCGACACTACGGAATTCGGATTTCTAAAAACCAGCGGTCATTGGTGGCCGAGGCGAAGAACGCGCAACACAAGTTACTTACCGGCGTACCCGACGATTGACTTCCCGGTTTAGGATATCTCCTGCGCGGCTTGCGCACGGTTTCCGGGGGATTTCGTAATGCAATCGATATCGTTGCGCACCATGTCTCTCACAAGTTCTAAGAAATTATGAGTTGGCTTCCAACCCAAAACGGCGCGGGCCTTCGTCGAGTCGCCCACGAGGGAATCCACTTCCGCCGGCCGGTAGAGACGTTGATCGATACGAACGAAGTCGCGGTAATCGAGCGCGGCTTCGGTGAACGCGAGCTCACAAAACTCGCGTACTGTGTGGGCCTCGCCCGTGGCCACCACGTAGTCGTCAGGCTGCTCTTGCTGGAGCATAAGATACATCGCCTCCACGTAGTCCCGGCTGTGACCCCAGTCGCGGTGCGTCTCCAGATTTCCCAGGTTCAACTGCTGAGCGAGACCTGCTTTAATCCTGGCGACCGTTGAGGTGATTTTCCGTGTCACAAACTCGAAGCCCCGCCGAGGCGATTCGTGGTTAAAAAGAATGCCGCTGCAAGCGAACATCCCGTATGCCTCACGATAGTTTCTGGTCAGGTCGAACCCGGCCACCTTGCTGATGCCGTAAGGGCTGCGTGGATGAAAAGGCGTAGTCTCTTTTTGCGGTGTCTGTACGGTCTTTCCAAACATCTCGCTGGATCCGGCAAAGTAGAAGCGGCACTGCGGCTGCAGTTCTCGTAGCGCAGCCAGCACATAATGCGTGCCGTTGATGTTTGTGTTCATGGTTGAAAATCCGTCGGCGAAACTTTCGGCCACGAAGGATTGGGCGGCCAGATGGTAACACTCATCAAACTTGTGCTTACTGAAAACGCTAAAGATGCTGGGATAACTTTCGAGGCTTGCCGCGTGCAGCGTGATGCGGTCTAGCAAGTGCAAGATGCGCGTAAAACGCCGTTCAGGATCTTCGAGCGCGACGCGCCTAACAAGACCGTGCACCTCATAATGCCGGCTCAGCAACAACTCAGCCAGGTATGAGCCATCCTGACCTGTAATACCTGTTATCAAGGCCTTTTTCATTCGCGAAATCGGATCCTCACCGCTTAACTTCAAGCAAGTAGAACTTGCTACTACTTCGCAATATAACCAGGTTTAAATTGGTAATGGGGCCCGGGAATTACTTTGCCGAAGGCAATGGCGCGTCCTCGGAATGGTCCAGGCAACGCAGCACATTTGGTTGATCTTCCTTGTAGCGCCAGCCGCTCTCCGCACACACGAAGTTGCCGTCCTCGTTTTGCTTTGAAAGCCGGTATCCGTGGCGACTCATCCAACCTTTGCGAACGGCTGGAACGCCGGCCATCAGCGCATAGTCGGGCACGTTGCCGCGTACAACCGCCCCGGCAGCGATAAACGCATAACGCCCAATCGTCGCTCCGCAAACTATTGTGGCGTTGGCTCCGATGGAAGTACCACGACGGACCAGCGTGCGCTGATACTGACCGTGCCGCACTATTTGCGAGCGTGGGTTAGTGACGTTCGTGAAAACGCAAGAGGGCCCGCAAAACACATCATCCTCGAGTTCAACGCCCGTATAGACAGAGACATTGTTTTGTATTTTGACGTTACTTCCGATTTTTACGTCGTTGGCGATGAAGACGTTTTGTCCGAGTATGCAACGCTCACCAATCGTTGCGTTAGGGGCGACATGACAGAAATGCCAAATCTTGGTTCCGGCGCCAATTTCAGTCGGCTCGTCGACGTAGGCGCTCTCGTGGACAAAATAGTTCCGCTCACTCATGTATAAACCAGCGTTCCTGTCTCGCTTTGATTTTTTATAGGCAAGGTTACGGGTTCGCCGTTCATGACCAGAGATCTCTGTGCGGCCTGCAACACTTGCAGAACTCGAAGTCCGCTGGTCCCATCCGTTAAGGGCGGCTTGCGCGTCGTTATCGCATTAAGGAAAGCCTGACACTCCAGCAGCAACGGCTCATCGGCAGGGAATGACAACACATCACCGTTTCCTTTGATAGGAATTGGTTGTCCTTCCTGAAGTTCAACCCTCTGATCGTACAAGACCAATTGTTTTGTAACGTCATCAAAGCTGGCCATTTTCTTTGAGCCAATAATGACGAGCCGCTGCTCCTTGAACGGGTGTAGCCAGGAAACGTAAATGTGTGCCCGCACGCCATTGTCGAAAAGCAGGTGTGTGATTGTCACGTCCGCGATGTTTGGTTGAAGGTAGCTGCCGCCGTACGCCGCGATTTGGAACGGCATGCTGTCCATCAAGCGCAAGATGATCGCGATGTCATGAGGAGCGAAGCTCCATAGAATATTCTCCTCGCGACGCACCTTGCCGAGGTTCAGGCGATTAGAAGAAATATACCGCACCCTGCCTAATTGGCCCGACCGCACTAACTGGAGCATTTGCACTACGGCCGGATGGTATTCGAGAACATGGCCCACCATTAAGACGGCCTTCGACTCTTCCGCCAGGCGCACCAACCGCTGGCCGTCCTCATAAGTTAGAGCCACGGGCTTTTCAACAAACACATCTTTGCCGGCGATGAGAGCCCGCATCGCTAGTTCGTAATGTGTTTCGGCCGGCGTGGCGATGACAACTCCGGACACGTCACTTTGTAGTACGAAATCGAACTCTTCAACCACGGGTGTGTTGGGGGCCAAATTGGATGCGTTTGCCCGACCGCTCTCGGTCGCATCGCACACCATCGCGAGAGCGCCGAGACGGTGGAAATTACGCACGAGATTTTTGCCCCAGTAGCCGCAACCAACCACGGCAACGGGAGACATCCTGCTCACTTCCATAATTCAGAAAGCCTCTATAGACACACTACTTAACAAGAGAATGTCAAAACAAACCTGACTTAAAAGCTAACGAGTTTTCTAAGCTACTTGTATTCCCTAGAGGGTTAGCGAGTGTAGGTTTCGATCGTGGACTACGTCAAGTAAGCTGTATAATCACTTTGGATCCCCGAGGCGATGGTCGTGGGCTCATCGGAAAGCCTTCCGCAAATGTAAATGCTTGCCTTAGGGCAAACGGAGCCGGAAACATCAAATGCGATTGACAGATTTTGAACTAGTCATTAACGTTCAAAACTAAAGCTATCAAGCGATACTAACTTTTAGTTACAACTACTCTCACTAATATTCAACGCAGATAAGTCTTATGCACATCTTCGTAACGGGCGGGGCGGGCTTTATCGGTTCGACTTTCCTACGCTTGCTGAGTGACCAGGTGCCATCGGCAATAGTCACTAATTTTGACGCCCTTACCTATGCCGGCAACCTTGATAATATAAAAGGGCTTGAACCTCAACAGCACGAGTTCGTGCGGGGCGACATATCAGACCGTGCGGCTGTCCTCGCCGCTTTGCGACCCGGCTGTGACGCGATCATTAACTTCGCCGCGGAGTCACACGTTGACCGAGGAATAGCCTCTGCAGACCAATTTCTGCGTACAAATATCATTGGCACTCAGGTCTTGCTGGATGCAGCAAGGGAACGCGACGCGAAACGATTCGTTCAAGTATCGACTGACGAAGTGATG
Organism: Pyrinomonadaceae bacterium; assembly: GCA_046262135.1. Classification (GTDB taxonomy): domain Bacteria; phylum Acidobacteriota; class Blastocatellia; order Pyrinomonadales; family Pyrinomonadaceae; genus PSRF01. The sequence continues at coordinate 4,549 of JBHENH010000089.1, forward strand.
GGAAGTTTACCGGAAGACGACTCCGCTTACTTCACCGAAGACTCACCGTTTGCTCCCAACAGTCCTTACGCGGCCTCTAAAGCGGCGGCTGAACATCTTGTGCGTGCCGGCCACTATACTTTTGGTTTGGATACCGTGATAACTCGTTGCGGTAACAATTACGGTCCACGCCAATTTCCGGAGAAGTTCTTGCCACTGGCGCTGTCAAAAGCGCTAGACGATGAGCCAATACCGGTCTATGGCGACGGCCGAAATGTGCGCGACTGGATTTATGTTGAAGACCACTGCCGCGCCATATTGCTTGCTATGCAAAAAGGCAGACCGGGGGCCCTTTACAACATCGGCGCGCGAAATAGCCGGCGCAACATCGATCTCGTTGAGTCTCTTCTTGAGTTACTCGGAAAGCCGCAGTCACTTATTCGCTTTGTTAAGGATCGACCCGGTCACGATCGCCGGTATGCAATAAACCCAGGGCTGATCGAATCAGAACTCGGTTGGCGGCCTCGTGAGAGCTGGGCGAGCGGGTTGCAAAAGACTATTGACTGGTACCAGCGGAACACGGCATGGCTGGAGCGGGCCCGAAGCGGCGCGTACCAGGACTACTACCGTGCTCAATATGGTGCAGAGGTGGCCGCGAATTGAGAGTTCTCATAACTGGGAGTCGCGGTATGGTTGGACGAGCTGTTTCCGAGTATTGTGACTCCCGCGGGGATAGCGTTATCGCTTATGATCACGCGAGCCTCGACATTGGGGACGCAGATCGCGTGATGGCTGTTGTGCGAAGTGATAAGCCTGACGTGCTCTTTAATTGCGCAGCATGGACCGACGTAGACGGTTGTGAGTCCGATCATGAACGCGCTTTCAGCGTCAATGCCATTGGCCCGGAAACTCTCGCTCGCGCTGCCAATGAGACAAATGCCACCCTGGTCACCATCTCGACCGACTACGTATTTGACGGAGAGAAAGACGGCTTTTACACGCAAAGGGATCAGCCAAGGCCACAAAGCGTTTATGCAATTTCTAAGCTCGATGGCGAGCGTCGATCGCAAGCTACAAATGCGCGCACCATCGTGATAAGAACCGGCTACGTATTCGGATCTGATGGCACAAATTTTCTGAGTACAGTTGTCGCGCGAGCCCGGCGAGGAGAAAAACTCAAGGCGATTAGCGATAGTTATGGCACGCCCACCTATGCGGTTGATCTTGCCAGACGCTCGCGCCAATTGGCCGAGATGAATCTCCCCGGCATTTACCATGTAGTGAACTCTGGCGCCGGCACGAGTTTCGAGGAGTTCACGCGGGAAGCTATTCGCATTACGGGAGTCGGCGGTGTCGAAGTTGAGGGCATATCCATGGCGTCTCTCAAACGTCCAGCGTCGCGTCCTCGTAATTCAAGGTTACGGTGCCTGTTGTCGGACGCGATCGGACTCGAACCCCTTCGCGATTGGCGCGATGGAGTCCGGGACTTCGTTGCGCATCAAAATCAAATCCTTGCGGAAGCTACCCACTGAACAGTCGCGTAGTTTCAGTCCACTTCATCATAAGTGAAGAGCATCCGAACTTCTTAATATGCCGCTCGAGTCAATTAAACCGAAGCCATGCCTTTCCGTTGTGGTTCCCGTATACAACGAGGAATCGACGCTCGCGACCGTCATTGAAAAACTCCTGCAGCTGCCGCAGCTCCTGGAGATCGTTATCGTAGACGATTACTCTTCTGACCAAACCTCCCAGATCGGCGCTGAGATCGCGGGGAAGAATCGTCAGGTGAGGTACATCAGGCATTCTCGGAATCAGGGTAAAACAGAGGCCCTTAAGACTGGTTTCGCGGCGACAAAAGGAGAGATCGTCATCGTTCAGGACGCTGATCTTGAATACGATCCGACTGAGATACCTCTTGTGATTCAGCCCATCATTTCGAATCATGCTGATGTTGTTTTTGGCTCCCGCTTCCTGGTCCGCAAAGCGACGCGCGTTCTCTATTACTACCACTTTGTAGGAAATAAACTGCTGACTACGCTTTCTAACATCCTCACCAATCTGAACATGACGGATGTCGAGACGGGTTATAAGGCATTTCGCGGAGACATCATTCGCAACATGGTAATCGTCTCCAGCGGTTTTGGGTTCGAGGTTGAGGTGACAGCGAAAATCGCAAAGCTGGGATGCACGGTTTACGAAGTGCCGATTAGTTACTACGGCAGAACGTATGAAGAAGGCAAAAAGATCGGCCTTAAGGATGGGCTGGAGGCTTTCTGGTTGGTAATCCGTTTCAACCTTCTGACTTCGCGCCGTGCATCGTTTCGCCAGTTGCCAAACCTTGAGCGGGTTGAAGAGGGTAGCTTTGCATCTGCGGCCGACAAAGCGTCATATGGGTGACAATTTATATGTCGGCCGTGATCTGGAAGCGATGTCATTCGCTTACAATTATCATAAATGGATCCTTGAGATTTTTGCGCCATACCTGGGAACGCGGCTTGTTGAAGTTGGGGCGGGCACCGGATCGTTCTCGGAGATGATTATTGCTCGTCGACCGGAGTCGCTCGCCCTCGTCGAGCCTTCCGTTGCGATGTATAAGCTTCTGTTAGACAGGCTTGGCGGCCTGAAGACTTCCTCGCGCGTTGAAACTTATAACGAAGTCTTCAGTTCCGTGGCTGAAAGAATTCAAGCGGAACAACGGCCTGACTCGATCATCTACATAAATGTGCTCGAACATATAGAGGACGACGTCGAAGAACTGGAGGTTGTGCACAACACGCTCGGTCCAGGTGGACGCCTCTTCTTGTTTGTTCCTGCGTTGCGTTGGTTATACGGGAGTTTTGATCGGCAGATTGGACATCATCGACGGTATACGCTCGAGCAGTTGAACGAAGCATGTCAGCAAGCGGGTTTTCGTGTCTTAAGATCGAGTTATCTCGACTCGGCAGGCATTGTCACTTGGTGGCTAAAGTATCGGCTCTTGAGATCTAAGAAGATGGAACCCGGGGCGGTCAAGCTTTACGACACACTGGTGGTGCCGCCTTTGAAAAGAGTCGAGTCGGTTTTCGCTCCCCCGATTGGAAAAAACATTGTGCTTATAGCGGAGAAAGTTTAAAGGTCAACGAACCTTCCGGCGCATGATCGTGTCTGCACATCACCGGATGGCGGAATTTCTGCTCAAGTCACGGCGTGATGGACCCTCCCGGTGGCTTGCCAGAAGCGATGTCTCTGCTATTATTCTCTTTTCCTTCGGGAAGTAATGAAGTGAGGTCTGATAATTATGATGTCGGAAGATAATCGGCTCATGCCGGTGAGTGGACTCGAGCGCAGTTTAGATCGACCGCTGGCAGATATTGCTCAGGCCAAATCCTATGGAACTTCCGGTGCAGAACCGGCGGCTCTCCGCGACTATCTGTTCGTTGTCCTAAAGCGAAAATGGTTAGTTCTCAGTCTTGTGCTGGTGATAACGTCGCTGGTAACCATTCAGGCGTTTAGATCCCCTTCCATTTATGAAGGCGAAACGACTATCCGTATTGAGCAAAAGCCGAAGAGCGTACTTCAAACCAAAGAGATAATTATCAACGGTCAAAGTGATCCGAATTTCTGGGGCACTCAACTGAAACTCTTACAAAACCCTGCTCTCGCGCGTCAAGTTGTCCTCACGCTCGATCTCCAGCATAACCCGGCATTCTTTGGAGGTCAGACTCAAGCCGGCGTTTTTTCATCCATTCGTCGAGTATTTTCAAAGGCAAAAAAGACATCCGAGTCGCCAGCCGCTTCGCCTGGGTTAACGGTCGTGGGAGAAAATGAAGTAACAGGGGCATCACTAACACCTGAGCAGCTGGCCGAACTGGAACCTTATGAAGATGCAATTATCGGCGGCGAGACCGTAGACCCGGTCCCGACTACGAACCTCGTCAAAATCGGTTTCGTACATTCTGATCCGCTGCTCGCGCAGAAAATTGCAAACACACTTGCCGAAGTATTTGTTAACAACAACCTGACACGCTCAACTGAGGGTTCTACCAAAGCAGAAGACGTTCTGGCAAAAGAGATCGCAAAGTTGCAGACTCAGATCAAGCACGATCAGGAAGCGCAGTTCAATTACGCTAAAAATCACAATCTGCCACTCATGACCGAGACCGGGGCGAACCTGGAAGCCACTCGTCTTTCGACGCTCAGCGCCCAATTGTTACAAGCGGAAAATGACAGGAAGAATCTTCAGGCTCAGCTCGAAGCAGCCAAACGCGAGGCAGATCCTTTTTCTATACCTGATGTGAACGCTTCGGCTCGGGTGGAGAAGTTGAGAGATCGCATATCGGCACTGAAGGAGCAGCGCGACGCGCTCCTGACAACTTACACATCGGAATGGCCAGGCGTAAAAAAGATCGAAGCGCAGCTTAAAGGTCTGGAAGCGGAATTGGCCAAGGCACCTTCGGAAATTGTCACATCAATACAACGGCGTTACGAAGCAGCGGCAGCCAGAGAGAACCTTTTGAGGCGTGCTTATGAACAGCAAAAAGGGACTACAACCCAACAGACGCGCGATCAGATCGATTTGATGGCAATCACTCAGGCGTTGGAAACGAATAAGCAATATCTAAATACACTTCTCCAACGTCAGCGGGAGTTGCAGGTTACGAGCAGCGACAGATCGAATGACGTCAGCATTGCTACGTATAGCAGGCTGCCAAAAGAGCCTATTGGACCACAGCGTTTCAGAAACATTTTCGTAGCCTTTCTATTATCCCTGGTTGCCGGAATTGGTCTCGCTTTTTTACTTGATTTCCTCGATGACACAGTCAAGACGGTCGAGGATGTGGACCGCTATTTACATCTGCCCGCCCTGGCGCTCATTCCTTCGAGTCGCGATCGGGCGCGCTTGATTGGCGGTGGAAATGTTCAACCCGCTCCAGGCCCATCAGACACAACCGCGCTAGCCATGATTACTGACGCACGTTCGCCGATCGCAGAATCTTACCGGCACTTGCGCACCTCACTACTTTTGTCGTCGGCTGGCCAGCCGCCTAAAACGATTTTAGTTACATCGAGTCAGCCATCCGAAGGGAAGACGACGACGGCAATCAACACGGCTTTTATGCTCGCGCAAACAGGGGCTGAGATTCTAATTGTGGATTGCGACCTGAGGCGACCTCGGTTGCATTCTCACTTTGGGGCGCCGAACTCGAAGGGTTTAACTAATTGGCTCGCAGGCGATACTGATATTGGTGCTCTGGTTCAGAGTTATGACAAACAACCGAATCTCAAGTTTTTAACCTCAGGTCCGGTGCCACCAAATCCTGCCGAGCTTTTGGGTTCCGATGAAATGCGTAAGCTACTAGGAATACTCAGCGATAAATTTGCCCACATTGTTATCGACTCGCCGCCTGCAATATCATTTACTGACGCGTCTATTCTATCCACTATGGTTGATGGCGTGGTGCTTGTAGTTCACGGCGGGAAAAGTTCTCGCGCTGTGGTGCGCCGCGCGAAGCAGCAGTTGCTCGACGTGGGCGCTCATATTTTTGGCGTGGTCCTGAATAACGTGAAACTCGAGACGCACGATTATTATTATTCCGGTTACTATTCAAGTTATTACGCCGACGCTGAAGATCCCGAAGACGTGCCTGGCCAGGCGGCGGCGGATACGCAAAACTAACTGGTCGGTCGCAGACAGAAATTGATTTGAGCGGTTCGAGCCGAATCTAGCAGAGCGTTCCAACACCATTTGCGATTTGCCAGGTTTTGGGTGCCCAGCCGGGGACCACTAAGCTTATTCTTCCTAATCTCAAATTACGATCCGATCACCGAATGAAAGTTCAGAAACGCAAACTCAACCAGTACCAAATTTTTTCCCTGCGGTTGCGATTTAATGCTATATTGGCATCCGTTTTGAGGCTGGCGAATCCCCGCTTTCTGGACCTCCCTTTAAACTGATCTGACAGGCTGCACGAGCTAACTTTCGCGGTGACTTATGGTGAAAGATTTCGAACTCGCTGGTGTGCACTTTGCTCGTTTGTGCCGGTTCTCCGTTTTCCTCGCTTTGGTGGTTGGTTGGCCTTTAGCGGCAAAGGCTAGTGTGCCTGTGCTGCTTAGCCGCGCCAATTCAACACGAGCGGTCGCCCTGGAAGCACTGAATCTTCAACGCGAGCCATTTGCGCTTACCTCCTCGTCTCTGCTGGGCAGTCAGGACCAACGTACGCGCATATTGTTGTTTGCTGTGAATCTGTCTGGTGCCGATGCTTCTATGGTAACCGCGGATGCGGAGGACGGATCTCATCGCCACTACAATTTTAAGGTCGAATATGTCGGCCCGCTAAAGGGCGGCGAAGCGTTGGGCATCAGTCAACTGACCGTTAGATTAAGCGACGACCTTACCGTGGTTGGTGACGTTTTAATGCAGATCAACTATGGCGGCGTTGTCAGCAACCGTGTGCGCGTGGCGATCGGTTATGTCGGCGATGGGTTGCCGGATGATTTTATCAAAATTAGTGGCCGAGTCGGTACAAACGCGAACGGTCTGGCCGGCGCACTTGTCATGTTGTCCGGCACGATAAATGAGCCCACAGTAACGGACGCATCAGGCAATTACGCATTCACGAATGTAGTACCCGGGGGAAGCTACAGCGTAACGGCGTCGCGGATTAATTACACGCTAAGTCCGCAAAATCAGAATCTTCCTTTCCTGGTGTCGGATCAAATTGTTAATTTTTCCGCGACCCCGACGAACTACGTCATTAGTGGTCAAATTACGAATAACAATAATCCGCTTTCGGGAGTCACGATCAATCTGAGCGGTTCGCAATCAGCGACAACCACAACTGAGGCCAACGGCAACTATTCGTTTACTGCGCCCGCCGAAGGCAATTACATGGTGACTCCGACCTCGCCGCTCTATTCTTTCGGCCCTTCGAGTGGTTTTTTCAGCAACCTGAGCAGTAATCAAGCACTTAACTTTGTGGTCGTGTCACGACCCAGCTACAGCATTAGTGGTTTCGCTAAAAATGCTGATGGGTCAGACTTAGCCGGCACTACCCTGACCTTAAGTGGCACACAAACCGCCACGGTTATTACCGACGCGAAGGGTTTCTATGCGTTTGCGAACTTGACGGCAGGCGGTAATTACACCGTAGCCGCATCGAAGGTCAATTACACGCTCAGCCCATCAAGCCAAAGCTTCAGTAATCTTGATAAAAACCAAACGGTCAACTTCACTGCGACGCTACTTACCCTCAACATTGGTGGACGCGTAACGAATGCCAATGGTGCTGGAGTCCCTTTCGTCTCAATGAATCTGAGCGGTTCGCAATCGGCAACCACCTTGACGGATACGAATGGCAATTACGTCTTCGCTGTCCTCGCTGGAGGCAACTACGCGGTGACACCATCGAGCCAGCTCAACTCCTTCAGCCCCGCAATCGCAACTTTCGATAATGTGAGCACCGCGCATACGGCCAACTTTGCAGCGCTGGATTTCAATGGATTCTTTGTGCTCGAATTCAATGGCTCGGGACAGACCGTGGACTACGGGGATTTCTTTGAGTTACAACCGGGTCAGACAAAGCTTGGGAAATTCTTCTGGGAGTTCTGGGCTATGCCGGGAACGGATTCCCTCGCCAGATACTTGCTTTCCGATGGTTACGGT
>JBHENH010000089.1:12179-12414 GCA_046262135.1 Pyrinomonadaceae bacterium
GTATGTCGGCGATAGCAACGGTACTCGATACTCGCTCTATGGAAATGTTTACAATGGAGTCACCGCTATTGATTTCGGTAGTGACGATGGGCCCGCTGCGAATGAGTGGGGTCACGTAGCTGTCAGTTGGGATGGGACTTACATCTACACATACTTCAATGGGGTCCCCGTAGGTTTGAAACCTTTTAGCGGCCCGCGCATGCCCGCCGGCAGCGATAATGGCGGAGGCAAATTA
>JBHENH010000090.1:0-526 GCA_046262135.1 Pyrinomonadaceae bacterium
GCAAATGACGATGGCGAGGGCGCTGGTTGCGAGCGCGCTCGCGAAAGCGCGCGCTAACGCTCCTGCGGCTTGGGAGGACCTGCGCGCCGTGTGGAAGCTCGTCCGCACGTTGGACGGGCATCCGCAGATGATGGTCCAAACAGCCGCCTTGTCGATGGCGCGGATGATCAACGCGGTCGCCTGGAAAATGCCGTTGCCTGCGCCGGCGTGGCTCAGCGAGTTGCAGACGCGCGACCCAGTGCCGACGCTGCTCGATTCGTTCCAGCACCAGACGGCCTCTTATTGGCAAAGCGGTGCGGGGATATTTCCGACGAAATGGCTCGCAGCGTCGATCGAACACGATCGTCTGATCGCTGAAGAGCTGTTCAACCTCACCCGGTGCGATGTCAGCACGCGCATGAATGAGCTGGGAACTGACCTTTCATCCGTTTGGCGCCGCGCGTTCCGCTATCGCGCCGAGCGAGAGGCGACGGCGAACGCGTTGCGCGTGCGCGAGGGGAAGTCGATCGACACTGGCTCGCGCTGT
>JBHENH010000090.1:536-12319 GCA_046262135.1 Pyrinomonadaceae bacterium
CTTACGCCCCAGGCTTTACGCTTACACCTGCTTCGCAGGTTAAGACAGCATCCGATTTTCACGCGACTGCTAGGGTCATCGGTGTTGAGACTTTTGAGGCATAGCCAATGTTTCAACTTCGCTGCGTTACAAATAATTAATGAACAAGCCCGCGAAATTGTTAAGATTGGTACATGGCGTGTCCCAGATGTGGAAGCTTACGAGTCCAGCGCGGCTATAAGGATGCCTCGATTATTCTTCGGGCCGCGGGTTTGCACGAACTATTGTGTAATAACTGCGGTCTTGAGTTCAGAGGCTTTGATCCACTCCGCAAGCCGGCGCGAGCCCCCGTTAAGGGCGAAGAGAAAGCCGCGGAGAGGCGCCGCTTCCCACGCTACCAAGCGCACCTTCCTGTGACTATCTCACTGGTTGAGCGGAACAGGGGAAACGTTGCTCACGCGGAACGCTCGCGAGGGCACTGCGAAACCATCAGCCAGGTTGGGATGGCGCTTTCATTTGCCGGTACGCGGTTTTCCGAGGGAGAACTGAGACCGGGCCGTCTTCTACTTGTCACTGTGGCTTTGCCGGATGGCGACATCTCTGCAGTGGTGACTATCATTACCTCTGACCGCTTATCAACTAAATCCAGGGCGAAGTGGCTGATGGGCACGGCAATATCTCAAATAAGTGAAAGCGACGCCGCACGGCTTAAGGCCTACATCGCCAAGCGTGCAGAGGCACAACCTTTCATCGCACTGGAATGATTAAAGCGGGCACGTTTAAACGGTTTCGGTTAGTAGTAGCGTGGGTTCACCGCGCGAAAGCGACGGTGCTAATGAGAAGCAATACGCACTAAACCACTACCAAACTAGTGTAGAGCAAAGGGACTCGTAGCCGAGCACTTCAAAAACAAAACCCACTCGATGCAGATCGAGTGGGTTTTTTGCAGTTGCCGCCGCCAGAAAGAATCAGCAGGTCCGAAACAATCAACGCTGTTTTCTACGCGTAGTAGCACCGGTGCGCTGCTCAGCAACAGCCGGTTCACTCATCAGCGCAGTCACGCCTCTGGAACTGACTTCCTTGTGGGTTGGACGAGTATTCACGCTCTGACGTGGTATGTCCGCGCCACTTAGTGCTGGATCCTGGTCCATCCCCGCGGCCAGCGACAATTTGTCCTCGGCATTACTCGTGGCTTCAGGATTCGAGCCTGGCTCCGACGCGGGCGGCAAAACCAGCTCACCTGTGTTTTCAGCCAACATCAGACCTTCCTCCAGTGGGCGATGCTTGTAGCACTCCATCGAAGGCGAGAACTGCCAGGCCACACTGACGACCTGGGACTGTGGACAGTCGGGGCCAGCAAGATAACCAGTTTCCGGATCCACACGCACGGTTGAGATACCAGCCGGCTTCTGAAATGCCGCTCCCCCAAGGCTCGGACGCAAGGCGATGGCTTCCTTTACAAAATCGATCCACGCAGGGAGTGCCGACTCGGCGCCGGTAAATCCCAACTGCTTGTTATCGTCGTATCCGATCCACACGGCGCAGACCAGGTTCGGTGTATACCCGACAAACCAACCGTCGCGCGACGTACCCGTCTTACCCGCTATCGCCACGTTTTTGAAGCTCGCTTTCGCGCGGCTGGCAGTTCCCCTCGCTGTAACGTCCGAAAGCATGTCGGTAATCATGTAGGCGGTGGTCGATTTAATGATCTGAGTGGAGGCTGGCATCGCATTAGTTGACGTGTCGCCGTTATCGTCAATGACGCCGGTTATGACGCTGGGCCGGACCATCTTGCCGTTATTCGCGAACGCACCATAAGCAGCAGCCACCTGCAGAGGTGTTACCTCCGTAGTTCCCAGCGCCATCGCCGGATATGCCGGAGGCCTTGGCAGGCCAAACTTCACCGCTGTGGCAGCAACACTCCCCAACCCCGTTCGCGTTGCCAGATCAACGGTGACCACATTGAGCGAACGCACGAGACCGTCGCGCATCAGCACGTCATGCATCGAATAAGACTTGCCGTAATTCGCTGGGGAGTAGGTTGCGTTGCCATATTGAAATGTTTGTGGCGCATCGGTGTACGTTGCTAGTGGCGAGATACCGGCCTCGAGCGCTGCTACATAGACGAAAGGTTTGAACACGGAGCCAGGCTGGCGCTTTGCATCCGTTGCGCGGTTCAATTGTGACTCGGCATAACTGCGACCGCCCACCATGGCCAGGACGTGACCCGTATGTGGATCCAGGGCGACCATCGCGCCTTGCGGCGAGGCCCCGGTTTTGGAAGTCTTACGAAGGGTGTCCAACTGATGGACCAATGCTTGCTCAGCGGCCCTTTGCAAATCAGAGTCAATCGTGGTTTGCACGCGCACGGCTTGTTCGTTCTCTGGATCGATCGGCTGGGGCGAGTTTTCAAGTGCGCGGTTTACGGCGTCCAGATAATAGGGAGCCATGTCGTTACCCGCATCTGCAAAGGCAGCGACTTCTAGAGGAGTCTGCTGGGCCACGGTCACTTGATCTGAATTGATTGCCCCGTCCCGGACCATCGCTGCCAGCACGTCGTCGCGCCGTGCCCGCGCTTCAGCGGGGTACCTGTCAGGAGCATATCGAGCGGGGCTTTGAATCATCCCGGCAATGGTCGCAGCCTCGGCGAGCGCGACGTCCTTCAAGTCCTTGCCGAAAAATACCTTGGCCGCTTGCGCGACGCCCCGCACTCCAACGCCACTTCGTTGACCGAGATACACTTCATTACAGTAGAGTGCAAATATGTCTTGTTTGGAGAGCCGATTCTCTAAAGCCATTGCGATAATCGCTTCATTGAATTTGCGCTTTACGGTTTTTTCAGGAGTGAGATAACTGTTCTTGACGAGTTGTTGCGTGATGGTGGAGCCCCCCTGCTGAAACTTCATTGAACGCGTCGCAAAGGCATTCACCACTGCCCTACCAATACCGCGAATATCAATACCGTTGTGCTCGAAAAACCGCCGGTCCTCTATAGAAAGGATCGCCTGCACCAACACCGGTGGGACATCCTGATAAGTTAAGGTTTGTTGCTGTCCAGTCTTTAAGGCGGCGTCGGTGGTTAATAATTCCGGCTCGAGCGAATACGAGCGTAAGTCCGCTTGATCGTTAGCAGACAGTCCGGTTATGTAACCCCTGGGATTAAAGTTGATTTGGACCCATTCATGACTTTCCGTTCCCTGCCGTGGAAGAACACGAACGTAGTTATCGCCGACCTGGAAACTGCCGTTCCATATATTGCTGGCCGTATCTCGGGAGTAGCCGGCGGTCTGCAATGACCCAACCAGTTGTTCCTTCGTCAGACGCGCGCCTTTTTCAATCACGCGCGGTGCCGCATAAAGCCCTCCGTGACTTTTCAGATAGCCGCCTGCAATCTGCTGATCGATAAGTCGCGAAAAATTAATGTATGAGTAGACTGCGATCGATGCTATGACGGCGAAAGCGAGTAGAAAAACACTGGCCGCTACCTTCACAAAGGTCAAAAAGTGTGTGGCAAACTGCCCGCGTGAGCTGGCGCGGTGAACAACGACACGGCGACGGGGCGCTCCAAGCGACGGTCGGGAAAGTGTAAGTTCGGCTGCCATGATGGGGGATAGGGGCAACGGATGTGCCAACAACCTTAAACGGGCCAATTAACAAATGTTCTCACCCCAGAAGAGCTCTGGAAGGCAGGAGTTAGAAGGGTTTTGCGCGAACCATTTGTGAGGCCGGATCTGCCCCCAAAGGGCCGCTTTGTGCATCGAAATCGCTCACGAGTCTCGGTTGTGGAGCAGTACGCATTCGTTTCAGATTGGGCTGTGTACAAGACCTGGGGCGGCCCGCAGGATTCCCGCGCAATGCTTTGCAGTCGAAGTTCACCAGAGGACAAACCAAAACCGTGGTTTCCACCGCCTCCCGGTTATCTCAAGACGCGTTGCAGTGGTAAGCTGGCAACTTTCCTAGCGCCGTACGCCTGATGAATTTTTTAAAACCACTCTTCGATCTACTAACGGCGCGGGCAGTTAAACGCACCCTCGAATTAGGCGGATTTTTTGTGCTCTTGCTGTCCTTGTCGGGTTTTAGCTGCCGGACATCAACTTCCCCGAATCATCCGCAGGCGAAGCGAGCGGGAAGAGGAAGCACGACGAATTACCTCGTCGAAGTGGTGCGCACCTGGCCGCATGATCGGGACGCATTTACTCAGGGTCTATTGTTTCATGAGGGAAAACTGATCGAGAGTACCGGACAACAAGGCAACTCGAGTTTGCGTTTGGTCGAACTCGAAACGGGCAGGATTTTAGAAAAAGTCGACGTGCCGCGGCCATATTTCGCCGAAGGCATAACTCTCTTGAACGGCAGGATCTATCAGCTTACCTGGCAGCACCAGTTGGGGTTCATTTACGATGGTGCAACTTTCAGCAAGATTGGACAGTTTAACTATGACGGAGAAGGTTGGGGTCTCACGGATGATGGGCAGTCACTAATCGTAAGCGACGGCAGCGATAGACTACGATTTATTAACCCGGACAACTTCCAGGTGACCAGAACAATCGCAGTCTCTGACGGTGGCAAGCCTGTCATCGCCATAAATGAACTGGAGTATGTGCAGGGCGAAATTTATGCAAACATCTGGCACGACGACCGGATAGCGCGCATCGATGTTAAGAGTGGGCGCGTAGTCGGCTGGATTGATTTGACGGCCTTACCGTTACAGGTTGAGGTTCAGGACGAAGAGGCCGTGCTGAACGGCATAGCGTATGACAACGCGAATGCCAGGCTTTTCGTGACGGGTAAGTTGTGGCCTAAAATTTTTGAGATTCGATTGTTGCCGAATTCGCGATGAACGACAGGACACCAGGCTGTCGTTGTACGCTGCTTATCCGCGCGGATGAACCCACGACTGGCAGCGCGATTCGTTTTTCAGATGAGTTTTAAGACATATTTCCACGCCGCTTCTTACGCGACGATTGCCGTGGCAACGCTGACGCTCGTGTTGGCCGGGGGCCTTCACCTGGCTCTCGCATTGTTGTTCTTTGCTTTGATGGCCGCGGCCTGGAAGTTGGAGGGCAGCAAGCGACAGCTTTCAGAGCGCGTCGGCCTGGTGGTAGTGTTGCTTTCCATCCCACTATTTTTTCTGGACTGGAATTACCAGAAGGGTATTGGTGAGCCCGTCGAAAGATTCGGCGTCAATGCACTGGCGCACCTCATAGTATTCCTATCAGCTGTAAAGCTGGTGCAGGTCAAGAAGGATCGAGATTGGGTTTTTCTGTATCTAATTTCTTTCTTCGAAGTACTCCTCGCTGCCGGCTTAAGCTTTAGTCCCGTGTTTCTGGGAACACTAACGCTTTACCTTCTATGTGGCCTTTCGACAATTATTGCTTTCGAGATGCAGAAGTCCAAACGGGCGCTGGCTCCGGCGGAGACTCATCTGTTAGTCCCACCCGATTCTCGTATTTTCCGAAAAGGTGCGCCTCGCATCGCAAGACAAAACGCAGAAGCTTATCGACTTCCGTTTGTTGCGGTTCTCTTGCTCCTGCTCATCTTCGTGCTGGCTTTGCCGTTATTTCTCGTTGCTCCGCGGGCGGGGTCGGCGGCATTGGCGCGCGCAGGAGGGACATCCGCAAACTTTATCGGTTTTTCGGAAAGTGTCACATTAGGAGAGATTGGGAGTCTTAAACAGGATGAGGCAGTCGTGATGCATGTGCGCGTCGACGACACCACAACGGGTCGCGATATCAGATGGCGAGGCGTGGCCCTGGATGAATTCATAGGACGAGCCTGGAGAAAATCAGTAGAAGTACGCCGAAGCGAAAAGAGACTCGACGGAGGCGGCTTCTTTCAGCTCGGAACCACTGAATCTCTACATCGTCTGACAACGCAGACCTTCTTCGTCGAGCCAATAGAGTCTCCAATTCTTTTTGCAGCTTCTCGGCCCGTTGCGATCCAGGGAGACTTGCCTTATGTCCGCGTCGATTCTGAGGGTTCCGCGCAAACTCGCCGGCATGAGTTTGATCGAATAATTTATAAAGCCCTTTCAGACATGATACAGCCCGACGCAGCGCTCTTGCGAAAGGACAGGCAAGGATACCTGCCTACCTTCGGTCGTTACCTTCAGTTGCCTTCGACACTCGATCCCAGGATAGAAGCACGCGCCCATGCCATTGTTGTAAACGCCCACGCTGACAATCGGTACGATGCCGCCAAAGCAATCGAATTACAGTTGCGCGAGGATTACGGTTACACGCTGGAAATGAGAGCCGGTGGTCCCGACCCCTTGTCCGACTTTCTGTTCAACGTCAAGGCAGGCCACTGCGAATATTTTTCAACCGCGATGGCCATAATGCTTAGAACCCGCGGTATCGCCGCTCGAGTGGTCAATGGGTTTCTCCCCGGAGAATACAACGAGGCAGCCGGGGCGTATACGGTTAGACAGAGCGATGCGCATTCGTGGGTTGAAGTGTATTTCCCCGAGAGTCGCTCCTGGGTCACCTTTGATCCCACGCCGGCCGCCGGACGAATTGAACCGGTAAGAACGGGACTGGTCGGTCAGCTGGGAAAATACGCAGAAGCACTTGAGTTGATATGGTTTCAATATGTAGTCGGCTACGACAAACAGGAGCAGCGCTCGCTGGCCACTTCTCTGCGCAATCAGTTGTTCGACTATCGCCGCTCGTTCTTTACCATGGTTGCCGCCTTGCGTAGCACCGTCACTACCCACGGGCGCACGTTCGTGATTCTTGGCGTTGTTCTCCTGGCGACTTTTGTACTGGTCCTCGCCGCCAAGCGCGTGCGACGGTTCGGGTGGCGTCGTGGCTTGAGTCTTCGACCGGTAAACACGTCTGCGGCCACCTCACCAATTATTTTTTATGAACGGTTGATGGCTTTGCTCCGCCGCCGGGGCTGGCAACGAGAGGCGAACTTAACGCCACTTGAATTCGCGAGCGCAATAAATCTGGAACCGGCGCTGATTATTACTAAAGCTTACAACCGTGTGAGGTTCGGCGGGCAAGAGCTGTCACGTTCCGAACTCCAGGAAATTGAACGGACACTTAAGGATCTCGAACGGCAAACGGCGGCGGCTGAGTAGCTGGATCGCGTTACGCCGGGATTTATTGCTATGACGAAAGTGGGTTTCATCAGTCTCGGCTGTCCCAAGAACCTTGTTGACAGCGAGGTAATGATGGGCCAACTCAAGGCGAAGGGTTTTGAGATTACTGCGGACGCCAGCGAAGCCAATACCGTCGTCGTCAACACGTGTGGCTTTATTGACTCCGCGAAAAAGGAGTCGATCGAAACCATTCTTGCCGCCGCCAGGTTAAAGTTGGACGGCAAAGCCACGCGCCTCGTAGTTGCCGGATGTCTCGTCGAGCGGTATCGCGACGAACTAAAGGCATCTATGCCGGAAGTGGATGCATTCATCGGCACCAGTCAGATCAACGACATCCTGGCCGTTTGCGATCCCAGCATAAACACCAGAGCCTTGCCAATCGTGGCCGTTGGCAATCAAAGCGCCACTTATCTCTACGATGAATCGACGCCACGCGTGCTTGCCACGCCGTCCCACTATGCATTCATAAAAATTGCCGAAGGGTGCGACCGTCCCTGTGCCTTCTGTTTCATTCCACAGATGCGCGGCCACTTTCGCAGCCGCCGATTTGGCTCGATCGTCGCGGAGGCGCATCAGCTGGCTGAAGAAGGGGTAAAGGAATTAATACTGGTTGCCCAGGATTCGTCTCGGTACGGAGAAGATTTAGGGAAGCCAGATGCATTGGCCCAGCTGCTGCGTGAGCTTTCTCACGTAGACGGAATCGAATGGGTGCGCGTCATGTACACCTACCCGACCCATATCAGCGATTCTTTTCTCGATGTGTTAGCGGAGGAGTCAAAAGCGGTAAAGTACCTCGATATGCCTTTGCAACACGCGTCGCAGAATGTTTTGAAACTCATGAAGCGTGGCGGCAATCGGTTGAGCCTGGAGCGATTGATCAAACGTGTTCGACACCGGGTCCCTGGAATCGCAGTGCGAACAACCTTCATTACGGGCTTTCCCGGTGAAACGAAAGCTGACTTTGAAGAGCTGATGACGTTTATTCGCAACGTAGAATTCGATCGTGTTGGTGTTTTTACTTATTCCGATGAAGAGGGAACTGGTGCATACGCATTACGGGGAAAAGTTGATCCAAAGATTGCAAAGCAGCGCCGCACGCGCTTGATGAAGGAGCAGGCTCGCATTTCGCGGCGGAGGAACAAGGCCCGGATTGGTGAAACGGTCCGCGTGCTTTTTGAAGGTGAATCGAGTGAAAGCGACTTGCTGTGGCAAGGGAGAATGGAGACTCAAGCACCCGACATTGACGGTTGCGTTCTCATAAACGACGTGCCGGAAGGCTTCGTTCCGTCACCGGGCGAGATGGTTAACGTGTTGATTACCGAAGCGCAGCAATACGATCTAGTGGGCAGGATCGTTTAGGAAACAAAAAAGCTGCAGCGGTTGTCGTCGCCAGATAGTTCCGTTTCACGGAAGGTCCTGGCATTACGCTGCCAACACTTCTTCGGCTCTGCCGCCTGATGTGCGGTAAGGCTGCGCCTTACCGTTAGCGTACTATAAACACTTTCGCCGAGGCTGAGCCTCGGCGAAGAAACGAGAAGTGACTGGCCGGAAAGGCTGAGCCTTTCCGCACATCAGGCGGCAGAGCCGAAAAGCAAAGTACCTTTCGCTGTCACTCGCATCAATTTCTTTCGCCGACTATGGCAATCAAAGAATCCAGTGACGAATTAAATCCGCCGGTCATTACCCCGGACCCGGTTCTCCCTCGGGCGCGATCTCAACGCTCGCCCAAAGATTATCTTGCGCTTTCAATCGCGACCTGCGGCGTTGGCTATCTTCCACTTGCACCAGGTACCTGGGGTTCACTGGTTGGAATCGCGCTGTACACTTTGGTTCGTGGCATTGCGATGAAAGTGTTCTTCGACCTGGGAGCCCAACACAACTTCAACCTTCTTCACGTTTATTATGGTGTTATCGCTTTCGAGTTGGTGGTCTTGTTAGTGCTGACGCTAGCCGGCACCTGGGCGGCTAGTCGTACCGAACAGCTAGGTGCCATAAAGGATCCGGGCAAGATAGTCATAGACGAAGTTGTGGGCCAGTTCATTGCCCTGATCCCAGTTCCTTTTGTTTTGGATACGGCCTGGTGGACGGTAATCCTCGCTTTTATTCTTTTCCGGTTTTTCGATATTGTTAAGCCATACCCAGCGCGAAGACTTGAATTACTCGAGTCCGGTTTGGGAATAATGGCCGACGATGTAGTTGCCGGAGTGTATTCGGCTATAGTTGTTGCCGTGGCAGTGGTAATTAGTTGGTTTATATAAGTGGGAGGATGATTTCATGGCGGAATCAAGCGGCGGAGTAAAAAAACGGGAATTGGATGATGCAACGCAACCGAACCAGGGTCACGATGCTGACGCGACCAGCAAAGAAACGCTAAGCGATATTCGAGATAGCGAAAAGGCCTCGGGTTCAAGCGATGGACCTGGCGATCCGGGACCATCGCCCGATGGTCGACTTGATGAGCCCGACGAACTTAAGGACGCCGGACCGATGTAGTGTGCGAAGGATGAAGGTGGAACGATGAATGCTAGTGATACCGTACTTCGGAGTAAAGCCTGGCTGAATTCCCTCTAGGTCCTGACGCGGATGATCGGCGTTCCTTCACCTCCGCGTCATCCCTCATCATTTGGTTCATTCGACCGGCAATAATGAAATCTGCCACGCAACGAACGCGATAAATATCAACATCACTGCCAGGATCACAATTACTACGGGTTCCATCCCCAAAAAAGTTCCCACGCCCGACCCCTCCATAATATCCTGCGAAAGATTTCCCACCGAGTTATTGATGACAATGGCCCCATATTCCTGGATAGCGCCGCTGACGCCTGACGTCTGGGCCGCTCCCATGTTTAGGGCCTGAAGTTTGTCTTGTTCCTCCAGTGGGGCGAGCTGCGCTGCAAGTTGAGCCGTATCTCCCTTGTGGCGCTGCTTTCGGTGAAAGCGGCGTCCGAGCCCTTCCTTCATATCCATTTCACTTTCTTTAG
The DNA here is from genome assembly GCA_046262135.1 of Pyrinomonadaceae bacterium. Lineage (GTDB taxonomy): Bacteria > Acidobacteriota > Blastocatellia > Pyrinomonadales > Pyrinomonadaceae > PSRF01. Next base: position 10,605 of record JBHENH010000090.1, read on the forward strand.
ATAGACGTACAGTGCCAACCCGACGGCCACCATGGAGAGAAGCGCAAATACATAGCCGAAGCGCCATCTCAATTCGGGTATATAATTAAAGTTCATACCGTAGATTCCGGCAATCAAAGTCACTGACATCAGGATCGTCGAGATCGAAGTGAGCCGCTTCATAATCTTGTTCATGCGGTTGCCTGAAACAGACAGGTAGGCGTCCATTGTCGAACTCAGCATATCGCGAAGCGAGTCAATTGTATCCGCGACGCGAATCAAGTGATCGAACACATCCTGAAAGTAAACGTGTGTCTCACGTGGAAAGATTGGTTGCTCCCGTCGGAGCATTGTATTGAACACGTCGCGCAGTGGTGTGATTGAGCGGCGGAGATAGAGCAATTTCTTCTTGATATTGAAAATGTCTTCGATTACTTCAGCCCGCCACTCGCCAAAGATAGAATCTTCAAGCTCGTCCATGCGCTCGCTCACAACGTCGAGCAGCGGCAAGTAATCGTCGACAATCGCGTCGATCAAAAGATACGCCAGCAATCCGGCCCCTTGTTCTGACCGATCCAGCCATTCATGCCACAGGCGTGTCGCCGTGCTTATCGCACGAATAGGCCGGCTATGAACGGTGACCAGATAATTTTTCCCTAGAAAAATATTCAGCTCACGCAATTCGAGCCGATCATTTGGGCCGGCAAGCTGGGCTTCGTAAAGCACGATGAAATAGTATCCTGCGTACTCTTCTATCTTTGGACGCTGGTGTTCTGTGCGGCAGTCCTCAATCGACAGGTGGTGAAAGCCAAACTCTGCAGCCAGTTCTTCAAAGTCGCTACTTGTCGGATCACTAACGTCAGCCCAGATAACATTCCCATCTTCTACACGTAGTTCGCTGATATCCGCGGCAAGACAGTTTTCATTGAACTCGCGGGAGCTCGTATTCAAACAGACGGTAGTGATCAACTAGGGCGACCTCCTTTACATTTCCAGGCACTTGCAACCTGGTGATTGAGAACTATCTTATACGGTTTTATCGATGCGCAGAAAAATAACTTAGTCACCTTCTAACCCCATCTTCTTGTCTTTTGGGAGTGCGTTGACCTCTCACGGGTTCGCCCGCGGCGACGTGACGCGCGTTGTCCCGAGCAAACTCGACCTCCCATGCCGCGACAGGTTGCGCAGAACAAGCGGTGATAGGCCACCGGACTCCAAAAGACAGGTCGTAGTAAAACCGCTATAATCCGCGCACTCATGAGTCAGACAAAAATATTCATAGCCGATGAGGTGAGCGAGTCAGGACTTCAGCCGCTTCGCGCCGCCCAGTTTGTTGTGGAAAAAAGAACCAGGCTTTCACCTGCTGATCTTGTCCTGGCATTGCAGGACTGTCAGGGTCTAGTCGTCAGAAGCGAAACCAAAGTCACTGCCGATTTGATGGATCAGTTGCCCGCCTTACGCGTAGTCGGACGCGCCGGTGTCGGTGTCGACAACATCGACGTTCCGGCTGCAACGTCGCGTGGCATTGTCGTGATGAATGCGCCTGATGGAAATACGATCACAACCGCTGAACATACGATCGCACTCTTGATTGCGCTGGCGCGCCGCGTTCCCCAGGCTAACAGTAGTCTCAAAGCAGGCCACTGGGAGCGAAAGTCTTTCATTGGTGTTGAGTTGCAAGGCAAGACGCTGGGCGTTGTGGGCATGGGGAGAATTGGACGTGCTGTTGCCACGCG
>JBHENH010000091.1:0-11782 GCA_046262135.1 Pyrinomonadaceae bacterium
GTCATCGAACTCACACTTGATGCTGCCGGCAAGGTGATCAACTCCAGGGTTCTGAGTCAGGGACGTCAGTAAATTAAACCGCACGTTATCAGGGACGGCGTCCGGCACTCGCGGGTGCTGGCCGCGTTGCTTTGCCAATCTTGGAAGATGGCCATTGTGACATATGCCCTCCGGCGGTTATCCTACCTGCACAACAAGCCATAATTGATCATTGACAACGATCGCAAGAGGTTACATTCATACTGGGATTTCGATCTGGTTACCTCATTGATGCTTACGACGGGCCAACCAAGTTCCGACCGGCTGGGATTGTTTCTGCGCCAAACTGTAAAGCCGAGGTCACATTGGGCGTCACACGGCTCGATTGGTACCTGGGCCGCCCAGTGGGCCACCGATTCTCTGCATCTATCGCGCAATCGTACGTACAAGTCTGTCAAAATCGTCAGACAGAGAACCCTGACTGTGATGACGCGCGAGGGACAGCCGGTTATACGCGACGGCCAACCTGTGACGGAGATCGTTTACGACGTGACTCTTGCAAGTAATTATCAAACCGCCAATCGCCAGATGGTGAGGCGACAACTTGCGAAGGCCGGGTTTCGGCTCGCCAGATTGCTGGATGCTATCTATTCATCCAATTGATTTAACCGGAACTGATAACTCGCCAAAAACGTATCGGCTAGTCGAAAGCAGGAAATCAATTGAACAGCAATGGATAAGATCAGTCTTCGCCAAAAGTTCTCTCTTATAACCAATACATGGAATCCTCGTATCGTAGCAGAGTTGAATGGCCAGTACGTTAAGCTCGTGAAGTTTAAGGGATCATTCACCTGGCATCATCACGATAACGAAGACGAAATGTTTCTTGTAGTAAAGGGACGTTTCCGTATGGAGTTCAAGGATACCGACAGCCAGGCCGCGCGTTCGAGTGCGCAACGCGATGTTTGGCTGGAAGAGGGCGACTTCATCGTCGTACCGCGCGGCGTGGACCACCGGCCCGTTGCAGAGGAAGAAGCGGAAGTTTTACTTTTCGAGCCTGCGACTACACTGAACACCGGCAACGTTGAAAACGAAATGACCGTAGAAAAACTCGAGTGGATCTGATATCCACCCGACCGAGCTTAACAAATTGTGAATACGCAAAAATTGAATGGAGGCCCTATAGTGAGAAGATTTTGCAATCTGCTGGTCGTAGTTCTTTTTCTATTCGCCGTGGCTCCGGTAAACACCAGGGCGCAAAATACCCAGGGCACCATCAGTGCGGCGGGTTCAACATTTGTAGCCACTGCGTCGACACCCGGCGAAAGCAGTCCAACAACTCAAAATATCGTCAGCTCCCTTTCGACTCTACCTGAGGTCGACGCACTGGTTTACGTTAACCCGCAGCGCATACTGAACGAGGTCCTGCCAAAGTTTTTGCCCGCAAAAGACGTGGAAGGTATGCGCAGAAGTTTTGAAGACGTCAAAAAAAATGCGGGCATCGATCCCACGAAGGTCGATTACATCGTGATCGCAACGCGCTTCAAGAAGCCGACAGCCGATCTAAACTTTCAAGCGCCGGAGTTCATGATGATGGCCAGCGGGGATTTCAGCGCTGAGTCGCTCATCGTCCTGGCCCGCATGGCGTCACAAGGTAGGCTACGCGAAGAGAAGTATGGCACGAAGACCCTGGGCCTGATGACGATTGACCCGCTGGTAAAGGAAGCGCAGAAAAATCCCTTTCTGAACGCGTTTACGGAAGTCGCGATCGTCACTCTGAATGCCAACACCATTGCAGCCGGAACTCCGGCTTTCCTAAGAGCTGCAATCGATGCGGGCGATGGCAAGGAACGCATCCGCACAGAAACCTTGAATTCGCTCGTGCGGGATCCAAACGCCCTTATAAGTTTTGCGGGTACCCCATGGCAGTCGTTTGCCAAGAGCTTCGGCATGATGGGAACAGACGCAAACCCCAGGGCGGCGCGTTGCGAATCGAAAATGGGCGATATCTATGCAGCCCTGACAATGGACGCGACGAACTTCATGTTGCGCGGCGTGATGAATGCTGACAATCCCGACACGGCCAAGATCATAAGCAAACTATATTCAGGCTTTCTTGGGTACGCCGCCAACTCAATCCCTGATGCTTCGGCGCAGTCTCTCCTGAAAGGTTTCGCGATCACTTCGGAAGGTGACGAAGTTCTGGTTCGCGCCGATTTTCCTCAGCAGATGGTAATCGACCTGATAAAGGAGAAGATGAAGCCCAAGCAGGTCGATGCGGGCGCGCCGCCGCCTCCTGCCAATCCTGCGGTGAAGAGACGGAGAATACGCCGCCGGGCTTAATCCGGAGTACACGTGGATCCGATGTCTTCAGCCGTTGCCGTGCTGACGGCGATGATAACGCCGGCAGTGCTGATTTCTGCCTGCGGCAGCATGATACTTTCCACATCCCATCGCCTGGGCCGAGTGGTAGATCGTGTGCGAGCGCTATCAGATAGGCTTGAAGAGCTGGGTGAAAAAAGTACCGACAAAGTCGGGTCTACCGAACGACAAGCTATGATCTTCGCTCAACTGGACAAGCTGACGAGTCGGGCGCGCATCCTGCAACGTTCGATGGTCACTTTTTACCTGGCTCTGGGACTGTTTGTGGCTACCAGCGTGGCGATCGGCATGGTGGCGATTGCCGGCAGTCCTCGTTATAACCTGGTGCCGGTAGCGATTGGTCTAGTGGGAGCGTGTTTTCTTTTTTACGGCAGCATGCTGTTAATCTTCGAAGCTAGATTGGCGTTAAGCACCATTCACGCTGAGATGGATTTTATATGGCGTCAAACGACGCGGGTCGCTCCGGCCGACGTAGTAGAGCATCACAAACCACACTTTGTGCATTTTAGAAGCCACGAGAAGAAGAGTTGAAGGTCGAAGTCTCAAACGGGCCCGCATATATTCGGTTGCTCGATAGCGGTGAGTTAAGAAAGCGAGTTGACGCGCTCGAAGCTTTACTCGAAAGGTGCACCGTTTGCCCGCGCGATTGTCTCAATAACCGTCTCTTGAATGAGATAGCGGCGTGCTATTCCGGCCGGCTGCCGATTGTCTCTTCCTACACCGCGCACTTCGGCGAGGAACCGCCACTAGTAGGTACCCGCGGTGCTGGAAATATTTTTTTTGGTAACTGCAATCTGCGTTGCGTCTACTGCCAAAACTATCAGATCTCGCAAACACACCGGGAGCAGCTCAAGAATGAAGTCACGCACGAACGCCTGGCAGAAATGATGTTGGAGTTGCAGGCAAAGGGCTGCCACAATATCAATTTCGTTTCACCCAGCCACTTCGCTCCGCAGATGGCGCGCAGCATCTTAATTGCCGCCGAGGCAGGACTGAATGTTCCCATCGTATACAACACCAACGCCTACGATTCAGTCGAGGTGCTGCGTTTGCTTCAAGGAGTGGTTCAGGTCTACCTACCAGATCTCAAATACGCCGAAGATCAAGCGGGCTATCTTTACTCCAAAGTAACCGGCTATAAGGAGCATGCGCGGCGCGCCATCAGGGAGATGTATGAACAGGTCGGCGATCAGCTGGTCTTCGGTGAAGATGGTCTATTGAAACAGGGTTTAGTTGTTCGTTTGCTGGTATTGCCGAACGATGTTGGCGGAGTGCGCGAGTCGCTGGAGTGGATCCATGACGAGCTAAGCCCGCGCGTCGCGATCTCGTTGATGGCCCAGTATTACCCAACAAACGAAGCGGCTACCAACCAACGCTACCTGTTACTTTCCCGGCGCATAACGGAAACCGAATGGCTCCGAGCCGGGACTGCGGTTGATGAATTAGGAATGGAAGAGGGGTGGGTGCAGGAGTTTGACGGCGCCGCCTACTACTACCGGCCAGACTTCACCGATACTGCTTCCCCTTTCAAAGACATTCGAGATTTTCAGTCTTAGAGCAGACTTCTCGCTAAGATTTGTTTTGTTTAAGTTGGTGTGTTGTGTGTTCGGTTACTGACGGGCGAGCCACTATAGGATCCGTCCTGTGAGGTTCTGTAATACCCGAGCGCGATCCATCCGAAACCTGGTTGACGCCTGAAAACTGCTTCAATCGAGATTCCAGTTCGTTTAGAGAATCGGCGTCTTCTGAGCGATCAGTGATCTCTTTACGGGGTACTGTGAAAGCGAAGCCATTAATCACCATGCCGATACCGATTAAGAACGCGATCAGGCCTATAGCGATAAACGGAGTAAGATCGTGTGCAGCGAAGCTAAACATAAACACCAGCACTGATGCCCCCAAGCCGATCGAGGCCGTGATTATGCCTGCACGTACTCGCCGCAAACGCTTCTCCTCCGGCGATTCAAGAAATTTTTCAATTTGCGGCAGCACATCTTCTGCCATCTTTTTCAGTTCAGAGGCCGATTCGGTTTCCCGAATTCTATCGGCCATCGCCTGACTGATTTGTTGGCGTGCTGAGACAGCTGAAGCAGTGATGGTGTCGGGCCGTTCGAGGCTGTTGCGAACCGATCGCAAGTCTGTTCCACATGCCCGGCAATATTGACTGAGTTGTCGTTCTTCAGAACCGCAGGAGGGACAATACATAGTGAGTATACGGATGTTGCGGCGGCGAAGTTCCTTAGAACGGCTAAACAGTAAATGCTAAATCGGAAATCGGAAAAACTTACGACTCTTCAACTTTAACACCACGCCAAAAAGCAATGCGGTCTTTTATTTGTGCGGCCGCTTCCTTGGGGGCTGCGTAGTACCAGGCCGCATCCTTATTCGTTTCGCCATTGACTAACACATTGTAATAGCTGGCCTGGCCTTTCCATGGACAGAACGTCTTAGTCTTGCTCTGCTCGAAATGCTTTCTGTTTATCGACTCTGGCGGAAAGTAGTGATTGCCTTCGACGACTACTGTATCGTCGCTTTCTGCTAAAACTGAATTATTCCAGATTGCTTTCATAATTAGTGAACACGCGATTACCAGCGTCACTCTTAATCCGTGCTTTTCAGTATTACTGTTCCGCGCCGCCAGTGACAGAAGGGAGAATTGTTATTTCACTGCCCGAGCCAACCGGTGTTTTTAACCACTCTTTGCGCCGGATGTTTTCACTGTCCAAAAAAACATTGACGTGCTGCCGCAGTTGGCCTTGTTCGTTCAACACGCGATCGCGCAAGCCTGGATATAATCTCCACAATTCATCAAGGGCGTGACCGACATGAGTCGCAGACACGTCACTGGTGATTTGATGTCGACCGTCGGTGAAGTCAGTCAGAAAGCCTGTGACATTGAATGTAATCATAATTATTCGAACGGCCAGGTGGCGGCGGAGCGACCAGCCTCCGCAGGCTAAGGAAGCACTCCTTCAGGGACCATCCAGGGATGAATATCGAGTGCCAATCTCCGGCCTGAACCGACGGATCACTCGCGGCTAGTGCACGCGCTTCCTCAAGAGAAGCAGTCCGGAAAACGAAAATCCCCCTCAGCGTGCCGTTATCACCAAAAGGGCCGGCCACCACAAGCTTCTTTGTCTCCGCCAGCCGGTTAATGTTTGCTATGTGTGCTTTTTGTAGCGCCTCGGCGGCTGGAGTTTTTTCCGGCGTCCACTTTGCACCGCGCGTAAGAAACGCAAGGTAGGCGGTTGTCAACTTGATTGGCGTCGCGGGTTTTTTCATTACATCTTCGGACCACCACGGGTGCATCTCGGGAGCAAAGTGACCGGCTTTCACGGCGGGATCATTTTCGATCCAGGTCTTTGCCTCTTCAGCAGATTTTGCGCGGAGAACATAAATGCCCGCGATATCGCCATCGTCGGCCAGCGGCCCGGCAATAACGGCCTGGCCCGATTCAAGAAGCGAAATAACATAGGCGACATGTTCCGAGCGCAAGCTTTCCGCCATACTTGCGGCGGTCCATTTCGGGCCTCGCTTCAGCAATGCCCTGTGAAATTCGATGAGTTTAGATTGGGGTGGCTTCGCTTGCGCTTCTGCGACCGCAGGTAACGCAAGAATCAGAAGTGCAAGAGCAATGGCGGCGAATTGTTGTTTCATAGTTTTCCTATGAGCATCGTGGGCCTTTTTCAGTTTAGTGCGTCACGTTCAGCATAGTGTTAGGCCACGCAAACATTTCAACGCTGATGCGCGTTCATCCGCGCCTGAAAATCAAACTATCCTACTCCCTGTTTAGAAAAGCTTTATTTACGGTGGTCTGAATGGTCATTGCACCAGCGCTGTCTTCACACAAACAACGGGCGGCAAGCTTTCGAGAATTGTGTTCCAGGAGTCGCCTGAATCCCTGGATCCAAACAATTTTCCGCTACGTGTTCCGAAGTAAATACCTGCCGGCTTCAGGCTGTCAGCCGAAAGCGCATCGCGCAGTACTGTCTCTAAAGCATTTTCCTGCGGCAAACCAGCATGTGTTGCGGTCCACGACTTACCTCCATCACGTGTCCGATAGACGCGCAGCTTCCCTTCCGGCGTACAGCGAAATTCGTCCGATTCGAGCGGCACGATGAAAACGCTGGAATCATTCGGATCCACTTCAAGCGCAAATCCAAAATCCGAAGGTACACCGTTAGCGATATCAGTCCATGAATCGCCGCAGTCCTCACTTTTGTATAACCCCCAGTGGTTTTGTAAAAACATTTTCCGCGGGTCTGAAGGATCACTAACTATCTTGTGTACGCACTGCCCAAATTCGGGATAACGCTGCTCAGGCGGCAGAAACTGCGCGCGCACACCCACGTTGCGTGCTTGCCAGATTTCCCCGCCGTCGTCAGAGCGATAAACGCCGCCGGTGGAGATGGCAACGAACAACCGTTTCTTGTCGGAAGGGTCTAGCAAAATAGTGTGCAGGCAAAGACCACCGCCGCCCGGCATCCATTGTTCTCGATGAGGATGATTGTACAAGCCCTCCACCAGCGACCAACTCTCGCCGGCATCCGTGGATTTGAAAAGGGCCGCCGGCTCCACGCCGCAATACAGCGTATCCGGTTCGTCGGCGTGGCCCATCGCAATTTGCCAGATCTGCTTAACTGCGGCATCCGCGCTTTCCGGGAACTTTACACCGTAGGTCTCCGGCTCGGTCCAAATCTTTCCAAAATCGTCTGAGGAGCTCAAGTAGGAACCCCAGTACGAGCTGTTAACGGCGGCCCAGAGGCGATGCCGTCCCTTACGGTCGTCGTAAGCGAGTGCATAGATCGCGCGACCAGGAAAGTACGGTCCACCAACCTCCCAATTTTGACGCGTTTTGTCGGAGCGAAGCACAAACGCACCCTTCATCGTGCCGGCAAGTAACATCACATCGCCGGGCGTAGTCATAACGTGTTTTGGCTCAGGCATGGGGCACTCCAATTTCGAATTTCGTTAAATTTACTCTGCATTATAAGGAACGATTCGGTCAGCGCAAACGCACGAAGCGACACCGGAGCGCTTGCCCTTCCTGCAATGAGCGTCGTGAAACGATCAGCCTCTTTTAGGTAGGTATGAGCGATGCATCCACCTCCCATGTCCAATTGACTGAATTCCCCAAACAGAACCGCCCGGTGCGCCACCTCTTGTTACGGGGGGCCGCAACTGAAGAATCTATCCGATTAGCAATATATAAAAGCATTCAGAAAACTGTGGAGCACCGAAGGGGGACGGCGGCGGCGGACCCAGGAAACGCTGGCCGTCAGGCCGTCTTGTTCGGACTTCCGTCTGTTTTATGGCAATAGAAATCACCTCTTACCCTGAGAAGCACTCGTCTTTTTCATTTCAAGGTGCCTCGCGCACAGTGCGGAAGTTGGCAGGCGTTCTCGAATCGATCATCCCTGATCAAGCGTCGGACACGCCGCGGATTCTGTTCCGCTGCGTGTGCGTGCTGCTGGCAATCGGACTGGTTGCGGGCACTGACTCTTTGCTCCATTCCTACAAGTATTATTCGAGGATAATTGATGCTCGTATAGCGACTGGCTACCTGACTAGTCGTCCTGGTCTGTATGCCGCTCCGCGGTCGATACAACCCGGACAGAAGTTGCCTCGCCAGGCTCTGATTACTGAATTGCGGCGAGCCGGTTACGTTGCATCGGACAGCAGCACCGTCTGGAACGGGAGCTATAACGAAACAACGTCAGCCGTTGAAATTCGGCCTCAACATACGAATAAAGGTCAACCCTCCGTCGTGCGGGTAATCTTCGATACTAATGACAGAATCGCGGCACTTACCGCGAATGAGACTCTCGTTGATTCATTCACGCTAGAGCCGGAAGTTCTCTCAAACGATCTTTCTTCAAAAGCTGGAAAGCGCGAAACACTTACCTTCTCCGAAATTCCTCCCGTTCTGGTACACGCCATCCTTGCAATAGAAGACCATAGATTCTTCCAGCACTCCGGTGTGGATCTTTATGGAATCGGGCGTGCGCTACTACGTAACGCGGGCGACGATCGAATTGGGCAGGGTGGCTCAACTATTACGCAACAGTTAGTAAAGAACACCTATCTTTCGCCGGAACGAACATTTCAGCGCAAGTATGCCGAGGCGTTGCTGGCTTTTGCGCTCGAGCGCCGGCTTTCTAAAAAAGACATCTTTGCCCTTTACTGCAATGAAATCTATCTGGGCCAACGAGGAGCCGTAGGAATTCGCGGCGTGAAAGAGGCCGTACGTGTCTATTTTGGCAAAGATATAAAGGACATTTCGCTGACGGAAGCGGCCACCATCGCAGGAATGATCCAGGGCCCCGTTCGCTACTCTCCACTGAGGCACTCTGAAGCCACCAGAGCACGCCGGAACACTGTATTGGAGGCTATGGTCCGCGACGGCTGGGTCGCACGGGAACAAGCCGCTGCGTCGGCAAAAGAACCCGTCGTTGTTTCTCCACCCGCGACATCGAATGATTCGCTGGCGCCGTATTTTGTCGATTATGTTAATCGGAGTTCTGAGCTGGTCGATTCCTCGATTGCGAGCCCCAGGGTCTACACCACAATCGATCTGAATCTTCAGCAGCTTGCTGAAGCAGCCCTCAAGCGCCAATTGGATCGCCTGGACGTTGTACACAAAAATCGTATTGCCAAACCGCAGGCCGCTCTGGTTGCTCTCGACCCGAAAACCGGCAACGTGCTGGCGATGGTGGGTGGCCGCGACTATGCTGAGTCGCAATTGAACCGGGCGAGTGACGCCAGACGCCAGCCAGGCTCCACTTTCAAGCCATTTGTTTATGCGGCCGCGCTGGAGGACGGGATATCGCCCGTACGAACTTTTTCAGACGCGCCGCGAGACTTCGTTTATGACCGAAACCGGATTTACCACCCCGCAAACTTCGGCGGCGGTTACTCTATGCGAGACGTCACCATGCGTACCGGACTCGTAAAGTCGCTCAACGTCGTGACGGTTGATATTGCACTACAAACCGGCCTCGCGCGCATCGCCAATCTTGCTCAACAGTTTGGGTTGCCAAGACCCGAACGATACCCATCTCTTGCCTTGGGCACCAAAGAAGTAACGCCGCTCGAGCTTGCAGCAGCTTACGCAACTTTCGTTAACGGTGGCCGGCGCGTCCAGCCGAAAATTATAGCTAGTGTGGGAGAGCCACCTGCAGCCCACTTGAGCAATGGCGAAACCGCTGCTGCTCAGGTCATTAGTCCGACTACGGCTTACATGATCACAAATATGCTCACCGCCGTTGTAGACCATGGAACGGCTCGCGTGGCCCGTGGCTCGTTAAAAGGCACAGCCATCGCCGGCAAGACAGGCACGTCTCGAGACGGCTGGTTTGTGGGCTTCACGCCTAATCTCGTCTGTGCCGTGTGGATCGGATACGACGACAATCAACAACTTGGATTGACGGGTGCGGACGCGGCATTACCCGCGTGGATAGATTTCATGAAAGCAGCTGTTGAATTGAAACCTGAGTTGGGCGGCAGAACCTTTGAATGTCCTGAGGGGATCGAGTTCGTCGAGATCGACGCGCAGACAGGTTCGCTTTCAACTCTCGAATGCCCTTATCGCGAGGTTATCGCGGTTACTGAGAGACTGGCTCCTAATGTGGAATGTTTCTTACATAGTCATCTGCCAGAATCAATTGGGATCCAAACTGATGACGTAGCCGACAGCGAATCGCCAAAACAACCCGTCCATACGCAACACGCCAAATCTTCTGGTCCTCCGCTCTCGGAGTCTGGTTCCTCCCGATCTGCCGCAACTCGCATCGATGTTGATGCAAGCGGTCATCGCACGCTGGTAAACATGATGCGTTAAACCACTAACCTCAAATCAATTGGTACGGAAGTGAACGAATGCCCTGCTAGGGCATAGCCCAAGGTTTGGAAGCGTTTATCGGAAGGTCGTAGACCTTCCGCACATCGTACGGCGAAGCCGCCAAATCTTGAGCTATGTATTCCACAGGCTGAGATTCAAACTTTCTCCAGTACGACCTGCGCAATCGCGTGCTCGGCCGTATGCGACAGGGAGAGGTGGGCTACTGTGGCTCCAGACGAATCAAAAAGTTCCTTTACCTTGCCGTGAAAAATCAGGTAAGGAGCTCCGAGATCTCGCGAGGCGATTTCAACATCCTGCCAGCTAATCCCTCCTCGCCAACCCGTCTGTAGCGCTTTCATTGCTGCTTCCTTTGCAGCGAAGCGCGCCGCATAATGCTGCGCCGCGACCGTGCCGCGGGCGTCGCTATATGCACGTTCCGATGGGGTAAACACGCGGGTGCAAAAGCGTGGCGTGCGCAACAGCACTTCGCGAATTCGGGCAACTTCGATAATGTCTATGCCAATGGAAACGATCACAACTGAAGAAGAACTTTCAATCGCCGGCTTTTATTGGCGCGAACTTGACGGCGTGCGCGCTCTCGTCTGCAGGCCATTAGAAGACGCTGGTTTCGCCAACGGCTTTTCAACACGAATAGGTGGCGCCAGCCCGATGCCGGTGAGCGCACTCAACCTTGCCGGATTTAACGAAGACTCGGCGGAAAACATTCTGGAGAATCGCCGCCGCTTTCTCAAGCTTTTTGCCGGCGACTGGTCACTTGCCGGTTGCTGGCAAGTCCATGGGGCGGATGTGCGATTGGTAAAGGATCCGGAAGACGCAAAACCTGCGGAGGACGCGCGTGGAGAGACCGTTTATTGCGATGCCATTGTCAGTAACGCGCGCGGAGTCATGGCTGGAGTAAAGACAGCTGACTGCGTACCTATTCTTATTGGTGATCCCGGAACGGGAGCTTTTGCTGCCGTACACGCCGGGTGGCGGGGAACACTGGCTGAAGTTGTTCTCAAAGCGCTCGACCGGATGGCCGCGGAATATAAAGCAAAGCCTCAGGATGTTCAGGTAGCGATCGGCCCAGCGGCCGGGTCTTGTTGCTATGAAATTGGTGCTGACGTCATCGCACCGTTCCGTAGCAAGTTCGCATCCTCAGATAAGCTGTTGCGACAAACCAGGGAAAATCATGCGTGCATTGATCTCCTGGAAGCAAATCGCAGTCAGATGATTTCAACGGGTGTCGACGAGTCGCGAATTAACATTGCTCCGCTCTGCACAATGTGCCGTCCTGATCTGTTTTTCTCTTATCGACGTGAAAAGAGCGTACGGGGTAAGGTGGGACGTCTGATGTCGGTCATAGGAAGGCCCCGAAGCGAAGGATGAAGGATGAATTAGGAATGATGAGTTAGGAGTTAGGAATGATGAATGATGAATGATGAAGATGATCGGAGTCGTAATTCATAATTCATTATTCATTGTTCATCATCCTAACTCATCATTCCTAATTCATCATTATTCATCCATCCGTCATCCTTCGATCGTGAGCCATATGCTGACGTCGCGAATTTGCGGCGG
>JBHENH010000091.1:11820-12269 GCA_046262135.1 Pyrinomonadaceae bacterium
CTGGCTCGCGCTTTGATCTCGGCGGGTCCGGACGGGAAACTCCTGGGAACCGTAATATTGAAACGCATAGATACCCGTCCCTCGAAAACGGCCACACGGTTCTTTGAAAACCTGAGATTGCGCAAGACTGCACGTGGGTAGATCACCGGACTCAAGCGAATCCCTTTTGGCGCTTCGATCCGAATTTGAGTAGGAATAAGAAACTTCTCCAACGGGCGGTTTGAGTTGATGTGATAACCAGGCGGAATATTCATTTCGACGGACGCGCGAACGGTTCGTCCGCGCTGCGTCTTGCCTGTCGACAGCGAACCGTTGAGGCCTATATGGGGCGCCGATTGTGGTTCGGCATTGGCAAACTGAGTGGGCAGGGGAAGACTTACAGCTGCTATAAAGAATAGTTGAACCACTAGTCGCGATAGTTTTTGAGTTGTCATGGGTTAATGTAGTTC
>JBHENH010000092.1:0-11816 GCA_046262135.1 Pyrinomonadaceae bacterium
CTGTTCACCGGCTCGGATCGTGCGCTCGTGGTCTACCACTTCATGTACGGAAAGAAGCAAACGAACCCGTGCCCGATGTGTACGGCGTGGATCGATGCCTTCAATGGGTTGCTCATCACCTGGCGCAAAACGTTGACCTGGCGATTGTCGCGGCGGCTGATCCGTCCACGTTGCGCGCGCACGCGCGAGCAAGGGGTTGGGACAAACTGCGTCTGCTCAGCGCCGGTGACGGCACTTTTAAGTACGATCTCGGGAGCGAAGATGCTGAAGGACATCAGGATTCGACGATTTCGGTTTTCACACGAGACACTGATGGCACGTTGCGCCATTTTTACAGTGGCCATCCCCGGCTGGCCGAGGACGTCAAAGAGCGCGGCATTGATGAGTTGAATCCGATTTGGAATGTGCTGGACCTGACGCCGCAGGGACGCGGGAGTTTTTATGCGTCGCTTGATTACGGGACGAAGGTTCAGGCTGCTCGTGGGTGAATGAAGATTGAGCTTTGGGAGGAAGGCCGGTAAAGCAGATTTTCCATATATTATTTCTCATTTTTCATTTTTCATTAATGCCGATGTCCAGTCTCTGACAAGGCGAACCCATAAGAGCGAGCGGGGGCATGCCCCCTTCCCAACCTTAGAGATTTCCAAACTTGATTCTCTTGGACAATGATCGAAAGTCTCTAACAAGGCGTGTCGAACGTATTAAGCATCCAACTCCGTTGTGTAATCACTCGACCATGAAGATCTCTCAGGTGGGGAAGGTGGGCATGCCCCCTTACCAACCTGAGAGACATTCACACTTGATTCACTTGCGCAATGATTGAAAATCTCTAACAAGGTGTGTCGAACGCGTATTAAGCATCCAACTCCGTAGGACATCGATGCCGCTACTCTTTGTCGTAAACTGCCCTGGTGCTGAACCTCTTGCCCTTCGCATCCGTTCCGTTTGTGGTCACGGTGCGAGTTCGGCCGTTCGCCGTAACGCTTATGCGGCCAGTTAGAGTTACCTTGCCGTTTTTCTTTCCGGTTAGAGACATCGTGTGCTTGTTGATCCTCCGGTACGCCCGCATGTCAGAAGCGGGATCGCCGGTTACCGCGTAGAATTTGCCGTCAAACTTTCCGGTCCATTCGCTGTGGATCGGATTGCCGTCGCCGTCGATGCCATCGACAGTGACTTTCACGCTGTCGCCGGCGGCTTCGTAAACTACCGTGTGGTTCTTCGTTGCCCCCGGGCGGAATCTCGACTTTGCCTCGTTCAGTTTCCACGTGCCCATATGCGCGTTCTGGGCTAAGCACACAGTCGCGCCAACAAACAACGTGGCCAGGGTAAGCAGAATCACTCTTGCTTTCATATCTCCTCCTCATTGAGTTGCAGAATGATAAGACCGGATGGGGCCGGATTCTATTGCTATGTGGTCCATTAGGCAACCTAAAGTGGTGGGCCGGCTTTGACATGCGAAGTCCGCGGAGCGGACGGCAGCATAAAGCCTGGGGTGGAGCGCAGCGGAACCCCAGGAAGTCAGTGCAAGAAAATCTGTAAAGTCCGCGAAGCGGCCGACAGCGACGCCACGGTGCCAACTCAGCTGCGGTATTCGATAATTTGTGTAAGCCTTCGGCGAGTCTAGGGGAAAGTATGCCTGATTCTTACACCAATCTTCTGTACCACATCGTGTTTTCAACAAAGGAGCGACGACCACTGATAACGACGGACATGGAACCGCGACTGTATGATTACATTGGCGGCACTATTCGTGGACTGCGGGGCATCTCTTTAGAACTGAATGGCACCGAGGATCACGTTCATTTATTAACTAAGCTTCGTCCCGATTGCGCACTGTCGGACGTGCTGCGAAAACTCAAAGCCAACGCAACCGGGTGGATGCACAATGTCTTTCCGGAAGTTAAAGATTTCTCATGGCAACGTGGTTATGGCGCATTTACGGTCAGTCAATCAAACGTTGAAGAAGTACGACACTATCTAAGACAACAGAAGGAGCACCACGCGACAGTTTCATTTCGAGAGGAATTCATTCAGTTCCTGAAAGCAAACGGCATTCAGTTCGATGAACGATACGTTTGAAGAAACGTCTATCGGCCGCTGCGCGGACTTTGATGTATCGGGTTGGGGCTTGTTCCTGGGGTTTCGCTGCGCTTCACCCCAGGCTTTATGCTGCCACCCGCTCCGCGGACTGATGCGCACTACCGCACGATCCTGGTTCAGATTGCAACTGGTTACTTCTTCGGTGGGTCGACGGCGGTGCGTTTTATGAGTTCGGCGAAAGCTTCATCGCGAGTGCCGTGGCCCTCGAGATACGGCTTCCAAATTTCTTCCACCGCAACTTTCATCGAAGTCAGGCCCCGCTGCCAGACGCCAAACTTTTCTGCATAAGGTACATGCCCGGGTACTACTCGGCGTACCGCGTCTCCTGCTGTATAGAAGATTAGCGAATGCGACAAGCCCCGCGGAAAAAACTTGTCCAGTTTTATTGCTTGTGCACGCAGGGCTTCGAAAGTCTGATCATCCCACTGGTGCATGCCTTCGTGGAAAATAGTCTCCAAACCATAGTTCCCTTGATTGCCGGGACTCAGGCTCGAAAGGATCAACAGGTGGCCGGTGGTTGAATATGCCCCGGCCCAATTCGTGTAGGCCGTTACGTGCACCGGAAACCCAGCTGCCGGCCACTGAAACTTATATGCGTTCGTTATGAAAGCGAGAACAGTCGCACCATGTCGATCGACGAGCGACTCAATAGACTTTTGCCATTTGCGATTTGCTTCGTGATGTTTCTTCCACCACACCTTGCGATAGATAGGTGCAGCGCGTTGAAGAAGGGCCAGCGTGCCGGGATCGACTTTCGATCCGGCGAGGGACTTTGAAACGCCGGCAAGGGCAAGAGCGCTCGTAATTGCGGGCATCGGATCGTTGAAAACAATGTCCTTCTTACTCGGACCCGCCGCATACGCGGCAACGACTTCACGCCAGGTGGCTTGCTCTTTTGCGCTCAGCTTCTGGAAACCTCGTTCCTGATCAGCAGGCGCGCCGACTACCGCCTCGCGCGCTGTATCGGTTTCCTTATTTTGGGCGCGGCCCAGGACGTAAAGGAAGTGGTGTAGGTTGAGCCAGAATTCATCTGTGTGGAAGACGAAGATGCGATCTTTCGCAGATGCTGCGTGCGAGGCGTGCGCGCAGATTGACAGCGACATTATGAAGATCATCAAGCTGATCAAAATGAGTTTGAGAGTTCTGTGCATCGTCGATGGCTCCCTTTCATCTCACGATCTTCACGCGTCATTGAAATTCGCAGTCAAGCGAGTTGTCGACTCTCCCACGCCAACCTTGTCAAAACGTTCCGTACATTTTAGACGGAAGTGGTCCGAAACCGCGAAGGTTATTGACGGTTGTGTGCAACTTTCTGCGGTCAAAGCGACAAGGGCGCGCATTGTAAAAGCCTGGGCCATCGGCCCAGGTGGCAATGGTAGAAGATGCCGGGCGCTGAAGGCGCGAAATGATTTTGAATCTCATCATTATGTCTCTGGTTTTGGGAGTTGGTATTTCGCGGCTTCAGTGCTTGGACGATCCTTGGGAACTTACCCAGGGCGCTGCCCTAGCCTGTTGCATTTCGCGCCTTGGCGCTGACAGGAGAGTGCTTGACTTCAAACGCTGCCGGAACACAACATCCATAAGAACTTTCCTTTTTGAAGTCTTCTCGCGAGACAGCAGCCTAAAGGCTGGACTCTGAACTTTGGCGTGCAAAGGTCCGCAGGACCGGAAGTCAATAGCGCCGTCCATGAGGGCGGCGGATCGGAGAGGCTAAGTTCTGAGCGCCGAAGGTGCGCCACGCTGTGCCGGCCCTTCCGGCCTTCAATAATATCGATGATACTAATCCCCGTCCTCGCGGGCGGGGCTATTAAGTTCCGGTCCTGAGGACCTAAGAATCAAACGTCGATCACCGTGCATGGCAAGCATGCGTTGGGCATGTCCATTGCTACAAAGCCCGCGCGGTAGCTCGAAGTGTACCGTTTTCATTTCAATCGACCTCTTATCAAGGCCGCAATGGTGTCAATACTCTCATTCAACGCACACATACTCGAATGCATTCATACGTAAATGACTAGCCAGATCGCCATCCTACTGGTGCTGCTGTTTGTCGCTCTCATCCTCTTTGCGACGGAGCGGATACCAATCGAAATCGTCTCCCTTATGCTTGTGGTCGCGATGGTCATCACAAACACACTCACTGCCACGGAGGCGTTTGCAGGTTTTGGCAATGACATAGTTATCACCATCGCAGGCCTCTTTATATTGACTGGAGGACTGGCAAAGACTGGCGTAGTTGATGCTGTCGGCAGACGTCTTCACCGGTTCGCAGGCGATAGTGAGTTTCGCATTACCGCGCTGATCATGGTTGCCGCAGCGCTTTCTGCCGCCGTCATGAAAAACACGACTACGACGGCAATGTTTCTTCCAGTAGTCTTAGGGATCGGCGTACGAAGGAACATTAGTCCTTCAAAATTGCTGATGCCTCTCGCGTTCGGGGCAATCCTCGGCGGTACCTGCACGCTGATCGGAACATCTACAAACCTCGCAGTCAGTGGCGCTTTACCGCGATACGGCATGGAACCGTTTTCGATGTTTGAACTGACCAAAGTGGGAGTGCCGATTGTCGGCGTTGGCATGCTTTATATGTTGCTGGTCGGCCTCCGACTCCTGCCCAGACGTGATCCGGCGCAGTCTCTTACCGAGCAATACCACGTGCGGCAATACATGACGGAAGTAATCGTGTTGGACGACTCACCTTTGATCGGTAAAACACTCGGTGAGGCGCGTATAAGCGACGAACTTGACCTGACTGTTTTGGGAATCCTGCGAGGCGCCGAGCAGTACAGGATTGCACCCCACTCGCACCAGCAAATTAAGGCGGGTGATCTGTTGCTGGTCCAGGGTCGAGTTGAGGACATTCTCAGGGTAAAAAGCGAAGCGGGGATTGAGATCAAGGCGGATTTCAGTTTAAGCGATGAGGTGCTGGAAGGAAGTGACTCCGAACTTTTTGAGGCGATGGTGCCCCGCGGCTCAGATTTCATCGGTCGTACTTTAAAGCGTCTCAACTTTCGGAAGCGTTATCAACTTGTCGTGTTAGCAATCAACCGGCATGGCGTGAATCTGCTATCCCAGATCAGCACCGTCAAGCTGCGCTTCGGTGATGTCCTTCTTCTACAGGGCAACCGCGATCATGTTGAGAGTATCGCCGCGGATGACCAGATCCTGCTTCTCGAAGAAATTTCTGAACGTCAAGCGCGGCCGGCAAAAAGACGTTGGGCATTGCTGGCCTTTGGCGTATTTCTTTTTTTCTCGGTCACCCACCTCGTTCCGCTGCCCATCGCTGTGCTGTTGGGGGTTTTGGTCCTACTTGGCAGCCGGTCTCTTCGGACATCGGAAATTTATGAGATGATCGAATGGCGGTTAATAATTCTGATTGCCTGCATGATCAGTTTTGGGGTGGCGATGGAAAAGACGGGCGCCGATCAATATCTTGCCGATCTAATCGTCGGCCTCACCGGGCAGTATGGCCCGATCGCCGTTCTGGCTGGATTCTTCGTCATGACGGTTGCGCTGACGCAGCCGATGTCTAACCAGGCGGCTGCACTTGTCATGCTGCCAATCGCCATGAAGTCCGCAATTGCTCTGGGCTTAAATCCACGGACGTTTGCGGTGGCAGTTACCTATGCCGCCTCTTGTTCCTTCCTGACACCCCTAGAGCCCGCATGCGTTTTGGTTTACACGCCTGGACATTACCGCTTTTTCGATTTTGTCAGAGTGGGGTCAATTCTAACTATCGCGGTTTTTGCCATAGTTATTTGGCTGGTGCCAATCTTCTGGCCGCTGCAGTAGCGTTACGCCTGCATAGGACGGAACCCCCTCGATCTCCCATGGGCTATCCAACATTCGCAAATTTACAGGTTGGGACGGCGGCAAACGCTGCATACCGTGAGATGGAAGCTTCAATACTTTGTTGCCATACGACTCCGCAAGATTTCAGGTTGGGAAGGGGGCAAGCGCAGCGGCGCCCCCGCTTAAGCGCAAGCGCACGAAGCTCCATTTACCTTCAAGACTTATCCCAGCTGAATACTGTACGTGGGTGATTCAGTTGAGGACGCTACGCTTGAGCGGGGGCGCGCTTCGCTTGACCCCTTCCTCACCTGAAATGTTGCCAAGGTGCTCTGCTCGAACTGATAGGGCTCTATACGGGTCGGTTTTATTCCGGAACTAGAGCGATGCGGAATCCCATTAATGACCAGTCGCCTTCTCCCTCAATCTCGTTGATGTAAGAAAAATCGCCTGGGCTGTTTGAACCAACAGCGTAACAGGTGGCGTTCCCTTCGTTGTCGCGATAGAAGCCGAGCTCAATCGTTTCAGTCTCGCTCCACTCTGGATGGAAGACTGTGCCAATGAGATTAAAGATCGCAGGAGGACAAACCGTCACGCGATATCCCGCTGGAAGGAGAGATCGTGCCCGCCAGTCTTCGGTGACCACACGAATGAACTCGCGCAAAGCAAGATAGTTATGATCATAGCGTATGCCGTTCATCATCCCCGCGAGTCCGATATAGCTTGCAAATGGATCAGCAGAATGGTCGAACCCGTAAAGCGTGCCGTAAAACTGGCGGTTGCGCGGAAGGTAACGAGGCTTCAGTGTCGTCTCGACACCAACGATGCGACCCTCGTGGGAACGGTGACCGGCAACTATCCGGTCGCGGTAGCTCGTGCGATGCTCAACTGTATCCGCAAAATCGCGAGGCGCTCGAGGGTAGAGACGCGAGAAGTAGGCATCATCGAGGGGTATGGACTCGATTGACGGAATGATGTGCCATTCAATATGGAACTGTTTTAGTCCCGCAGCGGCCCTGGAATCCAGATTGAAACTCGCGCTGGCGGCCGTGAGTAACTCGCCGTTTGAATTGAAGCCAAAAAATTCGCTCAGCTTTCTTTTTCTCTCTTCTACCTCTAAAATCACGACTTCCCCCTGATAATGCCAAGCCAAAGTTGTTCCTCCCCAAATGTCAGGTGGAATTGATTAACTGACGTTTGGCGGGAAAAGTTATGTTCGAAAGTTGCGCAAAGTGTATCTGAACGCAAATGAGTCCTGGTAATCGTACGACTAAAACCGGTCTGTTCATACCCTTTTCAAGCGCGTCTCGAGAGGTTTGCGCGGTTACCATCGTATTGGCTTTGTCAGCAGTCTCATTGATTGCCACGGGCTGCGGCGGCTCGGGTTCCAGAGCTAATCCCACCAAAGCAGCGCCTGGCGGGTCCGCGGAAACAACGGTTCTGGCTGTGACCACGACCAAAGCAATCGCTCGCGAGGTTCCAACTTACATTCAGGCCACCGGGAGTCTCATAGCAGATGAAACCTCAGATGTGTCGTCGCCAGTTTCCGGCCAGGTTGTCTCGACACCTGTAAATGTCGGCGCGTATGTTCGTCAAGGCGCGGTAATAGCGCAGTTGAATAACAGGGATGCACGGTTGCGTTTGCAGGAGGCACAGGCGGGTGTGCGGCAGGCGATCGCCGGTGTCAGACAGGCTGAAGCGCGACTTGGCTTGCGGCCGGGCGGAAACTTTGATGCCAGCAGTATTCCCGAAGTACGCGCGGCTTCTGCCACATTCGATCAGGCAGTCGCCCAGCTTCGTTTGGCTGAAGCCAACGAAGCACGGTATCGCGATCTTGTAGTGACCGGTGACGTTGCCCAAACTGTTTACGACCAATACCGGACCCAGCGTGACACTGCGCGCGCGCAGGTCAACAACGCTCGCCAACAACTGGAAGCGACGGTAAACACCGCGCGGCAAAGCAACCAGGCGATTCGAACGGCGGAGGCTAACGTCGATTCAGCGCGCGCTCAGGTTGCCATTGCGCAGAAAGCTGTAGCTGACGCGACAATTCATTCGCCTTATGGTGGCTACATCAGCAACCGGCCTATCGCCGTTGGGGAGTTTGTAACTTCTTCGTCTGTCATCGCGACGGTGTTGCGTACTAATCCGATCAAGTTGCAACTACTTGTTCAGGAAGCTGAAGCGCCACATATCCATCCCGGTATGGGTGTATCCCTGGAAGTTGATGCGCACCGCGATCGCAAGTTCGCCGGGACAGTTACGGCTGTTAATCCTGCAATCGATCCGATATCGCGCGCGGCGACTGTTGAGGTTGCCGTCGAAAACGGCGACAACGCGTTGCGCTCCGGCATGTTTGCCACCGGGAAGATCGTGCGGAAAGGTGGAGGCGCTGCAGTGTTTGTTCCACGATCCGCAGTCTTCTCGGATCAGAACACACAGTCTTACCGCGCCTTCGTTATCGAAGGCGACATTGCAAAGCTGCGTGTATTGCAGCTTGGCCCCGAAGAGGGCGATATGCTGCAAATTGTGTCGGGCATTAATGAAGGTGAAGTATTGGCGACGAGTAATCTGGCCCAGCTTTATGAAGGCGCGAGGGTGCAGGTGGAGTAGGGGTCGGAATTTATCGACAGGATGAACAGGATTTACAAGATTCGCGAATACGACGGATTAGAATGAATGTGGATCAAACCATTCAACGAGCCTGCGTAGCGGGCGGCAGCATAAAGCCCAGGGTGGAGCGCAGCGGAACCCTGGGTGTAATGAGGCAAAATCTCCGAAGCCCGTGGAACGGGCGACAGATGTTTAAGGGCACACTGCCGGCCGCTCCGCGGGCTCGGATCACCCAAACGTCGCGATCCCCAGGGTTCCGCTGCGCTCCACCCTGGGCTTTATGCTGCCGCCTGCTACCGCAGGCTCATTGAAGGGTTTCACTCAGATTGCGCGCACGCAATCCAGTTAGCGCCTGTGCCAAAAGCAGAAGACGTAATGCGTGTTTCACGGAAAAACAAGAATTGAGTTATGCAGAAGTTAGCTGAAATTTGCGTACGCCGCCCGGTATTCGCTACCGTCATTATTCTCATTTTGACGGTTATCGGTGCCTTCTCTTTTTTCACCCTCGGCGTCGACCGCTTTCCGAAAATAGACATCCCAACCGTTTCTGTTTCGACAACCAACACAGGCGCCGCCCCGCAAGAGATTGAGACCGAGATTACTGACATCGTCGAAGGTGTGGTTAACACCGTGCCCGGCATTGATGAGATGCGTTCGTCGTCCTCGCAGGGAAGATCAAACGTCACCATCAACTTCAATCTCGAAAAAGATCCCGACCTCGCTACCCAGGAGGTGCGCGATAAAGTCAGCACGATTATCAACCGCCTGCCGGAAACTGCCGACCCTCCGGTCGTCAGGAAATCAGATCCTGATTCACAACCCGTGCTGATTTATGCTATCAGCGCGCCGCGTTCTTCTATTGAGCTGACGGGCATAGTGCAGAACCAGATTCAGGAGCGCATTGAATCGGCAGATGGCGTGGGCGAAGTGGTGGTGTTTGGCGGGCGTCAGCGAGAAATCAAGATCTATATCGATCCGGATCGGATGCGCGCTTACAACCTGTCGGTGACCGAGGTTTCAAACGCCTTACGCGCGCAAAACCTTGAACTTCCCGGCGGACGACTTGACGAAGGAGCGCGTACTGTCACATTGCGCACACTTTCTCGCGTCACACGGGTTGAAGATTTTAACGACATCGTAATCGCCACCAAGAACCGGTATCCGATTAAGGCGAGCGATATCGGGCGCGTCCAGGATAGCGGCGTAGACCCGGCGTCGGCAGCATCGCTCGACGGTGTGCCATCGGTATCGCTCGCGGTACGAAAGCAATCCGGCGCAAACACAATCGCGCTTATCCATGCTGTCAAACAGCGCATGGCAGAAATTCAACCGCTGTTGCCGCCCGATCTGAAGATCGTGGTAACACGCGACCAGTCGGAGTTCATCGAAACCAGCTTGCATGCAATCGAGGAACACTTGATCGTCGGTGGTCTGTTGGCCGCCCTGATCGTGTTTCTCTTCTTGTGGAACTTCCGTTCGACCATCATTGCTGCCCTTGCCATTCCGACCTCAATAATTTCGGCCTTCGCACTGATCGCTGCGCTGGGCTACTCGCTCAATCAGATGACAATGTTGGCCCTCACGCTGATGGTCGGCATAGTGATTGACGACGCGATCGTCGTACTGGAAAACATTTACCGCTTCGTGGAAGAAAAAGGGGTGCATCCGTTTCAAGCGGCGGTTGAAGGCACGAAAGAAATCGGTTTGGCCGTTATGGCGACGACACTTTCACTGCTCGCCGTTTTCATTCCTGTCGGCTTCATGAGCGGGATTGTCGGGCGCTTCATGTCTTCTTTCGGCCTTACCTCGGCAGGGGCAATCGCGGTCAGTCTCATCGTCTCGTTTACGTTGACGCCGATGCTTGCAGCTCGCTGGATCAAGCCGCCAAGACGGTTGCTCACGCCTGAAGGTTTGCCTGAGGACCCGGAAAAAAACGGTGAAACAAGCCACGAGCTGCTCCACAAGACCGATGAGGAGCAGGAGCACGGTGCTGCTTCGAAAGGTGGACGTTTCTATCGACCGGTAGATCGTTCTTACATGTGGATGCTCAGGTGGTCCATGGCGCACCGCTGGGTGGTTATTTTGATTTGCGCGATAGCTGTCGCCTCCATCTGGCCGCTTTACAGTGTAGTTGGCTACAACTTCCTGCCTGACGAGGATGAATCAGCGTTTCAAGTTTCTTTACGGGCGCCACAAGGCACGAGCCTCCCCGCAACCCAGTCGATTCTGGAGCGCGTTGCGCGCGATGTTCGCGAGCAAATACCAGGTGTCCAGAACACGCTGGTTAATGCAGGCGCAGGCTTTGGCGGCGGTGGGCCAAACAGCGGTTCCGTTCAGGTCAGACTCAAACCCGTTGAGCAGCGCAAATACTCGCAGGTGCAGTTGATCCAGCAAACGCGCGACTTGATACGCAAGAGGAAATATCCCAAAGAGTACGTGATTACTGCTTCGGGCACTTCGTCCATCGGCGCGAGTATTGGCGGCGGCCGCGGAGGTTCATCAATCGGCTTTTTCATCAGTGGGCCGGACATTGAGAAACTCGATGAGTACTCGGCCAAGCTGGTTGAACGCATCAAGCAGGACCAGAATTTCCGCGACGCCGACCGCTCGTTGCAACTGACCAGTCCGGAAGTGCGCGTCATTATTGATCGCCAGCGTGCAGCCGATCTCGGAGTTGAGGCCGGCGACGTGGCCCAGGCGTTGAACACACTGGCTGCAGGGCAGCGCGTAACTACGTTTAGCGAGGGTTCTGATCAGTATGACGTAGTCGTACGGGCAGCTGAAGAGTTTCGTCGCACGCGCGAAAGTTTGAAAAACTTCACCGTGGCTTCATCGTTGGGCGGCACCGTGGGTTTGGAGAAACTTGTCCGGCTGGAAGAAGGTGAAAGTCCGGCCTCCATAGATCGCTTGAACCGTCAACGGGCAGTCACGGTCTCCGCAAGCATCTCCCCAAATGGCTCAGAGTCAGCGGGCCTCGTGGCGATCCAACGCTATGCGAATGACCTTCGAATGGGTCCAGGTTATCAAACAGGCGTTACCGGGCAGTCGAAAGAACTACAACGCGCCAACCGATCCTTCATGTTCGCGTTTCTCCTCTCGTTCATCTTCATGTACCTGATTCTGGCTGCGCAGTTCGAATCATTCCTACATCCGATAACAATCCTTCTCACGTTGCCAATCGCCGTGCCGTTCGCCTTGCTATCGACGTTGATTGCGGGTCAACGTCTCAATATCTTTTCAGCACTTGGAATACTTTTGCTCTTCGGCATCGTCAAAAAGAATGCGATCCTTCAGATTTCTCATACGCAGGACTTGCG